>DATIMA010000029.1:0-8666 GCA_035475915.1 Bryobacteraceae bacterium
GGTTTATTGCAGCTTGCCTTTTAGCGACCTACCTGGTTTGCTCGCGTCTGACACCCGTGTATCAGGCCACTGCGAAAGTCGATATCGACCGGCGCGTGCCTGCCGGAGTCATTGGGCAGGAAGCTACACAAGGAGCTGTAACCGGCGACGATGCGGACGCGTTTATGGCGACACAGGTGCAACTGATTCAGTCGGATGCAGTGCTCCGGCCGGTGGCTGAGCGGTTCCACCTGCTGGAGCGCGAAATGCAGCTCGCAAAACTGGCTCCCGAGAAAGCGCGCAGGAAGAGCGACGCACCGGTGTATCTGAAGCAGTTGAAGATCACAAGGCCGGTGAACACGTATATTCTGGACATCAGCTATGGCTCGCCCGATCCACAACTGGCGGCCGGCGTAGCGAATGCAATCGCCCAGTCGTTTCTGGAGCACACGTTCGACATACGCATCCGGTCTTCCAGCGCGCTTTCCGCATTCATGGAACGGCAGTTGGACGAGTTGAGGGCAAAGATGGAACGATCGAGCCTGGCGCTTGCGAAGTTCGAGCAGGAACTCAACGTCATCAACCCGGAACAGAAGACCGATATTCTTTCGTCACGATTGCTGCAACTGAATACCGAGTACACGGCTGCGCAGGCAGACCGCGTGCGTAAAGAAAGCGCCAACAACGCGATGGAGAGCGGAAGCATTGCCGCCGCGGAAGTTTCAACACAAGGCGCCGAGTTGAACAAGCTGCATGAACGTGTCAATCAGGCGAAGCAAACGCTGGCAGATATTGCCTCCGTCTACGGCCCCGCTCACCAGGAATACCGGAAGGCCGCGAATAACCTGAGCGAAGTGCAGCGGCAGTTCGACGAGATGCGAACGAACGTTGCGCAACGGGTTGAGACCGACTATCACGAGGCTGTCAGCCGGGAACAGATGTTACAAAAGACACTGGCCCAGACAAAGGCGGAATACGACCAGCTGAATGCGCATTCGTTTGAATACCAGCAACTGAAACGCGATGCGGAGGCGGACAAAACGCTGTATAGGGATCTGGAACGCCGCATTCGTGAGGCGGGCATCAACGCGGGTTTTCAGAATACTTCCATTCGCATTGCCGATCTGGCGCGGCCTCCCGATGTGCCGGTCTTCCCGCGGACGGCCCTGAGCTTGATATTGGCTTTCATTCTGTCGTCGGTGCTAGCGATCTGCGGGGCCATCCTGGCGGATGTGCTCGATAACACCATACGCGATCCCGAGCAGGCTGCACGCGCGCTGAACACCAGCATTTTGGGAACGCTGCCAACGGTGAAAGAGATGAGGCGGGTTGCGAGTACGATGCCGCGGCCCGCTCTAGCCGCGACGCTGGACGATGCCGAAACCGGGCCGGTAAACAGTCTGGGGCTAGTGAAGTATGCCGGGATAACAGACGGCGGGCGCAACAAGCAGTCAAAGAAGGGTTCGAAGGCGGTTGTGCAACCGGCCTCCGCATTCCAGGGCGTGTCCTCTTACGAAGAGGCGATTCGGACTTTACGCCACTCCATCCTGCTTCCGGATTTCGATCGCGATGTAAGGTCGATCCTGATCACGAGCGCGGAACCCGGAGCGGGTAAATCAACAGCCATTGTTCACCTGGCCATCGCACACGCTGAGCAGGGCCGCAAAACACTGATTATCGACGCTGATTTGCGCCGTCCGACCATTTGCAAGAAGCTGAACCTGAATGGAACGCAAGGTCTCTCGAATGTTCTGCTCGGCGAAGTGGCCTGGAAGGAGGCAATCATAAAGGTCGAACACTGGCCGGATCTCGACGTGCTGCCCGCGGGCGCTGCATCCCGGCGCGCTTCCGATCTGGTGGGCTCCATGATGATCGACATTCTGGATGAAGCGGCCAAGGAATATGACATGGTGCTTGTGGACGCTCCGCCGCTGCTTGGATTTGCGGAGGCGCTGCAGGTGGCAACGGCGGTTAACGGGGTGGTCGTCATGGCGCGCGCCGGAGAGACCAGCCGCTCCGCGGTTGCAACGGTATTAGGCATCCTGAACCGGCTTCGCGCCAATGTCCTCGGCCTGGTCCTGAATGAAGTGGATAAACATTCGACCAGCGGATATTACTACTACAACGAGTACAAGAAGTATTATGCGGAGGGCCGCCGCGGGGTTTGACCTGGCGAGTGGTTTTGGCGGCAACTGAAGATTCAAGCGTCCCTGCTAAACGACATGCTGGCGGTGTACGGCGTGCATTTCGCCAATCAGGCTTTGCCGCTGATCACGGTCCCCTACTTGTCGCGGGTCCTGGGGCCGGCGAGCTGGGGATTGCTGGCGATGGCGCAATCCTTTGCCATATACGCCAATTTACTGGTCGACTACGGCTTCCTGTATTCTGCGACCCGGGAGATTGCGCGAGCCGGTTCGGACCATGAGGTGGAAAGCATCATAGCGGGAGTGAGCGGCGCGAAGATTCTGCTGGCAGTGCTTGCGCTGCTGGTGACATGCCTGGCGTACCTCGTCATACCGCTGTTTCGCCACCACCCCGTTTTGTTATGGACAGCAGCCGCGTCCGAGATCGTCAAAGCGCTGGTTCCCGCTTACTATTTTTACGGCATCAAGCGCGTGTCTACTGTTTCCATTCTCGACATATCGGCGCGTGCCGCGGCCGCCATCGGGATCTTTGTTTTTGTCCACGGACCGGCCGACGCGTGGAGGGTTTTCGCTCTGACGGGCATCACGTCCCTGGTCATCCTTTTGATCGGCCACGGCATGATGTTCTCGCGCTATGCGCCGCGAAGGCCTCGGCTCGATGAGGGCTTCAAAATGCTGCGCGACGCATGGGCCATGTTCCTGTTCCGGAGTTCGCATACCATTTATGTCGCAGGGAATGCTTTCATACTCGGGCTTTTTGCGTCTCCTCAGGCGGTCGGCTACTACGCGGGAGCGGAAAAGATCGGCGCGGCCGCAGTGGGCCTGCTTTCTCCCTTCACCACGGTGCTCTACCCGCGGGCAGCGGCCCTGGTGAAGAAATCGCTATCGAGAGCCGCCCGGGCGACAGCCCTCTCTCTGTACATTGTTGCGGCTGCCAGCCTGTTCCTGACGCTCGCGATGTGGTTTGGAGCAAGCCTGATTGTGCCCCTGATTCTGGGCCATGGATTCGCCCCTTCGGAGGGCGTCCTGAAAGTCCTCAGTTTGCGCGCGCCATTCATCGCGTGGGTCAATGTCCTCGGATTCCAGTGGCTGCTGGTACTCGGGTTGGAACGTCAGTTTCAAAGAGTCACGGTCGCGGCGCTGGTACTGAACGTTTCTCTGGCGATAGTACTCGCGCCGCGATTTTCATATGACGGGATGGCCTGGGCAGTCGTAATATCTCAGTTTGCGGCAGCCGTAGGCATCTATATCGTCCTGCAGCGGCGCGGTCTGAATCCATTCAATATGCGTGCGACGGAATCCTATGCATGATTCGAGTCTGGCAGCGCACAGGGAATGGGTGGACGTTGTAGATGCAGCTTACGAAACGTGTTCAGTGCTGGTCTCTTCTTGCGATGCGTACTCCGACTTGTGGACTCCCTTTTTCAATCTGTTCTGGCGTAATTGGCCGGATTGTCCATACTCTGTGTATCTGGGAACAAATTGGGCGCATCACGATGACCCGCGGGTTCGCACCCTTAATGCCGGGGACGATGAGTCCTGGAGCAAGAACTTGCGGTTCTTTCTTAACCAGATCAGCTCCGAATACGTTCTGCTTCTGCTGGAAGATTTCTTTCTGACCCGGCACGTCTCAACAGAGGCGGTATCCAAACATGTCAGCGCCCTGCGCGCACTGAACGGGACATCGCTGCGCCTGTTCCCAAATCCGCCGCCCGACAACCGGGTGAACGGCTATGAATCAATCGGCTCGATTCATCCTCTTGCGCCGTTCCGAGTATCTGCGCAGGCAGGGATCTGGAAGCGCGAAGGTCTTTTGGCTCTCTTGCGGGATGACGAGAATGCTTGGGACTTCGAACGGAACGCAACCGCGCGCAGCCGAACCAGCGCGAGCGGATTCTACTGCACGCTGCAGCCGATTCTTCCGTACGTTCACGTCATAGAGCAAGGGCGGTGGTTCTGGTACGCGGCGCGGCGGTTTCAGCAGGCAAATATCGGATGTAATTTCGAAGCGAGACCCGTAATCCCAGCATGGATAGCGGCGAAGAAGACGGCGCGCAGCATGATGCAGGGCGTAGCGAATCGAATGCGTAATTTTCGTATGCGAATGGAAACAGGAGGTGATCCCTGCCACGGGTCGCGTTCCTGACAAACTGCATCCCTCCGTACCACAAGCCGGTGCTCGATGCGCTGGCGGAGCATTACGGACATGATAATTTCCGGGTACTGCTCTCAACGCCCATGGAATCAAATCGCCCGTGGGCACTGGAATGGGAAGGACTCGACGTCGTAGTGCAGAAAACGCTCACGTTGAAGGGCCGGTGGAAGCATCCGCGCGGGTTCAGCGAAACGACAGACGTGCATTTCCCACTCGATACGGTTTCGCAGCTTAGAAAGTTTTTCCCCGACATCATAATATCGACCGAAATGGGCCTTCGCAGCGTGCTCGCGCTGGCGTCTGCGAAGCTGCGGCGCAGCAGCTTGATCCTGTGGACGGAAGTAAATGAATTGACCGAACACGGGCGGGGGCGGACCCGGGGAATTATTCGCAAGATACTGGCGAGACACGCGCAAGGTTTTCTGGCTCTAGGCACGGGCGGCGTCGATTATATGGCGGGCTTAGGCGCACCTCCGGAGAAAATATTCAAGCTGCTGTACACGACGGACGTGAGGCGCTTCGCCGCCGAGTCCGGCAAGCGGGAGAACCCGATACGGCTGCTCTATGTGGGTCAGTTGATCGAGCGGAAGGGGTTGTTACAGTTTGCCTCCGCCCTTGGCGAATGGGCTGAAAGGCATCCGGAGCAGAAAGTCGCGCTTACATTCGCAGGCGACGGACCGCTGCGCGAGAAGTTACAAATGAATTCTGGTCCGCCGAATCTTGCGGTGGAGTTTTTGGGCAATCTCTCTTACGCGCATCTTCCGAGCGTGTATGCGAAGGCTGGAGTGCTGGTCTTTCCGACTCTCGCAGACACCTGGGGCGTAGTGGTGAACGAGGCAATGGCGGCCGGGCTCCCGGTACTAGGAAGCGTGTATAGCCAGGCCGTTCAGGAATTAGTAATTCATGGCAGGAATGGCTGGACATTCAGGCCGGACAAACCGGAGGAAATGTATGGGGTTATTCATGAATGCTTGACGACGCCCCTTGAAACGCTGGACCGGATGCGCGACAGCGCGCGCAAAACCGCGCTGGAACTCACCCCCGCTCGCGTTGCAGGTATCATTCAAGGCGCAGTCACCTCCTGCCTCGATAAGTCACGCCGCGAAGGCCTCAGCCGGCACAAATCCGCATGGCTCGGGTCCGACGAATGACGCTGCCGCTCAGCCTATACATCGTCCTGTTTGTGACCTCGGCTCTGGCTCCTTTGCGTTGGAGCCTGGCCGCGTACCTGCTGTTGTCAACCATCGATCTCGGGAGTATGAATGCCAGTATCGGTGCGTTGAACGCCGCAAAAGCGATTCTGTTGCCGGCTTATCTGCTTTGGCGGCTGCGGGATTACGCGGGACACGGGAAAACGATTGTCGCGCCCATTGCCTGGGGGGCGTTGATTGTTTATGCCGCCGTCGCAGGTTCATGGTCCCTTTACCCGATGTTCGCAATCAAGCTGGTGGGGCACATGGCGGCATCGCTCGTGATCTGCCTGATGTTTATGCGGGCCACAAAGGGGCACTATCTTACGCCGGCTATAGTCTTGCCCGTAACGCTCGGCGCGCTGGGCCTTGCTACAGTGCGATCCATCTTCATGCCGTCGTTCGAAGGGGAACCAGAACGGTTCAAGTCTTTTTCGAGCGCGCAATCATTCGCCGCATTCCTGGTTGCTCTTTACTGCATTGCGCTCTGTTCCAAATCGCTGAGGCCCGCCGTACGACTGCCGCTTTGTGGTGCTCTTGCGGCGGCGGTTGCACTGGACGGTAGCAGGCTCTGGATGCTGGGGCTCGTGCTCAGCACTCTGATCGCCATGCTCGTTTCCGATTCGGCCGCCTGGTTGAAGGTCTGCATCGCCGGATTCTCAGTGGTTCTTCTGGTGCTCGCCGTTGCGGAAGGCGACGTGATCCTTGGCTTCATGGCACGCGAAGCGCCCTCAAACCGTATCGCGGCCGCGATAACGGCTGGGTTTAGAGGCGATTCGAAATCCGATGGCCTCGGGACGTACAGATTCCGGCGGGAGCTTGATCTGCGGGCAATTGATGCGATCAGCGGCGCGCCTACAGAACGAATCATATTTGGGCACGGCACCAGCAATAGCGCAGAACTGGCGGGTGGACTGGCACGCAATCCCGATCCGAATCGAATCATGCATGACGAGTGGCTGAGAGTCATGTACGAGTGGGGGCTGATTGGAGCCCTGCTCTGGCTGCTGTTTTTTGGCTCGATCACGCTCTACGCAATCCGGGGAATCCGGAAACGCAGTCCAGGAAATTCGAAGCCCCTGCTCGTCTATCTTCCAGCCTTCGCGCTCGGCCTGGCGGGAGAGAACATCATTGCCGGCGCCGGAAATGACGTTAGCGTGGGGTTCCTGTTACTGATTGCTTTCGCAAGCATCTCGCATCGCGCGCGCTTCGGGAGCAGAAATGGAGCACTGGAATCGATTCCGGTTCACGCAGCCGCATGAAGGTCTTGCAAGTTCACAATTTCTACCAGCAGCCTGGGGGCGAAGATCAAGTCTGCGATGCGGAACGCGAGTTACTCACGCGACACGGACACGAAGTGATACGCTATGCCGTACATAACGATGCAATCAGGAATATGTCCGCGCTTGAGCTGGGCATCCGGACAATCTGGAGCCGCAAAAGCTATCTGGCGGTCCGGGAGACACTTCGCGAGCATAGACCCGATATAGTGCATGCGCACAATACGTTTCCTCTTATCTCGCCGGCTATTCACCACGCTGCCGGCGCGGAGCAAGTCCCGTTAGTGCAGACGCTTCATAATTACCGTTTGATCTGCGCCGGGGCAACCCTCTACCGTAAAGGCCGGGTCTGCGAGGATTGCGTGCATTCGCTAACTCCCTGGCCAGCGGTCCGGCACGCGTGCTACCGGAATAGCCGTGCGGCCACCGTCGTTGCTGCCTCCATGTTGCTTGCGCATCGCGCGGCGGGCACGTGGGCGAGCAGAGTGCAGCAGTACATCGCCCTGACTGGATTCTCGAAACAGAAATTTGTAGAGGGCGGCCTTCCTGCGAACTTAATCTCGATAAAGCCAAATTTCCTGTCAAGCGATCCCGGAGCGGGCCCGGGCAGCGGAGGTTACGCGATGTTTGCGGGTCGGCTCTCGGAAGAGAAAGGCCTACGAACGCTGCTGGAAGCATGGCGGAAGCTTCCAGATCTCCCGCTGAAAATTGCGGGGGACGGTCCGCTGCGATCCTTCGTCGAAAGCCGCGTAAACACATTACAACAAGTGGAGTACCTGGGACAGTGCGAGCACCGCCGCGTTGTGGATCTGCTGAGGCAAGCGCGATTTTTGGTATTTCCTTCTGAATGGTACGAAGGCTTGCCAATGATAATCGTGGAGGCCCTTGCGTGCGGTACTCCCGTAATCGCCTCCGCTTTGGGATCGATGACCGAACTGATCCAGGACGGGCTGAATGGGTGCTCTTTTGAACCCGGTAACGCGGACAGTCTGGCTGCGTGCATCGGGCTGGTGCTGGCGAAGGGACGTGATCTGCGGAAAGCGGCGCGCCTCTCCTATGAGCGCAAATACACGCCGGAGCGAAATTACGAACTACTCATGAATATCTACGGAAATGCGAGTTCCACGGCATGAGCGCGACTGCCGCTCAGCCGGGCGCGCTTGTTTCGCACGCAACGGCTATCCAGAACAGACGCGTTCTAAAGCGGATTCTCGATTTTTTGATTGCTGTTCCATTGGCTCTCGCGAGTACTCCATTCATCGGGTTTTGGGCGCTCTGGATCAAGATCGTCAGCCCGGGTCCGGCTCTTTTTTTGCAGGAACGAGAAGGGAAAGCGGGTAAACGCATCGTAATTTACAAGCTGAGGACAATGCACCAGGATGCGGAGCAAGTGCTTCTGAAATATCTGGAGGCCAATAACGATGAGAACGCGAACTGGCTGCGCCACTACAAGCTGAAAAAAGATCCGCGCGTAATTCCCGGCATCGGATGGTTCCTGCGGCGCTACAGCCTGGATGAACTTCCGCAACTGTGGAACGTGCTGCGCGGCGACATGAGCCTGGTCGGGCCGAGACCCTTCCCCGAATACCACCTAAGCAGCTTCCCTGCCACTTTTCGAACGCTGCGAGCCAGCGTTATGCCTGGCGTAACAGGGTTGTGGCAGGTATCCACCCGCAGCGATGGAGACTTGAAAGTTCAGGAAGCTGAAGACACCTACTACATACGCAACTGGTCCCTATGGCTGGATGTCTATATCTTGTTGCGGACCGTTCAGACTGTGATTATGCCGAACGCCGCTTATTGAGACGTAATCGGCATCGGCCTGCAGTCATCCACTACACGTGGCGAGTCGAACCGGGAAAGAACTGAAGACCAATCGCTGGGGAATCGACCTGAATTATCAGGACGCCTTGGGCAA
>DATIMA010000030.1:0-9348 GCA_035475915.1 Bryobacteraceae bacterium
GTCGCCCATGCCAAGGATCCGGGAGGCCACGCGGTCCGGGAAAAAAGCTTCGAGAGCGTCCGTCTTCTCGCCGACGCCGACAAACTTAAGCGGCTGGCCGGTGATGGAGCGAATAGACAGCGCGGCGCCTCCGCGCGCATCACCATCCATTTTGGTGAGAATGACGCCGGTTATCCCCAACCGCTTATGAAACTCGTCGGCGGATTTTACAGCATCCTGGCCGGTCATGGCGTCTGCGACGAACAGGATCTCGGTGGGATTGAGGATCTCTTTCAGCTCACTCAACTCCTGCATCAGTTGGTCATCTATGTGCTGCCGCCCGGCGGTGTCGACCAGCAGAACGTCGCGTCCAGTCTGCATCGACTCGCGGCGCGCTGAACGGGCAAGCTCCAGCGGCTTGGTCTCTTCCGCCGTGCCTTCATAAATAGGCGTGCCGACGTTCTTTGCAAGAATGCTGAGCTGATGCCGAGCGGCAGGGCGGTAAATGTCCACCGACACCAGTTGCGGCTTATTGCCCTCTTTCATCAGGAAGCGAGCGAGCTTGGCCGCGCTGGTTGTCTTACCGGAACCCTGCAGGCCAACAATAAGCACAACCGTAGGCGGCTCGTTTGCGAAGCGCAGCCGGGAGGCATGGCTGCCGAGCATCTTGGTGAGCTCGTCGCGGACGATTTTGGTAACTTGCTGGCCGGGCGAAAGCGCGGTGAGCACATCTTCGCCCATCGCCTTCTCTTTAACCTGCTCGATGAACTGTTTGACAACTTTGAAGTGGACGTCGGCCTCAAGCAGCGCCACACGGATCTCGCGAAGCGCCTCCTCCATGTTGGCGGCCGTCAGCTTGCCTTCCCCACGCAGGTTCTTGAAGACGCGCTGCAGCTTATCGGATAAGTTGTCGAACATTGTTTACGGACTCGGAGCTAGCGAGGATGTTGGGGCGGAGTTCTACCCGGGCAGAGAACGACGCTTACAGGTTCAGTATAGCGGATGGGGGTTAATGAATGGGGCGCTCACGCCATCAGGTCCACGCAGATGCAATCGTGCCCGCGCATGTACCTTTCAGAATTCTTTGCCTAGATCTTTGCACGCGATTTGGCGCAATCAACCGTACGCGTGAGCGAGTCTAGGATTTCTGCCAACGCCTTTGGGCGGGAGACGTGGGGGGCATGACCGGACTCCATCCGTATCGGATCTGTGTGCAGTCTCTCGCGAGCTGCTGCTTCCCACCAACCCGGATTGATCGTCCGATCCTCGCTGCAAAAAATGTAGGAGGAAGGCACCGGTGGCCACTTCTCTAACGGGCACTGCTCGATGATGGCCTGCTTCGCATACATCATCCGCAGTGTCGAAAGCGCCCATGGAATCACGTCCGGCGAGCAGTCATGAAACAAGTAGTGCTGTGCCACTGCATCATCGATTGGCGGTTTGACTCGAAGGAAATCCGGCCGATATGTTGTGGGATGTTTTTGAACTTGGGAAAGAAAACTTTCGCCTGGCAACGGAATCACAGACGCCAGATAGACTAGCCTGTCAACCTGGGCATGATCTGGAACCAGCGGTAGGAACAGTCCGCTTGCAGAATGGGCGACAACGGTTGGCCTATCTGCGCCTACGATCGACTCGCCGATCCGCCGGGCGTACTCAGTGGCACTCGAGTCCGGTTGATCCGTTGGCAGGTCCACGCAGATGCAATCGTGGCCGCGCGCCTGTAACTCTGCAACAAGAAGTTTCCAGCCCGTCGGGCCCTGGGCTGATCCGTGAACTAGACAAAATACGCTCATCTCTGTGCCGGGTTCATTATGCCTTGCCAACACGCTGGCGGCAATCGGGACGCCTCTGAAACCTTGGCTGATGCTTGTTGCACCTATAGAGCGAGCACATATCGCGCGAGCGGACTGATGCGCGCTAGCGTCTCCGGTTTCATCCGGCGAGACCAGTACAGACCGGGTAGCGCCGTTGCCATACCGAAACTCATCAACCATCAGGATGAAACCAACCATTGGCAAATCTTCTGAGTCGCGCTTGATATCGACATGGAGATCTTGAGCGGCTGTGTGCGGTCGCAGCGTTCTGCCGAGGATGGAACTGAACTTGAAAGACCCTCCGATCGCGTGATGAGACGCACGAAGAAGTGGCGGATAGAGGTATAGATCGTCGAATTCGACACCCCGATTCACGAAGTCGTACAGACGTGTCGTCGTGCTGGCGACTTTCAAGTCCGGCGCGTCCCCGGAAGCCATGGCCGCATCGTAAGCCGCCGCAAACCCGGCCAGTAGGTCGACGGCTATCGGACCAGGAATGATAGTGAAGCCCGCATGCTGCAGCTCTTCGGCGGCGCTGGCCGGGAATTCGTCCTCTGAAGCCATTATGCTGGACTAGTCATCCATGTCAACCACACCTTCCATGGGTTAAATTCCAAATATCAGGCTAGAACGGCAGATCGGAATAATGCCGGAGCACACGATGGCGGAGATCCGAAGAGCTCTGGCGTACGCGCTTGATCTTGGTTCATCACCCGCCTGACCAGCAGAACCATGTTAGAGGCATTCCGAGAACGCCACTTTAGACGTGAGTGGGTACTGCCGTTTTATTAAGCCTGCCGGCATCGACGAGCTACCGTCAATTTTGTGTTCCCCACTCGGAATCTACTGGGATGTTGGCAAGTGGGGTTCGGGTACTTTATCCTTAAGAAGCTCTTTCGATGAGAGCGATAAGGAGATAAGGGCGCGGGAAAAAGCTGGAACTGAGATTGCCCTGCAAGAATCCAACCTAGCGAGCTATGCACGGTCCAACTGAACAGCTTACGGCTCAAACAAGTGTACGGCTACCGGCAAACCCAAGGCACGCCGGGAGTTTGGCCCGTTCGTCCTTTTTCAAATATTACGTTCACGATGGCGCGGAAGCCTGCCGCCTCGAACTGATCGGTGAATTCACAGAAGCGGAACTATCCGAATTGAACGGCTGCTGGCGCACGGCACGGACCATATTAGGCGCGCGGAAACTGATACTCGATCTACGCGGTCTGAAGTATGTGGACGATGCTGCAAAGCAGTGGCTTGCCTCTATGGGGCAGGAAGGCGCAATTTATGTGCCTGAATCGTTCCTTAGGAACGCTCTGGCCGACCACACGTCCGATTCGAAGCCGCCCCGGCTCACGTTTCTTGGCAAATTGATTGCTACGCTGCGCGGCGTTCGAGTGGCAGCAACCGATTAGGTCTGCTACGTTCCGCCGCAAAATTCGAGAAAACCGCTGCGCTAGAAGTCGCCTGGAGGTGTGCGCTTCCTTGGAAGCCGTGAAAAAATCAACGGGACAGACAGCCGCGCCGGGTCGAGCGATTACGTTTTCAAGCATTTGACGGACGACGCTTAAGTCAGTCCCGGATTTTTTCACGGCTTCTTGCGGTCGCGGTTCTGTATCGGCTTATATCTATCGTCGTGAGCCGAAGGATAATCCTGAGCTTGCGGGCGCGCGCGGCTCAGGACGGAGCCATGACCGTGAGGGAGTGGTCAGGCGGTAAATTAAACCAGCACGGTTAAAGCGGATTCCGTGCGCGTAACTGGCCGGTAAGCGGTATCGCGTTCAACCGGTTCGCGGCCGGCTTCTCTGATCAACCGCAAAAGATCCTGACGGCGTAAATGTTGGGCGGTTGTCGCCCCGGCGTCATGATAGATCTTCTCCTCCACAACGGTGCCATCGATATCGTTCGCTCCGAATCGCTGTGCAATTTGCGCAACGCTTGGCGTCATCATGATCCAGTAGGCCTTGATGTGCGGAATGTTGTCGAGCATCAGGCGTGAGATGGCAATCTGCTTCAGATCGTTAAATCCGCTGGTCTTTGGCAAGTGGCCCAGAGCCGTATTGTCCGGGTGAAATGCGAGCGGAATAAAGGTTACGAATCCACTAGTTTCGTCCTGCAACTCGCGCAATTTCACCAGGTGATCGGAAAGATCTTCGGCAGCCTCCAAATGGCCGTAAAGCATGGTGCAGTTGCTCTTCAGTCCGATCTGGTGAGCGATTCGCGCGGTTTCCAGCCACTGCTGGCCGTCGATTTTGTGATCGCAAATGATTCTGCGGACGCGCTCGGAGAAGATCTCGGCTCCCCCGCCGGGCATGGAGTCGATACCGGCCGCCTTCAGGCGTTCCAGAGTCTCGCGGACGGAAAGCTTGGCCCGCTTTGCCAGGTACGCGATTTCAACCATGGTGAACGCCTTCAGGTGTACGTCCGGATAGCGTTCCTTCAGGCCGGAAATCATCTCGCAGAACCAATCGAGCGTCAGTTCCGGGTGCAGGCCGCCGACGATGTGGAATTCCGTTACAGCTTCCGCATATCCCTTTCCCGCAACTTCCCATACCTGTTCGAGCGACATTGTATAGGCGTGCGGGTCTTTCGCCTTCTTTCCAAACGCACACAGGCGGCAACTCGCGACGCAAACGTCGGTCGGATTGATGTGCCGGTTCACGTTGAAGTAGGTTGTATCGCCATGCCGCCGTTCGCGCACGATGTTCGCCATATATCCGAGTGCCAGAATATCCGGGCTCCGGAACATGGCCACGCCATCTTCATATGACAGGCGCTGGTGAGCCATCACTTTTTCAAGGATTGGCGCCAGATGAGAGTCTTCGACAGCAGGAGGTCTGCTCTGGAGTGGAAAGAGGATGCTCATTTTGTTAACAGATAACTGCGGTGCAATAGAATGTCAGCCGCCCAGAAAGCAAAAAAGAGCAGACTCACGTAACCATTGACAGTGAAAAAGGCGGCGTTGACACGCGAAAAGTCGTGAGGGGTTACCAACCGGTGTTCATAGATTAAGAGTGCAAGGACAGCGGCAATTCCCAGCCAGCTCAATGCCGCCAAATGGAAGGCGATGACAAGCGCCACCAGGCACACGATCATTGCCACATGCAGCGTACGGGCAATGAGCAGAGCCCCGGCGAGGCCGAAGCGGCGCGGGATGCTGAATAGTCCTTCGCTGCAATCAAACTCGAAATCCTGGCAGGCATAAATCACATCGAAACCGGCGGTCCAGAACATAACGGCCGCGGTCAGCCAGAGAATGCGAGGATCAGGGACGCCGCGGATGGCAATCCAGGCCGCAGCCGGGGCCATCCCCAGGCAGAAGCCAAGGATCAGATGCGAGAAAAGTGTAAAGCGCTTTGAGAAGGAGTAAAAAAAGAGGACGGCCAGGACAAGCGGCGCCAGCGCAAAACACCAGAATCCAAGCTGCCGGGCGGCCCAGAGGAAAACGAGCGAAGAGACGACCGTAAAGCCCCAGGCGAACCCAGTGGAAAGGAGCCCCGCCGGAAGATGGCGATTCGCGGTGCGGCGGTTGCGAGCATCGATGCCCGCATCCAGGATACGATTGAATGCCATTGCAGCCGAACGCGCAGAGACCATAGCCAGAATGATCCACAGAAATCGCCAGCCCAGTCCGGGAATTCGAAATGCGGCATCGCGCCACGCCAAAAGCGCGCCGGTCAACGCGAATGGCAGCGCAAACACAGAGTGCTCGAACTTAATCATGTCAAGCGTGAGCCGCAGGCGTGTCCAGAAACGAGCCACGTTACCATTTTAGGGCGTAGGGGTCGGGGCGCGCCTGACCTTGTCATTATGGACATTCAGCAACTTGAGCAGCTTCTCGAAGGAGTGCGCGATGGCAGAACCGATATCGATGCGGCAATGAGAGCGCTTCGTCACCTGCCTTTTGAGGACCTTGGTTTTGCGAAAGTGGATCATCATCGCGCGATGCGGCATGGAATGCCCGAAGTGATTCTGGGGCAGGGTAAGACAGCGCATCAGGTGGCTGGTATCGCGAACGCTCTGCTGGCAAAGTCGCGGAATCTGCTATTGACGCGGGCAACCGAAGAAATGGCTGCTCGGGTCGCGGAACTTGCCCCCGAAGCCGAGTACTTTCCCGCTTCCGGGGTAGTTCGAGTCTGGCGGGACCGGTCCATCACCGGCAAAGGAAAGATCGCCGCGATCTGCGCCGGGACAAGCGATCTCCCGGTGCTGGAAGAGGCGCAATTGACGGCCGAAGTGATGGGCAACCAGGTAGACACAATCTGCGATGTCGGGGTGGCGGGCATCCACCGACTGCTGGATCAGCGCGATCGCCTGATGGACGCGCGGGTCGCCATCGTTTGCGCTGGAATGGAAGGCGCGCTGCCAAGCGTAGTTGGCGGACTCGTCTCATGCCCGGTGATCGCGGTGCCTACGAGCATCGGCTACGGCGCAAGTTTTAACGGCTTGGCGGCGTTGCTCGGAATGCTAAACAGCTGTGCTAGTAATGTAACGGTTGTAAACATCGACAATGGTTTCGGCGCGGGCTATGTCGCGAGTTTGATTAACCGCGCTTAGTTGCACCGCGGCGAAATGTTTTGTGTCTGCCTGCATCACTAACTTGTGCGATTGGGCTTCCACCTTTTGGGTAAATGGATTTGCTTTATCGGCTTGTGGTTTCTATTTGTCTATCAGTTGAGCCTGATTGAGCTGGTTGCCGGAGCGGCGGCGGCTTTAGCGACAATCGTGGCCCTGGAATTATCGCTAAAGGTCGTACCGCTGCGCTTCCGGCCGAAACCATCATGGCTGTTGTGCACGTTCAAGCTGCCGGCGATCATTATTCAGGACATGAGAATTCTGGTGCGGGCTCTCGCCGGTTTGATGGCGGGCAAGAAAATCCCCTCGTTGTTTCAGGTCACCTATTTCAGCGCTGCGGGTGAGGAAGCTGAAGCGAACGCCAAGCGGACTCTGGCGGTCGCATTCACAACCGTTTCACCTAATTCGGTGGTGGTCGGAATTGATCGGAAGAGCGGCCTGGTTCTCTTTCATGAGCTGGAACGAACGGCGGTTCCCGACGTGTTGAAGGAGCTAGAGAAATAATGAACGCCTGGATTTTGTGCGCGATCGCCGTGCTCGTGTGCATGATTCCATGCTTTGTGTTGTGCATTCGAGGCGATGCGATGAACCGACTGATTGGACTTGAAGCCGGCAGCGTGATGGCCGCGATTGTCCTATTGCTCCTCGCGGAAGGATTTCATCGTGAGCCGTTTGCGGATATCGCCCTTACGCTCGCCCTGCTTACGTTCGGCGCCGGACTTGTCTTTGCGCGGTTTCTGGAACGCTGGTTATGAACGCTCGCGATGCTTTAGTCTGGGTGCTGCTCGCGATTGGCGTGCTCGGTTTTCTACTGTGCGCTCTGGGCCTGCTACTGACCCGAGACTTCTACGACCAGCTCCATTTTCTGGCGCCCGCATCGCTGATTGGAGCTGTCGCGATACCGGCCGCCATCCTGGTTCATGATGGCTTTTCGCAAACCGCCGTCAAAGCGATTCTGATTGCCATTTTGCTCTTCTGGGCAAATCCGGTGCTGACGCATGCCAGTGCGCGAGCCGGTCGGATTCGCCGCAAGGGTCAGTGGCCGCCCACGGACAACGAAACTTTCCCGACGGCCCCGGAGAAGAAATGATCGTTCTACAGGCTCTCATTTTGATGTTTGTGGCAGCCGCGGGGACGGCGGTCGTATTCACGCGCGATCCAACCTCACAGGCGATCGTTGTCAGCTTTTACGGGCTGCTGCTGGGCATCATGTTTTTTGTTTTTCAAGCGCCCGATGTAGCGTTGTCGCAAATTGTTGTAGGCGCGATAGCGCTGCCTCTGATGATCATGCTTGCGCTTGCCCGCGTAAAGAAGCAGAGCCGGAAGGCCCAAAAATGACGAGGCGAATCAGACAAAGATTTTTCCTGATTTCGGCAGCGGCGCTTGCATTGTGCTTCGTTTGGGGCTATGCGGACCTTCCGCCATTTGGGCACGTAAGCAGCTCTTACGCGAATATCGTGAACGCGATCAGCGTGCCGCAGCGGCACATCACGGATGCCGTTACTGCCGTTAATTTCGATGTTCGCGGATTCGACACGCTCGGAGAAGAGTTCATTCTGTTCACCTCCGTGCTGGGCGTCATTCTGCTGATGCGCAGGACTAAAGATGAGCCAGCGGGCGACCACGAAGACAAAGCGCCTGGGCGCAAAGTGCCGCCGGTGAGCGACGCGGTTCGGGTAACCACGCTGCTGCTGATGGCTCCCACCATCCTATTTGGCTGGTACATCGTGGTGCACGGGCAGGTTACCCCGGGCGGCGGGTTCCAAGGAGGAGTCATCCTTTCGAGTGCTCCCCTGCTGCTCTACCTGTGCGGTTCCTATCCAAAGTTTCGAGGGGCAGCCGCTCCGCGCCTGATTGAGATCGCCGAAGCTCTTGGAGCAGCCGGTTACATCCTCATCGGTGGAGCGTGCGTGGCGCTCGGGGGATTGTTTCTGGAAAACCTTCTCCCGCTCGGGACGACCGGCACCTTGACCTCGGGCGGAATGGTTCCATTTATTAATTTGGGGGTTGGGTTGGAAGTAAGCGGCGGATTTACTTTGATTCTGCTTGTTTATCTGGAAGAACTGATGGAAGAGAAGGAGTGATGAGCTATCTTCCCTATGCGGTGGCTGCGTGGCTTTTTCTGATCGGACTCTATGGCGTCATCTCAAGCCGCAACCTGGTTCATCTTATCATCTGTGTGGGCGTCATCCAATCTTCGAGTTACGTTCTCTTGCTGGCAGTTGGATACCGGACTGGAGCGGCGGCCCCTGTTTTCGTCGATATTCCCGTGGGTACGCGTGCAGTGGATCCGGTAGTGCAAGCACTCATGCTGACCGACGTCGTCGTGGAAGTGACGGTGGTTGCGCTGCTGCTGGCTCTCGCTATTCAGGTGCATAAGCGCCACGGCACGCTGAATCCTGACGAGCTGCGCAAACTGAAGGGATAGGGTGAGGCTCTTACCCGTTTTACCGGTCGTGACACCCTTGATCACGGCGGCGGTGCTCGCACTGCTCACCAAGCTGTTACCCCGCGGCTGGTCATCCCTGATTGCGATTGCCAGTGCAGTTGCGACCGCGGCCGCGGGGGCGCTCCTGTTCGAAGGGTCACTCCAGCAACCGATTATCTATTGGTTCGGAAACTGGAAGCCGAAGGGCCACATTGCGCTTGGTATTTCGTTTGCGATCGACCCGATCGGCGCTGGCCTGGCGACGTTCGCGGCCGTATTGACGGCGGCGGCTCTAATCTACGCATCGAAATACTTCGATAGCGTTGAGAACCATTTCCACGCTCTGATCCTCTGCTTTCTGGGCGCGATGTGCGGCTTCAGCCTGACGGGGGACATGTTCAATCTGTTCGTCTTCTTTGAGCTGATGAGCGCCGCTGCGTTTGCGCTATGCGCCTACAAGACGGAAGACCCAGGCGCTCTGCAAGGCGCATTGAACTTTGCTGTAACAAATACCATCGGCGCTTACTTCGTGCTCACGGGCCTGGCGCTGCT
>DATIMA010000031.1:0-2911 GCA_035475915.1 Bryobacteraceae bacterium
GATCGGCCTTAAGCCGGTGTAGGTTGAAACCTGGTAAATCCATAGCCTGCTCGCTGTCGGCTGCATCAAGGGCAGTGAGAATACGCCTGACTTTATCCCGCAAATCTGGTCGAATTTGCCTGCCATCATCTTGATCGTAAAGGCGCCTCAGCCCTTTGTGCCGAAAACGGGCGATCACAATTTGAGTGTATAGCGACAATTGTCACTTGTCAATAGGGGCTGGTGCCTGTCGAAATGCGCTTACAAGGGCCTAACTATGAATTGACTTTAGGGCAGCACCTGCAAGGCGAAAAGCGAGTGCATTCATCTTGCTCCGTTCACTCGTCCTCGCGAAGCAAGGGCGTCGCTATTCGCTCGCTTCGCTCGGACTCGCTCACTCCGTGTGTGCCGCATTCAAGTCAATGCACCCACAATCTGCCGATATTCATCCTCAGTGAAAGCACGGCAGGTCTCGGACGTGATACCGCCCTGCGATGTTGCGCCGAGTATCGCTTTGGCAAGTGCCGCATCATCGGGCGCGTCCACAATCGCCACCATATCGTACTGGCCCGTGACCATATAAAAGTGTTTCATCTTGACGCCAAAGACCTCAAAGCCCTTGCGGACGGCATCGAGCCGGGATGGGCTCTGTTTAATATTCTGAAGTCCTTGCGGAGTCCATGTGAGCATTGCAATGTATGTGGGCATAGCCGTCTCCTATCGCCGGATTCTATATCAAATCGAAGAGCACCGATGCATGGACTGCCGATGGCGCGCAAACGTCGCGCGCGTATAAATGCCCGCATTGCCGATTAGCTTAGAGAAAGTGCTTTACAGTTGCTGTTGCTCGCGGCAAGCTGGATTGCATCCCTTCCGTTTCTGGCGGATCGCCAGTGCGGACAAGCCTGTCACCGGGAACGGACCAGAGAGCGTGGGAAGTGATGTCGTTGGCGTCTAGACGCAATACTGTTCACTTAATAAAACATTTCTGCGGTATTCTGTTTTAGACAGGAGGCTGCGGAATGGCCCGAACAATCGCAACGTTGCCCGCTGGCAGTCGTATCACCGATTACATCAGCCTGGGCGTGATTGCCAAATTTTTCCCTCCGGAGAAGGTGCGCGGTGCGTTGGAGAAAACTGGCCGCGCCAGCGTGCGGGAACGGGATTTGCCAGCACAGGTGATGGTGTACTACGTGATTGCGTTGGCATTGTATATGCGGTCCTCCTATCGCGAGGTGCTGCGCTGCTTATTAGAAGGAGTGCAGTGGCTGCTGGATCCGTCTGCGGCGGTAAAGGTAGCGGGTAAGTCGGGCATCTCGCAGGCGCGTAGTCGTTTAGGTGTGGAGCCAGTGAAGGCGCTGTACGAAGCGGTGGTGGTTCCGATGGCGGAGCGCCGGACGAAGGGGGCTTGGTATCGCGACTGGCGGCTGGTTAGCCTGGACGGCAGCACGCTGGATGTGGCCGATACAGCGGAGAACGAAGAGGCTTTTGGCCGGCCGGGCACCAGTCGCGGATCGAGTGCCTTTCCCAAACTTCGCTTTGTCGGGCTGTTGGAGAATGGAACGCACGTGCTGTGGGCCGCGCAGATGGCGCCTTATGCCACTGATGAGATCACGCTGGCCCAGCAGGTGATACCGAGCTTGCAAACGGGTATGCTGTGCTTGGCAGACCGCTTCTTTCCGAGCTATCAACTCTGGCAAGCGGCGGCCAAGACAGGAACCGATTTGCTGTGGCGCACGCGCCAGAATGCACGTCTGGAGATCGATCGGCGCTTGCCCGACGGATCCTATCTGAGCCGCATTTACGCCTCCACCTCCGACCGCCGGAAGCAGCGAAAGGCGATCGTGGTGCGTGCGATCGACTACCGCCTGAAGGATGTGCCGGACGCTGAGCCGGTGTATCGACTGATCACCACCATCCTGGATCCCAAACAGGCTCCCGCCAAAGAACTGGCAGCGTTGTATCACGAGCGCTGGGAGATAGAAACCGCCTTGGACGAGCTGAAAACTCATTTGCGCGGTGCCCAGATTGTGTTGCGGAGTAAGACGCCCGAGCTCGTGAAACAAGAGTTCTATGGCTTGCTGATGGCGCATTTCGCCATTCGTGGCTTGATGCACGAAGCCGCGCTGCAGGCGGATGAAGATCCGGATCGGCTCTCTTTTGTTCATGCCGTACACGTCGTCCAACGGCGCATGGCCCGTTTGGCCGCTATTCCCCCCTCGGCAAAGAAAACCCTTTCATGAAGCCGTCCTTCAGGAGATCCTACAGGAGCGAGTCAGTTCCAGTCGCAATCGCCTCAACCCGCGCGGCGTCAAACGAAAAATGAGCAATTATCCACTGCGTCCCCGTAAACCGCAACGCACTCGTCGAGTCGACTGTTCCAAGCGAATCAGGATCGTTAAGTGAACAGTATTAGGGCTAGGAGAGATGCGCGCGAATGAATGTTGCCCGTAAGCTCGTGTGCGTTAAGACACTTCGGAACACGACGCGCCGTCATCGTGATCTGGATCTGTGCGCGGAATCGGCTTCCGCAACAAACAATAAGGGGACACACACATGGTAATGACCGAAGCTAAAACTTCAACTGCCCAGAGGTCGTTCGGGATTGCAGGTTTAACTCAATCTGAGCTTCACGAGGTTCAAGCGTTCATTGAGGCGCTCAGGAAATTCACTTCGGATATTGAAAGCACTTCAGAACAAGCCGGGGGCGTAGAACGAGCACCTGACCAGTCAGAATGTGACGAAGGCCGAACCCAATATCACGCGGGCGGAGGGTGGGACAGCCCGCCACCCGTACCGGTCCTAATTCGGCCTGCGGCCAAGCAGCCTGCCGCTAAATCGAACAAAAGACCTACGGGACGTAAATCAAGGAAACAAAGGGCGATTTTGAGGCGCAGGGCTGAACGCGGCGAGTTCCTGGTCGTCGGAAATC
>DATIMA010000032.1:0-12608 GCA_035475915.1 Bryobacteraceae bacterium
TCGCCATGCTCTTTGGGCTGGTAGCGGTGCTCCGAAAACGGCTGGCGGTCGGCGTTTTTCATCTGCAGCAATTCCTGCCGCGCCCGCTCAGATATGGGCGCTCCCTTCAGTTGCTTTCCCCAGGGATCCATCAGCCACAACCCTTCGGGATGGCCGAATTTTGCGCCAAAGAAGAAACCGGAAGTGGCCCGGCCGGTGGGGTACGGCGCTGTCTCCAGCGCCATCGCTGGTTTTGCGCCGCTCCAGTTCTGATATTGAAACTCGCTCCACCGGATTCCAACTGAGTCGTAGAATTCGGAAAGAAAGGTGTTCGGCAGGGGAGGGAAGCAGGCTGCCGACCCTTGGTGGATCATCAGCTTATGCCCGTCTACTTCGAACTCGTTCCGCTTCGCTTCGCCTCCGAAAATAGGATGGTCGTCCAGCACCAGGCAACTCTGGTTCTCTCCCGCCTGTCGCTTGAAAAATAGCCCAGCCGCCAGGCCGCTGATGCCGCCTCCGACAATCACACAGTCGAACTCTTCGCGCGTATCCACCGGATTCGTCGCCTTGCCCTCGAACACGCGATCTCGAATCTGGTGGCCGGCCTTCATCACCTCGTAAGTGTTGCCGTTCGAATTGGCGTAATCGCCAACGCCCCCGTAGCCGGTCCAGTCTTCCTCAGCGAGCAACTGCAATGGGCTTACGGCATTCAGCAGGATGCCCCCGGCCGCAAGCAGGGTCGAATTCAGAAGGTCGCGGCGCTCAATCGGCGTATTCATCCCCAGAGCATCATCACCGGGCTTATTGCGTTTGGAGTCGGACATTTGAAGAAGAAGATTCCGGAACTCTCATGGTAGCCAGAGCGTATAGACCGATATGGAGTCCCTGATCGCGGATATCCGGCAGGCCTTCCGCATGATGCGCAAGAGCCCCGGGTTCACCGCTGTCGCAATGGCCGCGCTCGCTCTGGGCATCGGCGCGAACACCGGAATTTTCAGCGTCGTAAACAAGGTCCTTCTCCAGCCGCTTCCTTATCCGCAACCCGACCGCATCATGAAACTCGGCCGCCGCTACGCGCAGGGCGTCGGCTATTCCAACTCCATCCCGAAGTACATGGTCTGGCGTAACAACAACGTCTTCTCCGCTATGACCATTTATGATCAAGGCGCCATTGGTCTGAATATTTCTACCGGCGACCGGCCCGAGCAGGTGAAAGGACTGCACGTTTCGAAGGACTATTTCAAGGTCTTCGGCGTGAGTCCGATGCGCGGCCGGACTTTCAGTGCTCCGGAAGACTTGCCCAATGGGCCCAAAGCGGCCATCATCAGCCAGAACCTCTGGCGCTCCCATTTCGGAAGCGATCCGCGGATTATCGGCAAAACCATCGTTCTCAACGGTGATTCCTATCCCATCATTGGATTAATGCCGGATAGCTTTATTCCGGACCCGCCGGCGGATGTCTGGATCCCGCTACAGGCAGATCCGAACAGCACGAATCAGGGACACTATCTCGCAATTGCCGCCCGATTGAAGCCCGGAGTGACCGTCGAACAGGCTCGTGCCGAAATGAAACTGCGTGGGGAAGAGTTCCGCCGGCTCAACCCCAAATGGATGGACAAGGCCGAGAGCGTGGCCGTTACTCCGATGCGCGATGCCATGGTGCGCGATGTGAAAACAGCGCTTTTCGTTCTGCTGGGCGCGGTCGTCTTCGTTTTGCTCATCGCGTGTGCGAACGTGGCCAATCTCCTGCTGGCGCGCGCGGCCAGCCGTCAAAAGGAGCTTGCTATTCGCGCCGCTGTCGGAGCAAGCCGCTGGCGGGTTGTCAGGCAGTTGTTGACCGAAAGCGTGATTCTCGCGGGTCTGGGCGGGATCTTCGGCTTCCTGCTCGGTGCGTGGGGCGTTCGCAGCCTGCTTCTGCTGGTTCCGGGTGATATCCCCCGGCTGACCGGCCCGGACCACGTTCAGAGCGTCCTCTCCATCCTGGATTGGAGAATCGTCGCGTTTACGATTGGTGTCTCCTTTCTGACTGGCATCGTTTTTGGGCTGTTTCCGGCCCTGCACATCTCGAATCCCGATGTTTCTTCGACTCTGAAAGAGGCGAGCGGCAGATCCTCGACCGGCCGGAAGCAAAATCGCGTGCGCAAGATTCTCGTGGGAGCCGAAATGGCGCTCGCGCTGGTCTTGCTGGTTTCTGCCGCCCTTCTGATCAAGACCTTTATCGGCTTGAGCACCGCAAATCCGGGCATTGACCCTCACCACGTGCTCACCTTTCAGACCTCACTGGCGGGAAGTAAATATTCAAGCACGCAGAAGGTAGAGAATCTTGCGGTGCAAGTGACCCGCCGTCTCGAAGCTGTCCCTGGTGTGCAGGCAGTGGGCATGGCCATCGTCCTCCCCACGCAGAACGAAATCGACCTGCCATTCAACATCGCCGGTAAGCCGCCGAAAGCCGGCCAAATGTATAACGGCGATGAACAATGGCGCTTTGTCACGCCCCACTATTTCGCGGTTTTCAAGATCCCGCTCCTGCGCGGGCGTTTGCTCAATGAGCGCGATGTTGCCAATTCCAGCCGGGTTGTGCTGATCAATCAGGCGATGGCGAAAAAATACTGGCCGAAGGAGAATCCGGTCGGGCAGGTAATCACGATTGGAAAAGGACTTGGTCCGCAATTTGAAGATGCTCCGCGGCAGATTGTAGGCCTTGTCGGAAATGTTCGCGAAACCGGCTTGAGCGACACGGACGTCGGCGTGATGTACGTTCCGCAAAGCCAGGTGCCGGATGCCCTCACCCATTTGGGTTCGAGCATCATCCCGCTGTCCTGGTGCGTTCGGTCGTCGCTCGATGTGAATTCGCTGCGCCCAGTGATCGAAAGGGAATTGCAGGCGGTTGATGGGCAACTGCCGGTGTCGAAAATTCGCAGCATGCAGCAGGTGCTTGCCCAGAGCGTTTCCCGCCAGAACTTCAATATGCTACTGCTCAGCATCTTCGCGGCGATCGCCCTGATTCTTGCGGCCATCGGTATCTATGGTCTTATGTCCTACGCCGTCGAGCAGCAAACCCAAGAGCTCGGCATCCGCATCGCCTTAGGAGCCGATCGGGGGCAGGTATTAAAGCTCATCGTACGGCAGGGCATGACTCCGGCCATCATCGGAGTTGTGGCCGGGCTGGCGATCGCCTTCGGGATTACGCGAGTGCTTGCGAGTCTTCTCTACGGCGTAAAGGCCAGCGACCCGTCCACCTTCGCCAGCGTGGCTGTGATTTTGACCGTGGTTGCACTTTTCGCTACGTATTTACCAGCGCGGCGCGCCATGAATGTCGATCCGGTCGTCGCTTTGCGCGACGAAGGGTAGGAGCCGTCGCGAGTTCAAGTTACAATCTTCAATTGAGCTTGTTCTTTCCGCTTCCGAGACTTGCATGACCGTTGTCCGGATGAATGCCTGGCTCTGGGCGGCGATCGCTTGGATCGGACTGATTTTCTTTTCTTCCACTACAGTCGCCGGCGAGTCATCGGAAGAGGCGTTCAGCGTTCTATCGCGATTGCTTGTGAAGCATTTGCAGCCCGGCACGTCCTCTTACGACCTTGTCCACCTCTTGGCCGATAAAAGCGTCCACGTCGCTTTATTTTTCATCTTTGCGATACTTCTGTGGCGAGCCCTCCCTAATGCACCGGGTAAGGTCGTTTCTATCTTGGTGGCAGGAGCCGTAATCGGCTCCTGCAGCGAACTGCTCCAATTCCTCTTTCCCGGGCGTGATCCGGCGATTCGAGACGTGCTGATCAATACGGGGAGCACCGCTCTTGGCTTGGTTTTCAGCTTTGTAATCTCAAAGTGTCGGCCAACTCCTATAGGCTTTGCGAAGCAACTTACCAATCGAAACACCCTTCGCTAATGGATCGTCCTGGTTTTTCGATTCATGTAGTCCATTAACAAATAGCTTCCAAGCGTATAAGGAGTAGTAAAATACGCCTTGCCGCGGCACATTTGTGTCACCTTCTGTATGAACTGAACCAGCCCATAGTCGCTGGCCAGCATGAAGGTGTTGATCAGGATGCCGCGCTTCTTGCAGCGACCGACTTCTTCCAGAGTCTGGCTGATCACCAGCGGATCGAGTCCAAAGGCATTCTTGTAGATTCGGCCGTCTTCGAGCGTCAGGGCGGAAGGCTTACCGTCGGTGATCATGACGATCTGCTTCATATCCTTCTTCTCCTGGGCAAGCAGCCGCTGCGCCAAAATCAGGCCGTCGCGCGTGTTCGTATAGTAGGGCCCCACTTGCACGCGGGCCAGCTCGGAAATCCGCATCTCTTCGGCGGTGTCGTGGAACAGCACGCAGCGCAGCGAATCGCCAGGATACTGCGTCCGAATGAGGTGCGCAAGCGCAAGCGCCACCTTTTTCGCCGGGGTGAAGCGGTCCTCGCCATAGAGGATCATACTGTGGCTGCAATCGAGCATCAGCACCGTTGCGCAGGAGCTCTGATATTCCGACTGATGTACAAACAAGTCGGAATATTCAAGGTTCAGCGGTAAGGTTAGACCCTCGCGTTGAATTGCGGAGAACAGAGTCGCGCTGACGTCCAAATTCAGCACATCGCCGAATTCGTAAGATTTAGCCCCGCCGCTAGCATCGACCCCGGTCGCCAGATCCCGCGTATCATGTGCCCCGAAGCTCGACTTGCCTAACGAACCAAGCAGATCTTTGAGTGTCTTAAACCCGAGGAAGTCAATGGCCTTGTCCGTAACTTCGAATTCCATCCGGCTCTCGGGACCGCCCTGCGATCCGGGCGCTGACGGAGTTTCCGGCGGCTCGCCTTCAGTGTTGATGTAGCCTGCTTCTTCCAGCTTGTCGATCAGGCGCTCAACCAGTTCTTCGCGCTGCTGGGCTGACATTTCCTGCAGACGCTGCCGCATCTGCTCGAGTTGATCGGGGTTGAAGAGATCTCCGCTCTGCAACGCGCGTTCAATCGCTTCTTTAAGCTGTTCCAGCGTGTGCTGGTTCATCTCGGAGAACTGCAGGTAGGGATCTTGAAAGCCGCTTTGCAGGAAATAATCCGAAAGCGCACGCAGCAGATCTTCGGTTTCGATCCCGAGATCATCTTCGGTGAACTTTGTGTAAGAGATCCGCCGCATCTCACCACTCCCGCCCGATCAGTTCAGGTTCCGCCGCCCTCCACCAGGCCCGCCTCCTCCTCGGCGTGGATCGTAGCCTCGCCTGCCAAACTGTTCCGGTTCATCGCGCCCGCGCTCCTCGCGCGATAGGCGTTCTCCGGCCACGAAAGCCAGTTCCTCGTTCCGGCTGATACGCTTATGCGCATAGAGGCCCTCCAGGATAAATTCCCCGGCAGAAGCGCGCATCGCATCCGGTTCGCTCGCGCCTAATCCCAGCTTCTTGGTGTGCTGCAATAAGTCCTGAATCCGGCCTAGTTCTTCCACCATCTGCTGAGCGGGCATGTCCTCATCCAGCCGCAGGGAGCCGCCGAGTTCGAACCACTGCACTACCTGTCGAAGGTTTACGCCGTCAAAATACGAGCTGAAAATTTTGCCGACCGCGCCCCGGATAATTTCGCGTGCAACCGCATCTCCGCCCTTCAGCTCTCCTTCATACTCCAATTCAAGCTTTCCCGTAATGGATGGAAGCGCCGCATAGAGATCGAGAATCCGCGGGACTGCGTTCGCTTCTCTCGCCTTCAGCGCGCGTCGCTCGGCATTAGAAACAATGTTTTCCAGAACCGTGATAGGCAGGCGCTGCGAAACTCCGGAACGCTTATCCACCCGTTTGTCCTCACGCGCCAGAAATGCGATCTGCTCCGTCACCTCGTGAATGTAGGGGGGCACTTCAACCTCGACGGGAGAGCGCCGGCGTGTCCAGGCTTCTTGCTTCGTGATTGCGATGCCCTCTAAAGGCGTCAGCGGGTAGTGGGTACGAATTTCGCTGCCGATCCTGTCCTTCAAAGGCGTAATTATTTTGCCGCGCGCAGTGTAATCCTCCGGATTTGCAGTGAACACCAGGGCAACATCCAGCGGCAGGCGGACCGGATAGCCTTTGATCTGAACGTCGCCTTCCTGCATGATGTTGAAGAGCCCCACTTGCACTTTACCGGCGAGATCGGGCAATTCGTTAATCACAAAAATGCCTCGGTTAGCGCGCGGCGCTAGGCCGTAGTGAATCGTGAGTTCATTTGAGATGTCTTGCCCCGAGCGCGCAGCTTTAATCGGATCGATGTCGCCAATCATGTCCGCGATCGTGACATCGGGCGTAGCCAGTTTCTCAATGTATCGCTCGTCGGCGCTCGCCCAAGCGATTTCCGTTTCATCCCCCAGTTCGACAATTCTGCTGCGGCACTGCTTGCATATGGGGTGGAATGGATGGTCCCGGATCTCGCATCCTGCGATATACGGCATCCATGGATCCAGCAGCCGCGTAAGCATACGCGCCAGGCGTGTCTTAGCTTGTCCGCGGAGACCCAGTAGGATGAAATTATGGCGCGAGAGGATCGCGTTCACTACTTGAGGAACGACCGTGTCCTCGAATCCCATGATCCCGGGGAAAAGGGTTTCATCCCGGTTCAGTTTGCAGATCAGGTTCGATCTGAGTTCTTCTTTAAGGCTTCGATCGGCGTCAAGCTGATCGGAAAATCTGCTGGTGCGAAGCGCGCCGAGCGTACGGGGCAAGTCAAGATGAGGCATGAAAGACTCGCGGGTTCGGTTTCAGCAACAAGTCTACCAGTGTGAGGTCAAGCAGGTGTCGGAATTGTGAGTGTCGATACTATAGCGATAGGGAAACTTGTAAGACGCTGCATGAGCACGAGTGACGTGCTGTCCTTCTTTCGCGCCTGGGTCTCGGACCCCGGTTCCGTCGGCGCACTCGCGCCTTCAGGACTCGCGCTGGCAAAATTGATGGCGAGCGAAATTACGGCCGATTCAGGCCCTATCATTGAGCTCGGCCCCGGTACAGGGGTTTTTACCCGGGCGCTTCTCGCGCGCGGTGTCCGGGAAGAGGATCTGACCCTGATCGAATATCAATCTGATTTCGTGAAGCTGCTTCAACGCCGCTTCCCGGATGCTCGCGTGCTCTCGATGGATGCGGCAGGTCTGCACCAGCACGAGTTGTTTCAAAATTCACCGGTCGGCGCGGTTGTCAGCGGGCTCCCGCTTCTGAATATGTCACCCAGAAAGGCCCTCGCCATCCTCAGCGGCGCATTCGGGTACATGCGTCCGGGCGGCGCTTTTTATCAGTTCACTTACGGCCCTCGTTGTCCGGTCCCACGGCCCTTCCTCGACCGGTTGGGCCTTCACGCCACCTGCGTTGGCCGCGCGCTTTTCAATGTCCCGCCCGCCTCTGTGTACCGCATTACCAGGCGCAGGCCATCTTGGTTTGTGCTTGCCTGAGGTACTCCGCTCATTTGCAACTTTCCCAATTGCCATTTGCCGCCGACTTCAAAACGGCATTCGTGACCTCTTCGGTTGCCAGCGCACCGCGAAACGTAGGTGCGGCCGCGATTCCATCCGCAAGGTTCTTCAGGAAATCGGCCACCTGGTGTACGAACGTGTGCTCATAACCAATCTGCAAGCCGGGAACCCACCAGTGGTTCATGTAGGGGTGCTCCCGATCGGTTACGTGAATCGATCTCCATCCCCGCAATTTCCCATCGTCGCGATAGTCAAAGAGTTCCAGGCGATGCAGGTCGTGCAAGTCCCAGGCGATAGAGGCGTTCTCGCCATTCAATTCGAAGGAATATAGAGCCTTGTGGCCCCGAGCGAAACGCGTCGCCTCAAACGTTCCAAGCGATCCGTTCTCGAAACGAGCCAGAAAAGCGCTCGCGTCATCGATCCCAACCGCCTGAATCTGTCCGCTCTCCGTATGCCGCCGCTCTTTGATGAACGTCTCGGTCATAGCCGTTACCTGCTGGATGGGTCCGTTCAGCCAGATCGCTGTATCGATGCAGTGAGCCAATAGATCGCCGGTAACGCCGCTTCCGGCGGATTCCGCATCCAAACGCCACAATGCCTGTCCCCCCTGAGGCAGATCGCGCGACATAGTCCAGTCCTGTAGGAATTTCGCACGATAATGAAAGATGCGACCCAGGTGGCCTTCATCAATCAACTGCTTCGCGAACGTAACTGCGGGAACCCGCCGGTAGTTGTACCAAACCATGTTTGGAACGCCTGCGCGCTCCACGGCCTCCACCATTCGCTCCGCTTCCGCAAGATTACGGGCGAGCGGCTTCTCACACAGAACCATCTTCCCCGCCGAAGCCGCAGCGATGGCAATCTCCGCGTGAGTGTTGTTGGGGCTGGCAATGTCGATCGCATCGATCTCCGGCCGTTGTATCAGTGTTCTCCAGTCGATCTCGATGGATTCATATCCCCATTGCGCTGCAAACTCCTCGGCCTTCCCCCGGTTGCGTCCGCAGACCGCTTTCAAAACCGGCCGGTACTCCAGATCGAAGAAGTCATTGACGCGCTTGTAAGCATTCGAATGGGCGCGGCCCATGAATCCGTAACCTACGAGTCCGATGCCGAGCGCGTGTTTCGCTGTTGCCATCAGAATCGGGTTCTATTCCTGCCAGCCATGCCTGTCGCGCACGTCGATCATGGTCGAAAGAATCGCGTTCCAGGTTCGGGGCTCGTTCATGACACTGTTCGGAAACATGCAGCCATCCCAGCAGACATGACGGAACACTCTCGACACCTCTCCGCGATCATCGCGCATCCAAAGGCCTGCGGCCCGTATGATGTTCAGCTTGCCATTCGGGTCGTCAGGCAAGCAGTGATGGCCGGTCTTATCGTGCAGACCGGAGCCCTTCACGGTCGCGTCGTTCTGTGCAACGTGAAAGTCGATGGTCCAGGGTCGTAATGCCGAAGTAAGCGTCTTGAGCGCAGTATAGAGGGCGGCGTCATCGCTCCAGGCGAAGTCTTCCGGAAGCAGACGATCTTCCGGCGCGTTGTACCCGAGCGCATAAAGCAACGTGTGCGCCATATCTGCCTGAAATCCGACCATCTGAGGCCGGTCCACCAGTTCCATCAGTTCCAGCGCCTTTTTCCAACTGTGTATCCCTCCCCAGCAGATCTCACCTTCGATCGCGAGCCGTTCACCGTACGATTCGGCGATCGCGCCGGCTTCTCGAAATGTCTTCGCGATCAGCATCGTGTTCCGCTGTGGATCTCGGGCCCAGTCTGCCGGGCTGCACGCCGAGTCGATACGGACGACCCCATATGTGCGAATGCCGAGATCGCGCAGCTTCGAAGCGATCCGGCAAGCCTTCTCAACCTGAAGCACGAACCGCGTACGCTCGTCATCGCTTCCCATCGCTCGTCCGCCGCCGGTGTTCGGCCACACGGGTGCGACCAGAGAACCAACTACCAGTCTCTTCGCAGCAATCTTCTCGGACAGCCTCGCCAATTCCTCATCGCTTGAATCGATATCGACGTGCGGTTCGAAGAGAAAGAGATCTACGCCATCGAAGCGCGTTCCATCGACGCTAGCATTCGCAGTCAAATCGAGCATGGTGTCGAGATCGATGTACGGCTCGGAACCCGGTCCCTTGCCGACCAAGCCAGGCCACATGGCGTTGTGGATCTTAGGAAAGTTGTTTCGATCTGCCACAAAAATTCCGCTTGCCTAGGTCAGCGCAACGGAACCGCGACTGTGAAGGAGCGTTCATCGATTTTTCACATCTCCTCACGGACGCGGGCTCAGTTTTTGGAATTTGGCTGGCAGGGCCCATGCGAAAAGCACTCCGCCGCTGCCGGTCACCACGTATTGGCGGCCGTCGAGCTGATAAGTAATTGGGGAGCTCTCCATGGGGGCGCCCGCACCGGCGTGCCACAGCGTCTTGCCATCATTCGTTCGTAGCGCCAGCACGTTTCCCAGAGCGTCGCCTGTAAATAAAAGCCCCGAATCGGTGGTCAGCACGCCCGCGCCGGAGCCCCCCGGTCCGAGTTCATGGGTCCAGCAAATCTTGCCGGTTTTGTAGTCGATCGCATCCAACACTCCTTTGCCCCAGATACCGTAATCCGCGCCTGCCCAGCCGAAAGTTCCGTCCGCCTGCTTGGCAAAATAAATCCCATAGCTTGGGTGGGCATCGACAATAAACAATCCTGTTTTCGGGTCGAAGCTAGGTGAGCGGTAATTTGTAAGGCCGCCCTCATCGGGAGCGATGAGCCGCCCATCTTGCGCCGGTTCTTTCGCAGGATTTGGAATCGGTTCGCCATTCTCGTTAACGCCAAGCGCCCAATTCACCGGCCCGTATGGAATTGTAAGAAGGTTCTTTCCATTCGTCCGATCTAGGACGAAGAAGTAGCCGTTTCGCGATGTCTGCATCAGCATCTTTCGCGGCTTGCCATTGAAATCCGCATCCACCAGCACCGGAGTCTCCACCGCATCCCAATCGTGCGTGTCGTGCGGTGAAGGTTGAAATGCCCATGCCAGTTTCCCCGTATCGGGGTTAATCGCCACAATGCTGCAGGTATACAGGTCTGGGCCCGGCCGCGGCTTGCCATTCAATACTGGCGTTGGATTTCCAGTACCCCAAAATATGAGGTTGAGATCGGGATCGTAGGTCCCCGTCATCCAGGTCATGCCTCCGGAAGTCGCGTTCGGCGTTCCTACAGGCGGCGTGCTGTACCAGTCCCATTGGGTTTTGCCGGTTTCAGGATCAACAGATCGCAGGAAACCGCGCAGATTATCAAAGTCGCCTGAAACGCCGATGATGATGTGGTCGCGCACCACCAGCGGCGCCATGGTTGTCCAGTAGCCTTTGTGAGAATCGGCAACCACGATGTTCCATCGAACACTGCCGTCTTTGGCGTTCAGACACAGCAGATGCGCATCCGGCGTCGTGAAGTAGAGCCAGTCTTTGTACATGGCAACCCCGCGCTGGCCGATGTGAAAGCCTTTATTGGCCGGGTATGTGTAATGCCAGATCTCGTGGCCGGAGCGTGCGTCTACAGCCCAAACGTTGTTCGGGACGGTGAAATATAAAACACCATTCACCAGCAGGGGCGAGCACTTCAGCGCGGCTTTCTGATCGGTCTGGAACTCCCAAACCAAGCCGAGTTCATCCACATTCTCAGGCGTGATCTGCGCCAACGCGCTGTGGCGCCTGCCAGAGTAATCTCCGTGATAACCCGGCCAGCTATCGGCCGGCGGATTGAGAAGCGAAGCAGGATCGAGTCCCTGCGCCAACAGTTGCGGGCTTAGGACGAGAGCCGCTTGAAAAAACGCATAGGCAAGTTTCATTTGTTAACGCAGCGTCTGCAGATATGCCATCAGATTGTGTATGTCTGAATCGGTGTACTTTCCCAGGAGATCTACGTGAGCTTCGGCCGGAGCGCTCACCTTATATTTCAGTGAGCTCGCCGGCCAGGAGCGGTACCACCCGGAAGCATCTTGCAGGCCGACAGTAAACTCATCGCGGTACGCCAGCTTTCCCGTAACGGTTTCGCCGGAAGGAAGCGTGATGGTTACCGTTGCCGCCGCGCCTTCCGGGTACAGCATACGCTGTTCCAGTTTCAATCCCTGAAACCGATTTGCCACGCCGGCAAGATCACCAGTCGGCGAATGGCACGAGGAACAGCCGCCAGCCCCATTGAAATACTGTTTGCCTAGCGCGGCATTCCCGGTTTGCAGATCCGCGGCGTCCACTCCACGGCGGCCACCTTGCTTCGAAGCCGCCTTGGTCTTCTCAGCGTGAATGAACGCGGCCACTTCGGCAATCTGCTGATCGGAAAAGTCGAAAGGTGGCATGCCCTTCTGCGGCCGCCCATTGCGCACGACAATGCCGATCTTGCTCCCGTCCACGTCACCGGCGACCAGCTTCGAGCTGGTGAGATCGGGTCCCGTTTCGCCGCCCGCGGCGTCGCGCCCGTGGCAAAACGCGCAGTTCTGAAGAAACAACGATTGGCCGTTTTCCACTACTCCCGGTGGAGCGGGTTTACTTGCCGGAACTGGATTCTGTCCCGCCGCGAAACAGATATTCACCAGCAGTCCCAGAGGCAATAATGTGCGAACTCGCATCTCTGGTATTTTGCCATTTCGGTTCTTTTGTTGAAGTGATGCTGGGCAATGCTGCAGAAATAAAGAAGAAAATGGGGCAGACAGCCTCGTCCCATGGGCTCATGGTTTCTTCGCAAAAAGCCGTAAGGAAACGCGCCCGGTGGCGTCTATCGGTTATGGAAAACACACACAGCACGAGTCATGCCTGCGGGGCAATGAGCGATGTCGAACATAAAGTACGGCTGGGAATCGGTTCTGCCGCCGCCGCTGCGGGCATATTCGCGCCCTTGAGTTACAAATGGAAAGGCGTATTGACGGCGGTAGCGGCCGGCGCCATCCTTACCGGAATTTTTCGGGTGTGTCCCGTCAGCCGGATGCTTCACTCTTAGTTGGCAGAGCGAACTAGGAGAGAGCCCCCGACGGTGGCGTGTTGCCTTGAAATGTTTTCAGGCGATACGCCGCTGGCGGGCTATTTGGCTGAATGCGGAAGATTTGGCTATGTCTGGTTCCGGTGTAGAGGTCCCCACCCGGCAAAAGCGACGCTTCGGCCTCTGGATCTGGGTTGCGATTGCGCTCGCCGCAGTGGTTCTCTTTTATACCGTTGTCCTTGCGCTCAATTGGCCGTTCACGAAACAGG
>DATIMA010000033.1:0-15498 GCA_035475915.1 Bryobacteraceae bacterium
TTCCAGCAGAGCGAGAAACCGGCCTTCGTCTTCCAGCTTGAGGTCGATCTCAAGCCAAACCAGATCGAGTGGCGCGATAGCGGATTCCAGATGGTCCGGGCAGTTGATGCGGTCTTTTTCGGTTGTGACCAGCAGTTTCGCGCCCTGCATGCGGGCCTGGAGTGCGATTCGCTGCAGCTCGAACGGCTTGTAAGCGTGATGGTCCGGAAAAGGCCAGCGGAAAACTAGTTTTAGGCCCAAGGACTCGAGCGTTCGCCAGAAGTTCTCCGGATTACCTAACGCGCAGAATGCGGCGACCGGGCAGCCATCCAGGTCGGTGCGGCACATCCCAGTGCGATAGTCGCGCCAGCAGCGCGCCACCAGTTGAGTACGGAAAATCGGAGCCTTCGCATTGTGTCTGCGAAGTCGCGCGGAAATCGCCTGGTATCTAAGGTCGTTTTCAGCGCGCGTAACCACCAGCGCGTCGGCCCGGCTAAGCGCCGCAAGCGGCTCGCGCAGCCGGCCCAGCGGAACGATTTCATCCTGGCCGAAGGGATCGAGACCGTCAATGATCACCACGTCGAAATCCCGCTTCAGGCGGGCGTGCTGAAAACCGTCGTCCAGCAGCAGGACGTCGGTTGAGGGAACCTGTTCCAGCAGAATATGAGCGGTAATGAAGCGATTCGCTCCAATGCCGACGGGGGCAGTGCCCGAACGCAGAAAAATCTGGGCCTCATCCCCGGTGAAAGCGGCCGGCACATGCACGCCCGGCAAAAGCACGGAACTGCGATCGGGGGAACGCCGGCGGTAGCCTCGCGTCAGGATCCCTGGTGCGTGCCCTCTGGATTTGAGCCGTTCTGCAAGGTAGCTGGTGAACGGTGTTTTTCCGGAGCCGCCGATGGTGATTCCGCCGATGCTGATTACGGAGGCGGGCAGTGAAAGCTGCGCCTCCGGAGCGCGTTCAGACCGCCGCCGCTTTAACGCCCCGCCCTTTCGCCAGATCCACGCAAGCGCCCGAAGCGTGTGCTCGGTTAAGAAATCGCGTAACGGCCGCAGGGTCGCGGAGAAGTACAGCATTAGCAGGCGCGCGGCAATGGACAAGGCTGCGCCTTTTTGGGCCTCTACCAGGTTGCGCGCGCGGGCTCCCAGTTCATTTGCGCGCTTTCGGTCAGACAAAAGGTGGCGTAAGGCTGCTGCCAGATGCTCCTCATCGGACACTTGAACCATTGCGTCGGCCTGTAGGAAATCGCGGGCGATGGTCTCAAAGTTCTCCATGTGCGGGCCGACGATCACCGGCGCACCAGCCGCGGCTGGCTCGAGAATGTTGTGCCCTCCGCGAGGAGCGATGGATCCGCCGACGAAGACGACGTCGGCAACATGATAGATACCCGCCAGCTCTCCGATGGTGTCCAGCAGCAGCACCCCGGGTAACTCAAGTGCCGGCTCTGGTTCCGCGGCAATCGCGCTACGGCGCAGGAACCGGATGCCCGCCCGTTCCAGCTTACGCGCGGCTTCATCGAAGCGCGCGGGCTGCCGTGGGGCAAGGATCAGCAGAAGTTTCGGAAAGTCCCGCGCGAGCGACCGGAAAATTCGAATCACAATGTCGTCTTCATCGATCGCATGCTTTTTCAGACTGGCGCGCTCGTGCGGTCCGACGGTGCTGGCCGCAATCCAGACCTGCCCGGCATCGAAGGTGGAGACGGGGAGAGACGCGTGCGGGGCCGAAGCATCGTATTTCAGATTGCCCATGACCGAGAGCCTGTCCGAAGCGACGCCCAACTCGGCATAGCGATGCTGGTCGGTAGTACTCTGGACAAACACCAGGTCAGGAAGTTGGAGAATGGGGCGAAAAAGCGCTCTCCAGCGCCGATATCTGGGCCAGGTGCGGTTGGAAATGCGGCCGTTTACAATCGCCAGCTTCGCGCCCATTCGTTTTGTCTCGGCAAAGAAATTCGGCCAGATTTCCGTTTCGAAAACCACCACCAGCGCCGGACAGATGGTTCGCAGTACCCGCCGCACGCACCAGACATAGTCAAGTGGAGAATAGAAGACGCCATCCACCAAATGCGCAACTTGCCGCAGCGCGGTTTTTCGGCCAGCCACGGTGGAAGTGGACAGATAAATGGGGATAAGCGGCTGATGCTCCTTCCATTCTCGGATGAGAGGGATGGCGGATGCCACTTCGCCGACCGACACGGCATGCAACCAGAGGCAGCCGGCTCTCGTCCGAGTGAAAGATGGGGGTAGGAACCCGAGCCGCTGAACGAACTCGGGGCGATATGCGCGATTCGATAGCAGCCGAGCGACGAAATAGAGCGCGACGATCGGGAAAGTTATGAGCTGGAGAAAACGGTATAGGAGAAGATTGCGAGTGATGCCAAAAACTCGATTCGTGATTCCGAGTATAGCGTTCGTCATGGGGATTTCGGCGCTTGCAATGTTTGCCGCCGATAAGGGTTTTCAGGCCGGCTCAGCCGCGGGCTACGCTCATCAGACATCGGATCAGGTGACTGTGGGAGCCAAGCCTTATAACACCGAGGAGCTTACCGCGGAGCCGTTCGGCAAAAAGACGAATTTGCTGAAATACGGCGTTTTACCGGTGCTGGTCGTGATTGAGAACAAGCGCCACGAAACGCTGGATCTACGCGATATGGAAGTCAGTCTCGTCGGCGCGGACGGAAGGCATGTCGCAGCAGTCAGCCCGGAGGATCTGCCCTATCTGGGAACCGCGGGAAAGCACCCGGGCATGTCCCCCGTGCGGATTCCGCTGCCAAAAAAGAAGAATCCGCTGAACGCGCCGGAAATTGGCACCCGCGCATTCAGTGCGAAGATGCTGCCACCGGGCGACTCGGCCAGCGGCTTCATCTATTTCGAAGCGCAGAGCGAGCCTGGGGATAAGCTCTACGTCAATGGTCTACGTGATGCACGCTCCGGCCAGGACATTCTGTACTTCGAGTTTCCGGTGGAGAAGTAGGCACGGGATTGTTCGCTGGCGCGGAATACGTTCAAAACGGAAGCATCAGTTCGTAAGCATCGACGCAGGCCGGAGCCCGGCTTCGTGGCGGAATTTTCTCCGCCCCAACTTAGATCACAGCGGCTGAACATATTTGTTCGACAACCAACAAGGGCGTGCAAGCTATTACAAACAGACGTGTTGGACGTGCCGTGGTGGATAGTTGGCAGCGCCAGCCTAATCAAAACGCGTCAAGCGCCCGGCTACACTTCTGAGCGGAAGGACTTGGTCCGGCCCCCGAGGATGAAGGTGCTTCCGCCGCCTTCATTGGAGCCGGAATCGAGACAGTTAGCCGACAACTCCGACGCGAGGACGCATGCGATCTTATAATTTGTCGGGGCGTACTAGACGTCCCATAGTGCCGGAAAATCCGGACGGACTGGCTACTCGCCTGAGCGATTTGCTGGTTGGGCAACCAGAGGCGATCGAGACGATCATTCCCTATCTGCAGATGCACCAGGCAGGTCTTTCCCCTGAGGGCCGCCCCATCGGAGTGGTTCTGCTGCTGGGGCCGACTGGGACAGGCAAGACGCGTACCGTTGAGGCGCTCGCTGAAGTGCTGCACGGCAGTTCAAAAAACCTGTTGAAAGTCGATTGTGGAGAGTTCCAGATGGAGCACGAAGTAGCGAAGCTCATTGGGGCTCCCCCCGGATATCTAGGCCATCGGGAAACGCAGCCGATGCTTACGCAGGCGAAACTGAACAGCGTTGCCAGCGAGTCCAGCGATATTTCACTGATCCTCTTTGATGAGATCGAGAAAGCCGCTCCTTCGATGACACGGATGCTGCTCGGGATTCTGGATAAGGCAACGTTGCGGCTCGGCGACAACAGCACGGTAAATTTCGAGAAGTGCGTGATTTTCCTGACGAGCAATTTGGGTGCAAAGGCGATTCAGCGCGCCAATAAGCCGGATTTCGGCTACGAGGCGATGTTACCCACGCAGCCCATGGAAGATACTTCTAAGCTTCAGAGCATCGGAATGTCAGCGGTGCGGCACAAATTTTCGCCTGAATTCGTTAACCGGATCGACTCGGTGATCACTTACAAAGTATTAGACCGCGCGGCATGCGACGTCATTCTCGATCACATCCTGATGAGTTTCGCCCGCCTGGTGCACCACCGCCTCGGCCTCAGAGCGTTTCGCCTGCAGTGCACCAGCGCGGGCCGTAATCTGCTGTTGGACAGCGGAACCAGCGTGGAGTTCGGCGCGCGCGAGCTGAAACGAACTGTGCAGCGAAATTTCATTCAACCGGTGGCTGCGCTGGTCGCCCAGGGCCAGATACCGCCGGCCAGCACTGTCATTCTTGATGCAAAGGGTGGAGAATTCAGCGTATTACTTCGCCAGTGACGTGGAGTTGACGTGCCGCGTTCCTACTCTCCCGCCTTTTGTACAAGGCACTCCCCTGAAGGGGGGATTGGCTGAAGACAAATAGAGACCTACAGTGAAATAAATCCCGCGACGAGATGCCCGGCAACGGAGGCGAAAACGGAGGAGGGCGTCCCAGTTCTCGCGGATAGCTGTCCCCGGTTCGGAAGATAATCCTTGTATCCTCGTCAACAGGGACCAACATTCATGAGGCCTAGCTTGCCGCGAACCGGGGGCGGCTGATGCGTCTCCGCATTTGGCCGTTTGTAAGCATTTCGTTTTGCGTTTTGCTGCTATTAGTGCCGCTTTTTGCCTGGATTGTTTCCAAGAAGGAGGCGGAGATTGATACCAAGACGAGGCGCATGCATCAGCTCTACCATCAGGCCAATGACGCAATTACGGCGATTGGCGCTGACGTCTACCGCGCTGCAATTCTGCTGCGTGAGCCTCCATCCCTGGAAGATAAGATAGCGGTTCAACAGAGTCTCGCGAAATTCCGCACTGGCGCGGAACGCCATCTTGCAACGCTCTTTTCTCTACTCGGTGGGACCCAACGCGGAGCTTTGGAGTCGCTGCGAAGTGAGCTTACGAATTACTGGCAATCTGCCGATCGCGCTTCTGAGGAGACAGGGCAAAGTAACGCCTCGACTCTGGCGTACCTGAAAGAGCGAAACAATCAACGGGAAACCGTGCTGGAAGTCGCGCAGAAGATTGATGCTCTGAATACTGCCAATCTCCGGCTGGAAGAACAACAGATCGAAACCCAGCAGCACGCCCTTCGCCATTTCGCCGCAGGCGCAACCATCGGCCTACTCTTGCTGGGCGTGGTTATCGCCGCCGGCAGCACAGTCTATCTTGCCCGGCTTGAGGGAATCTCCAGCAATCAGAAACAGCGGGCCGAACAGGCAGAATATGAGCTGCGCCGCCTGTCCAATCAATTGGTCCGGGCGCAAGAGGATGAAAGAAAAACGATCTCCCGGGAACTGCACGATGAAGTGGGACAAATACTAACCGGTTTACGAATGGAATTGGGAAGCCTCTGGAGGGGTGAAGCGGATGCGGCGTTCCGGGAAAGGCTGGACAGCGTCAAAGGCCTGGCGGAAGAGTCACTTCGAAGCGTGCGGAACTTGGCGCTCTTGCTCCGCCCTTCCATGCTGGACGACCTCGGGCTCGGGGCGGCACTGAGGTGGCAAGCCAAAGAGTTCTCCGCGCGTAGCGGCATTCCCGTCTCGATTGACATTGAGGGCGAGGTCAACAGCCTGCCGGAGGCTTTTCGCATCTGCCTATATCGGGCAATTCAGGAAGCTTTGACAAATTGCCTGAGACACGCGGAAGCAAATCGCGTGACCATCGCCATCGTGCAAGAGAAAGACCTGGTTTCAGCATCCATTCAGGACAACGGCAGAGGATTCGAGACAAGCAGTCTGCGTACCCGGGGCCTGGGACTGGTGGGAATGGAAGAGCGGGTGAGGGCGCTTCAAGGCGAACTGACGGTTTCATCCAGGCCAGGGTTTGGAACGCTGATACGGATTGAACTGCCGCTCGTGCCCTTGCGTCAGGACGAAGGCGTCGAAGTGCGGCCAGCATAGCTTTTTCCATCGAACCGGGAAGCGGCGCGGCTCCTGCCTTTCCAGAGCCGGACTCGCCTTTTTACGGGATGGCTTGACAGCCGGTTTGGCTTTAGCGTGGAAACTAGCAGTCACTGGGTCCGAAGCGCCCCAATGGGCCAGCAATGAGTGAATCAACCCTTTACCAGTTCAAGGCCCTGGCCGTGCTGTGTGCGCTTGCGTTATTCGCTTTGATCCTGGGATGGAAATTGGGAGGGGGGACAGGATTGGCGATTGCAGCCGCGCTGCTGCTGTTCGGCATTTTTGCCGCCTATTTCCGGGCCGACAAGCGCGTCCTGCGAACACATGGAGCGCTGAAGATCGACGAATCGAGTACACCTGGGCTGTGTCAAATGGTTCGTGAACTGGCGCGGCGCACGAATCTACCTGTTCCGAGCATGTATCTTCTGCCCGATCAGGCTGCTAACGCTTTTGCAACTGGCCGCAACGTGCGGCACGGCGCGGTCGTCGTAAGCACCGGACTTCTGGACCTGTTGGACCGGGAAGAACTGGCGGCCGTTATCGCTCATGAATTCGGCCATCTCCGGCGAGGCGACACGCTCCCCATGACCGTATTGGCGGCGTTTGCGGGAATATTCACCTCGATATCGAACTTCTTCACCTGGAGCAACTTGCTGGGGATCAGCACATCGAAAGTGGAAAAGCGCGACGGCGTTCCATCGGATGCGTTCTTTTGGATTTTAATTGCCCCAATTGCTGCTCTGCTGATTCGTCTGGCAACGTCCGGTTCAAGGGAATACTGCGCGGACGAACATAGTGCGCGGCTGATTGGAGATTCCTCTCCGCTGGCAAGCGCTCTGCTGAAGATTGATGCTCAGAAGTCGCGAACGTGCCTGGAATCCGCCTCGCCGGCTTCGGCACACTTGTTCATTTGCAGTCCGCTCTCCGCGAAGGGCTCCATGCGCCTGTTTCAAACGCATCCTCCCGTGACGAAACGAATCGAAAAACTCGAGGCTTTCGCCCGCCGGCCGGCGGTTCCATCCTCCTGGGTGGGTGTCCTGTAGTTTTGAAGTAGTGAAGCTGAAGGTTCTCATCGCAGACGATCATGGGGTGGTTCGAAAAGGATTGCGCCTGTTGTTGCAGCAATACTCAGAGATTGAAGTTGTGGGTGAAGCGGCAAACGGCAGGGAAGCAGTCCGGCTTGCCGGGGAATTAGCTCCCGATATCGTCCTGATGGATATCGCCATGCCGCTTTTGAACGGCATCGATGCGGCCGAACAGATCCGAAAGGCGGGAAGCCAAGCGGGCATTATCATGCTCACCATGCATGCTGATGAAAGCTATGTTCTGCGGGCACTGAATGCCGGGGTGAAGGGTTACCTGCTGAAAGAATCGGCGGAAGAGGACTTGTTCCGGGCCATTAAGGCCGTTTCGCAAGACCGGCCTTTCTTCAGCCCCGCCATTACGCAGACCCTTCTTGAAGACTACATGCGGGTGTTGAAGCAGGAAGGCCTATCCGACAGTTTTGAACTTCTGACCGCGCGAGAACGCGAGGTGCTTCAATTGCTCGCCGAGGGGAAATCAAACAAGGAAGTTGCAGCCATTCTCGACGTGAGCCTGTACACCGTCGAGAGCCACCGGACCAACCTGATGCAAAAGCTGAACCTCCACAATACGGCGGAAATTGTGCTCTACGCGGTACGCAAGAATCTGGTTCGTTGAACAAGCCGAGGCAGACCCTCCATAGTTTTCCGGCCGATCCTCAGGGTTACACGGGATAGAGCTTTGCGCGCCTGAAGCCTAACCTGAAATTTAGTTTCAGGAAAAGAGAGAAGCATGACTGCGCATTTTACTGCCGATGAACAACGTAAGGTCCGCGCCGAACTGGATGAGATTGGCCATCTTTTTGACCGGGTCTTCTCGCGGCTAGCCCCGCTGGACCGGACCGATGAACGCGTTTTGCGGGCCGAATGCGTTCTGGCCGCACTCAGGCGGCTATCCTGGAGCCTCAGCACGGCCCGGGGCAGCCTGCCGCTGCCTATTAAGATTGAGGCCGTTCTCAACTCGCCTTCATCCGCAATGCATCTGCGGCCGCCCGTTTGATATAAGAAGTCGCGGCGCTAGTCCTCGTCGATATCACAACAAAGACGCCCTTGCTATCCTATGCACGCGCCTTTGCATGTCTTCGCTTCCCAGGAATCTTCCTCGTATCTGTGTAGCCCTCGGTTTCCCAACCATCGCCGAATTGAGCCGCGCGGCCGAGCGCGAATACAAGGACGGAAATAGCTTCCTGGAATTTCGATTGGATTACCTCGAACAACCCAGGAGAGCGGCGGAATTTGTGCACAAGTTCCGAGGCAAATATCCCGACACCTACGTTCTGGCGACCTGCCGCCACAAGCAAGCACAGGGACAGTTCTCAGGAGGGCTTGAAGAGCAGATCGGCATCCTGGAAACGGCCATTGAGGCGGGCGCCAATCTTATCGACCTCGAAATCGAATCCGCGGAGCGGATGAAATCGAACGTCGAAGAACTACGCCGCTCCGTACCCGTGATCGTTTCATTCCATGATTTTCAGAAAACGCCGGCCCTAGATCCCGTTCTCCGGCGTCTGAAGCGCATTCCCGCGGATGCGTACAAGATCGCCACGACCGCGCGCAAACCGGATGACAACCTGCGCCTGATTCAGTTTGTTCGACAGCAGCGGCGCGAACCATTGATCGCTCTGGCCATGTCCGAAGCAGGTCTGCCAACCCGTATTCTGGGCCCGTCACGGGGTAGCCTCTTTACATACGCGGCTCCACTCCAGGCCGAAGGCACTGCGGCCGGTCAGATTCCGGCTAAGGCCATGCGTTCACTTTACCGGCTCGAAAAGCTGACCCAACAGAGCCGCGTTTACGGCGTCATAGCCTGCCCTGTAGCTCATTCCAAATCACCGCTAATTCACAATCGTGGGTTCCAATCCCGCCGCATGGATGCTGTTTATCTTCCATTTCTGGTTCCTGCAATTCATCTAGGCGAGTGGATGAAGCTAGCCGGCGGCTTGCCGGTCCATGGTTTCAGCGTCACCATCCCTCACAAGCAACGGATATTGCGATATCTGGATGTAATCGATCCGTTAGCCAAGCGGATCGGAGCGGTCAACACAGTCTGGCGGCGGGCCGGAAAGTGGCGCGGTACCAATACCGATACAGATGGAGTAATTCGTCCGCTGGCGCGGCGTTTGCGGCTTGCAAACAAGTCCATACTGATCGCCGGTTACGGGGGCGCAGCGCGCGCCGCCGCGATTGCGCTGTCGGATGCGCGGGCCGATGTGACCATCACGGGTCGAAATCTAAAGAGCGCCCAATCTCTTGCGCGCGTCGTTAGTGGCGTAGCAGCATCTCTCAAAGATGCGCAGCAGCAGACCTATGACGTGCTCATCCACGCAACTCCCGTCGGCATGCACCCGAACGATAGTGAATCTTTATTTCAAGACCGGGTGCCGGCCGGCGTCGTGCTTGATATGGTCTACAATCCTTCCGAGACTGTGCTGCTTAAGAGGGCCAAGCAGCAGGGCTGCACCGTGATTCCCGGATCGGAGATGCTGCTGGAACAGGCAATTCGCCAGTTTGAGATCTGGACCGGTGAATCGGCGCCGCGCAGCGTCATGCAGACTGCTCTCGAGCAGGCATTTATAATGTGCGCATGATTCCCCGCAGGACCCTACTGGATCTGACGCGCCGGCAATGGACAGCGCTGATCGCGGCTGCGCCGCTGGCTGCGCAAGTCACCTCAAAAATACCTCCGCAAGGCGCGCCGGCCCCTTCGCCGCCATCCGCAAACCCCCAGCAGGCGTTACAGAAGGCGTATGCCGATGTCCGCGCGCTGAGCGACCGGCTTTCAAAGATGGAAGTGCCGATGAATGTTGAGCCCGCCTTCGCCTTCCGGCCTTAGCAGCCAATGCCCAAATCGAAGCTCGACGAAGCGGCCGTTGCGTTCGCTACAATCGCTGAGCTGAAAACAGCTCTTCGTAATCGCGAAATCTCATCCGTCGAACTGACCAAGATGCTTTCCCGTCGCATGGAGAGGATCGGCCCCGAGTACAACGCGCTTGCCTGCTCTCTCGCTAAGGACGGGCACAAAACAGCCAAAGATGCCGATGACGATCTCAAGCACGAGCGCTTTCGTGGGCCGCTGCAAGGTATTCCGTATGCCGTAAAGGATCTCATCGCCGTCGCGAAGCATCCCACCACCTGGGGCGCGAAACCATACGCCGATCAGGTTTTCGATTACAACGCGACCGTCATCAACAGACTCAGGAAAGAGCAGGCCATCCTGATAGGCAAGCTGTCTATGGTTGAACTGGCGGGTGGAGGAGGATATAGTTCGGCTTCTGCGTCATTGCAGGGTCCCGGCCTGAATCCCTGGAATAAGCAGTATTGGTCAGGCGGTTCCTCCAGCGGCTCGGGAGCCGCAGTTGCAGCCGGGCTGGTTCCCTATGCTTTGGGATCGGAGACCTCGGGCTCCATCATGACTCCCGCATGCTACTGCGGAGTTACCGGCCTCCGTCCCACCTACGGGCTGGTCAGCCGGCACGGCGCAATGGCGCTGTCCTGGACGCTCGACAAAATCGGCGTGCTCGCGCGTTCGGCAGAAGATTGTGGCCTTGTCCTGCATGCCATCGCGGGCGGCGATGACCAGGACCCGGGTTCGTCAGGCAAGAGTTTCTGGTACACACCGCAGTACGGGGTGGATTTTCGAGATCTACGCGTTGGCTACGCGGAAATTGATTTCGCGGAATGGCCCGATGAGCCGCTGCGTCCCGCGTTTCAGAACGCGCTTTCGGTATTCAAGTCAATCGGCTCGCGCATGGTGGAAACCAAACTTCCCGATTTCCCGTACGGGCCAGTGATCGGAACCATTATTGACGCCGAAGGCGCTTCTGTTTTTGAGCCTCTGATTCGCAGCGGCAAGGTCGACCAGCTTGCGGATCAAAGCCAGATCGATGGACTGAAGGCTTCGCTGACTTATCTCGCGACCGACTATCTGAAAGCCATGCGCGTGCGAAGCCAGATTCGGGCGGCTTTCCGCGATCTCTTTCTCCAGATGGATGTCTTGATTGCGCCGACCAAATTCAGTTTACCCGATCGCGCTGATATCCCGTTTCCTGAGACTCCACCGAAGCGTCCGGATACGAAGGGCGTCGGGGCCGGACTGGTGCAGGCAGGCAACCTGTGCGGGCTGCCCGCGCTGACGGTTCCCTCCGGCTATATCAATGGACTGCCGATTGGACTCGTAGTTGTCGGGCCGCCATTTATGGAAAATGCCATTCTGGCGTACGGCAGAGAGTTCCAGAACCGGACGGATTTTCATAAACAGCATCCGCGGGTTTTGGGGGAAAGCTAACCGCTTCCGAGTTCCGCGAGCAGCCAGGCGCGCCCCATTCTCCAGTCTCGGAGCACCGTATCTGGCGAGACCTTTACTATCGCGGCGGTCTCTTCTACGCTCAACCCACCGAAGAAGCGCAGTTCAATAACCTGTGCTTTACGCGGATCCACCTCGGCCAAGGCGGTAAGTGCGTCGTCAAGCGCTATCAACTCGCGAGCGCGACCTGATCCGATTTCCGGCAGTTCGTCCAGATTCAACTTCGGTGCTGCGCCGCCACGTTTCAGCGAGACGCGCCGCCGGGCCCGATCCAGCAGAATGCGGCGCATAATCTGCGCCGATATCGCAAAGAAATGAGCACGGTGCTGCCAGTCCACATTCGTAACGTCAATGAGTTTCAGATAGGCTTCATGAACTAAAGCTGTGGCCTGAATGGTTCTCCCCGGGTGCTCGTTCTGCATGCAATAGCCGGCAATCCGCCGAAGCTCCTTGTAAACCCGAGGCGTTAGCCGCTCCAACGCGCCCTGGTCACCGTCGGCCCAAGCGCGCAGAAGTTGTGTCGTTTCCGAGCTTTGGGAATTCCCCATAGCCTGTGGAACGGAATTATATCCCGCCCGGAAATATTTTTGTGCGCCGTTCAAGTTTTTCCCTTCCGTTTGCGCCTGAGGAGCGACCGGGAGGGAACAATGAAGATCACAGCCATGGTGGCGATGCTGATAACGGGCGCGGCGGCTTACGGACAGACGGTGGCAACCGAACGTAAAGTGGCGATCTGTGTGAATAACGAGGCAGGCGTGATGCTGCATCCATCCAAGACTCTCGCATCCAAAATGTTCAGCGAAATCGGCGTGACGGTCGTATGGCACACGGGTTTTCACAATTGCCCTGCGGACGCCATCCTCATCAGCCTGGGCGGAAATACTCCGGCATCCCTGAAACCTGGCGCGCTGGCCTTTGCCCGTCCTTACGAGGGCTCGCACATTCAGGTCTTCTATGACCGTATCTCCAATTTCCGGGAGCCCGGTGTGATTCCAACCCTGTTAGCTCACGTGTTGGTTCATGAGATTACCCACATTCTGCAATGCGTTGCCAGACACTCCGAAACTGGCATCATGAAGGCCAATTGGGACGATCAGGATCTCTTCCAAATGCGGCTAAAGGCTTTGGCATTCGCTCCCGAGGACATTGGGTTCATCTATAAGGGCTTAGCAGTACGGGCACACAGTGCGATGGTGGCCATGAACGCAGGGAACAGAATGTTTGCACGCCGATAGTCCTGGAGCAGTAACATTGGTCATTGTGACCCGCGAGCGCTGGCTCCAGATCGAGCAACTGTATCACTCGGCTCGAGAGAGCGGCCCCGGTGTTCTTGCCGGCCTTGCTCCCGACCTGCGCCTCGACGTGGAGCGGTTGCTGGCGCAGGATTCTGACGGCCAGATTCTGGACCGGCCAGCAGTGGAGCTTTTAGAGGTTTCGGTCAACACACAGCTAACTGCAGGCGTACAGTTGGGACCCTATCGCATCGAAGCGCCGCTCGGAGCCGGCGGCATGGGCGAGGTTTTTCGCGCCACCGATACCCGGCTCAGGCGCGCCGTTGCCATTAAGATCTGCCGTGAGCAGTTTAGTGATCGCTTTCATCGCGAAGCGCGGGCCGTATCATCACTCAATCATCCAAATATCTGCGCGATTTACGACATCGGTGAAGAGGATGGGCGAAGCTTCATCGTGATGGAGTATCTGAAAGGTGAAACGCTGAATCGCCGCATTGCCACCGGCCTGATAGATGGGGAAACGCTGCTGGCGCTCGGAATCGAAATCGCTGATGCTTTGGATTGCGCCCACGCGGCGGGCATCGTACATCGCGATATCAAGCCCGCGAACATCTTAATCACCGGGCGAGGACACGCCAAGGTGCTTGATTTCGGTTTGGCTCAACAGCGCAAAGCGGAGGACACGGAGGGATTTATAACAATTCCGGGTATGGCCATGGGCACTCCTGCCTATATGTCCCCGGAACAGGCCCTTGGAAAGCCATTAGACGCACGCACCGACCTGTACTCCTTCGGGCTCGTGCTCCATGAAATGGCCACTAGCGCGCATTCTGTCGGGGAGGCGTCGCGAGAGCTGAACTGCATTGTCTCAAAATGCCTGGAGAAGGACCCCGAACTCCGTTACCAGCGCGCTTGCGAAATCCGAACCGATCTGCAGCGCCTGAAGCGGGATACTGATTCGACGCAGGCGATAACCGGCGCGAAGCCTAGAGATGCAGCGGGCGGCGTAAAACACCGGAGGGTCATTTTTGCCGGGGCTGCGGTTGTCCTGGCGTTATTCATCGCTGGTTACTTCTACTTTCAACGTGCATATCACGGCACGGCAAAGCTCACGGACAAGGACACACTTGTGCTCGCCGGTTTCAACAACAGGACGGGCGATCCGGTCTTTGAAGGGACGCTCCGGCAGGGATTGGCGGTGCAGCTTGAGCAGTCGCCCTTCCTCAGCCTCGTTTCAGACGGGCGCATTCAGCAGATGCTTCGTTTTATGGGCCGGCCTGCGGACTCCTGGCTAACGCCGGAACTCGCCCGGGAGATCTGCGAAAGAACCGGGAGCGCCGCTGTCCTGGACGGCTCTATCACTAGTCTCGGAACTCAGTACGTATTAGGGTTACGCGCAAAGAACTGTCGTACCGGAGATGTTCTTGATGAAGAGCAAGTTCAGGCGGCAAGAAAAGAGGATGTCCTGAATTCTCTGACTCAAATTGCGAGTAAATTCAGAACGCGAGTTGGTGAATCGCTCAGCACGATTGAGAAGCACAACACCCCGCTCATGGAGGCCACTACCCCTTCCCTTGGTGCCTTGAAATCCTATAGCGCAGCACGGAAGGTATCGCTCTCAGCCGGTACGGTCGCCTCTGTTGCTCTCTTCCAACGCGCCGTCGAGATCGATCCCCAATTCGCGATGGCTCAGGCCTTTCTCGGGCTCACTTACAGTGCGATAGGAGAGTCTGACCTTGCGGCGGAAAGTACAACCAAGGCATACCGGCTGCGGAATCGCGCGAGCGATCGCGAGAGGTTCTTTATTACTGTTAACTACGACCGCGAGGTGACGAGAAACCTGGACAGTGCGCGGCGGACCTGTGAGTTGTGGGCGCAAACTTATCCTCGAGATGCCGACCCCCATGCCTTGTTGTCGGGGTTCACGACCCAAGGCTCTGGAAGTTATGAAAAGTCGATTGAGGAAGCCAGGAAAGCGATTGAGCTTGACCCAGATCACACCTTCGCATATGCCAATCTCGCCTGGAGCTATTTTTTCTTGAATCGGTTGAAAGAAGCCGAGGACACTCTTCAGCGAGCCGCCGGCCGCAAACTGGAGATCCCCGAATTTTTGTTGCTGCGATATTACATTGCGTTCCTGAGGGGCGACAAGGCCTCGATGAATCAGGAGGCGGCTCGGTCTAAAAGCGAGCCCGGAGCCGAAGATTGGATTCTGCACTCCCAAGCCCTCGTGTTAGCCCGTTCCGGTGAATTAAAACTTGCTAGGACGATGTCCCGTCGCGCCATGGATGTTGCCGGGCAATCCGGCCAGCACGAGCGGGCGGCTACCTATGAAACGGGAGCAGCGGTATGGGAAGCATTTTTCGGGAATGCGGCCCCGGCACGGCAAAGCGCGATGGCAGCACTCGAGCATTCCAAGGGCCGGGATGTGGAGTATGGCGCTGCATTTGCGCTGGGGGTGGCAGGCGATTATTCCCGCTCGCAAGCACTCACGAACGATCTTGAAAGACGTTTTTCGGAGGATACATCGGTAAGATTCACTTACTTGCCGGCGCTGCAGGCCTTATTCGCGCTGAACCGGAGCGATGCTGCCAATGCGATTGAGCTGCTACAACCCGCCGTTCCCTATGAGCCGGCCGTTCCGGGCATCGCCTTCTTCGGATTTTTTGGCAGCCTTTATCCTGCCTATCTGCGCGGCGAGGCTTATCTGGCCTTACATCGGGGCGCCGAAGCCGCGGCGGAATTCCAGAAAATCCTCGACCATCCCGGCATCGTTCTCGCCGATCCCATAGGCGCGCTGGCGCACTTGCAACTAGGTAGGGCGTTGGGCTTGTCAGGAGATAAGGGCAAGGCAAAGGCCGCCTACCAGGAGTTTCTCACGCTTTGGAAAGACGCCGACCCGGACATTCCGATCCTCAAGCAAGCCAAAGCAGA
>DATIMA010000034.1:0-25485 GCA_035475915.1 Bryobacteraceae bacterium
GTTCAGGGCACATGGCGCGACGTGGGACGCCCGGAAGATCTGGATGCGGTGAACGCGCAGTAACAGCCTGTGGCAGAAGTCGCCAGACTTCGAATAAGCAGGCGAAACCCAATATGTTCAGCTTCCCACTTGTCGTGGCGGCCTTCGTCTACGGCTTCGATGTACTGGCGGGCCGCTTCGTCGAGACGCGCTTTGGCCTGACGCTTGCGCTTCTCCTGCAATTCGCATAGAGCGGCGGTGTCCTTTTCGCGCTGGCGGCGCAGACGGGATTCCTGAATGCTCAAATTGTTCAACTGGCGCTGATACGCGAGGAAGATTTTGGCTTCGATGAGGTGGCGGCGAACAGCGTCGTCTTCCTTGGGGAACAGTTCAGCGAATTCCGGATGGCCAAGCGCGTAGATTCCCATTTCGAGCGACGGAATGCGCAGCAATCGCCATTCGGTATCGGCTAAAGATTGGACGAGGTTGCGTTCGTCATCGGCAGCCGGTGCGAAGCGCTGGATGAATTCGGAAATGTGCACTTCATAGAGCGCGGCATCATCGCCGGGGAGCAGGACGGTCCGGCCGGTGAGGCCCGTTTTGACGGCGTTCAAGGGACGTGGCCTTACCGGTCTCGGCGCTGGGGCCGGCACCGAGTTGCGCGTTCTTTTGATTGGCCGCGATTTGAGCTGGCGTAGGCATAACTGGGCTGCCTGAACCTAGCACGGCGAAGGCGAAAAACGGATCGGAGCGAATGGCAGAAAGGGGGTTAAGGAGAGGAAACGAAAAGACATAAAGAAATTTTTTTGGATTGGTCGTGACGGGTCGAAAACGAACCGCCGTTTCTACATGTTGTAGAAGAACTCTTCGTACACTATCTTGCCGTCGGCAACTTTGTAGACAGCCACCTCTTCCATCTGGAGCCGTTTAGATTCCGGCTTGAAGGTCATGTCCAGTTTGAAAACCACCGCAAAGTGGGAACCGGCAACCAGCGGGCCTTCCACAACGGCCGAGTGGACTTCATGATTGGCGGCCCACCATTCGCCTTTCGCTTTAACGCCTGCCAGTCCCTTTGTCTCGCGCGATTGTCCGGGAGGCGCGCCTGCTTCCACGCTGACGATATCGGGTGAGTAGAGAGTATCGGTAGCTTCTTCGAACTTGCCCTGAGAGCAGAGCTTTACGAGCGTGTTCGCAACTTCCTGGGTAGTCATGATGAGTTTCCTGTGCCGAGAGCGGCGAAATTTATAACCTATCACGGCAGGCAGCCTTGCCAAGGCCGCGCAGTCCATACCCGCGAATTAGGTGAATTTCAGCGCCGTATCGCCGGCAGCCCGCATTCGAGATAACGGTGGAAGCCGCCGCGAAGAATCGACAGCTTGCGATAGTTCAGGTTCCATAGCAGGCTTGCCGCGAGACTCGACCGGCTGCCCGTCTCGCAGATGACAGTTAGCGCGGTTTCATGCGGCAATCCGGCAATGGAGGCGCGAAAGTTGTCGAGAGAAAGGTTCAGCGCCTCGGGCGTATGCGCTGCCTGAAAAGCTGCCGCGTCCCGTAAATCGACCACAACAGTCTTCCAGCCAGCTAAGCGAACGGCCAGGAGTTCGGGATCAAGCTCCTCAATGACGCCCAGCGCGCCGTCGGCCGTTTTCCATTCGCCGAGCACCCCGGGATGGAAGCGGCCGGCAACCTCAAACTGATGCTTCGCGAAAGTGCGTCTCAAGTCCCGTGGCGTATCCGGTTCTGTGATGAGGTAGACCAGGCGCTGCTCCAGCGGGATGTTCTTGCGCAGCAAGTTCAGCCACTTCAAATCCGCGAGATTATAAGAACCCGGTATAAAACCCCGCACAAAGGACGCCGCCGCCCGGAGATCAACCAGGATGGTTCCAGGTCTGTGAACGGAAAGGAACTGGGTGTTTTCCAAACGGGGGACGCGATTCAAGACACGGCGGGCTTGCTTCTGGATCCGAACGACAACAGGTTTCGCGAGTCGCAACGGCAATTTTCTTCTCCGAACGTATTCTCCGAACGTACCGGATTAAAGGATCGTACAAATAGCTGTGTTATGTCCAGTAATTTGTAAACTTCTAGGCAAAAGGAGTGCGTTTATTTATTTCACTTATGGCCGTCTAAGGCAAGCGCATTGGCGTGCAAAATTTACCTTGCCGAAGGAGCGCATTATGTGGTCGCAAGAAACAAAGCAAATCTTTGGGCCCCGATATATTTTTAGCGCTTCCAATTTTTAAAAATATTTTTTGTTTATCTTAGTTAAAAGGCTTTCCGAAAAATTATTTTACCGGGCGTATTCGGCGAATCCTCCCTTCAGATTCGCAACCCGCGGAAAGCCCATCCGCATCAGAACGCTGGCTGCGATTGCAGAACGAGTTCCGCCGTGGCAGTGAACCAACAAGCGCCGATCGCGGGGCAGTGCCGGCAGACTCGCTTGCAACTCAGGGAGTGGGATATTCAGTGCCCCCGGTATATGCCCGCTCCGATACTCTGCCGCGCCTCTTACATCAACGATGGTTCCGTTGCCGACGTAATCGGATACCTGCTCGGGCGTCACCTGTTCGATTGCCATTAGCGGTGCGATCTGACCCAGCTCTTCTGCTGGATACCAACCCGCGACGGTGTCGAAGCCGATCAGCGATAGCGTTTTGGATGCGTCTGCGGCGTGGTGTTCATCGTTCGCAATCAAATAAACCGGTTCGCCATAATCAAGCAGACTGCCTGCCCAAGTCAAAAAATTCCGGACGAACGGAATGCCGATGGATCCCCGGGCATGGCCGCCTGAGAATGCTGCGGTTTCGCGAATATCCAGCAAGAGCGCTCCGGATCGTTGGAGCGCGGCAAAAGCGGTCGTCGAAATCTGTTCAAGTGGCCCCGCCGGGCGCGCCGGAATGCCGATCCTATTTACGCGCTTCATGATGGAGAAGTACCGCGGAGGCTCGGGCTGATCTTCCAGCACTCTGTTCGCGAACTCTTCTTCGTCTGAAATTCGAAACGCCCAGTTTGTGAGCTTCTCGTATCCTAAGGAGCTGACCGGAACGCCTCCCAAACTCTTTCCGCAGACCGAACCGGCTCCATGGGCGGGCCAGATCAAGAGGTAATCGGGAAATTCGCTCAGGCGCGGCAGCGAAGAATGAAGAGTGCGGGCGGCCTGCCGCATGGTCCCGGATTGCCCGGCGGCGCGCTCCAGGAGATCTGGACGGCCAACATCTCCGACGAACACGAAATCGCCGGTAAATGCTCCCATAGGCTGTCTGGTCGACGGCTCATCGACCAGAAGGAAGGTGAGATGTTCGGGCGTGTGGCCAGGTGTGTGCAGCACATCGAGTCGTATGTTCCCAACCTGCACGCTTTCCCCGTCTCGCAGCAGCCGGACATTTTCGTCTTGCGCGAACGCGTACTGCCAGTCGGGACCGCCTTCGGCAGAGACGTACAGAAGTGCGCCTGCAGCCTGCGCCAAAGCTCGGGAGCCGGATGCGAAGTCGGCGTGAATGTGGGTCTCGGTTACCGCCGCGATTCGCAAACTCTCCGCTTCCGCAGAGTGAAGATACTGGCCGATCTCCCGGTTTGGGTCAATCACGATCGCTTCGCCAGTAGCGCCGCACCCGACCAGATAGCTGGCTTGGGCGAGCCTTTCTTCGTAGAACCGCTTGAGGATCATGGCACGGCACCGTGTTGCCCTGGCGCATGGCGCGCCCGCGCTTTATGTTAACGAAGAGGTGCAGAACTTGCAGCGGCGAGCTGCGATCGGCACCTCGCTTAAGCACTCGGGGCACTTCTTTGTGGTCGGATCGGGCGGCGTTTCACCGCGCCGGACGCGCGCCAGCAGAGTATTCATTGGAAGGACGACGAAGAAGTACACTGCTGCCGCAATCAAAATGAACGAAAACAGCGCGTTTACAAAGTCTCCAATCAGAAACGTGCTGTTGTTCAGGACGAGCCTGATACCCGAGAAGTCGGGTGCGCCGACGATTGCCGCAATCAGCGGCGTAATCAGATCTTTCACGAAAGCCGTTACCACCGCGCCGAACGCCACGCCCATTACGACGGCGACGGCCAAATCAACCACGTTGCCACGCATCAGGAACTGCTTGAAGCCCTTCATGTTTTATTAGTTTCCCTTCGTTGAACTGGTACAGCGTTTCATGAACAATATCGTAGTCTTTTTGAAGTAGGACGCTGAGATGTGTTCACCCTGGCCGGGTTTGCGTCTATCAAACGGAGGCTTCGAGCAGGATGTTCGCTACTCATAAACCATTCAGAACCATAAAACCGGAACAGGAGGATATGATGATCGCCGCACGGACGGCCAGTCTGATGGTTGCGGTGGCTTCACTCTGGTTCTTTGTCTCGCCCTGGGCTTACGGCTTTTCCCTTCAGACAAGCGCCTGGAATGCGTGGTTCGTCGGAGCGGCGATGGTCGTGTTTGCATGCCTGCGGCTTTTAACGCCCAGGCACACAGGTGGATTCAGCAGGGTGAACACTGTGCTTGCGATCTGGGTCTTTCTGTCGCCCTGGATTTACGGCTATGCATCGCAGGGACCCCGGCTGACCAACAGCCTTTCGGTAGGCATCTTCGTGTTTGCACTTTCGCTCGTTTCGGCGAAAACAACCGCCAGACCACGCCTGTTCCGTATCCGGTAATCTCGCTCACCGGCAGCGAGCCACCACCAGAGTAATATCGTCGTGCTGCTCATGAGGACTAAACTTGCGAATCTCGCTAACCAGTGATGTAATTAACGTCCTTGGGGGCAGTTCCCTCCGCCGCCACAACGCTTCTATTAAGCGGTCCTCACCAAATTCCTCTCCGCTGGCATTGAACGATTCTGTCACGCCATCGGTATAGAGGGTTAGCGCGTCGCCCGGGAAGAGTTCGCGTTCCGCAATCTCGCACCGCCAATTATTGAAGAGGCCCAGAACAGTGGAAGTAGACTCCAAGCGCTCCGGTTTGCCATCGCGGCGCAGGAGAATGGCCGCGGGGTGCCCACAGTTGGCGTAGCGCAAACGCCTGCTCCGGTCATCGTATTCGGCAAAGAACAGAGTCGCGTACGAGCTGTCGGTTGTATTCTCGTTGAAAAGCCGGTTTACCGAGACAAGAAAGCGCTGCGGCTGTTCCAGCGCGAACGGCGTAAACGGGCGGCTCCAATATGCTGCGCATTGGTTGTGCAGATGGGCCTGCAAATTGGCCATCAAGAGGGCAGCGGGCATGCCCTTTCCTGAAACGTCGCCGATCACCAGCCCGAGCCGGTTTTGACCGAGATCCAGAAAATCGTAGTAATCGCCGCCGACGTGGCGCGCCTGGATACAAAGACCGGTGTAGTCGAGCCCCGCCATGCCAGGCTGCTTCTGCGGAAAAAGTCTTGCCTGCACCTCTCTCGCGGTTTCAAGCTCCTGCGCAGCCCGCCGTTCCGCTTTCAGCTTTTCGATGTGCTGCTGACGTTGCTCAGTGAGTTCCTGGGTGAGGTCGTCGAAGCTCAGAAGCGTAAACGAGTTCCCATCCGCGTCTTCGAAGGTGGAGGACATGGCGCCTGAAGACTGCACCTGGGGCGAATTATGAAACCGGACCCCACGCTCGCGCCATTCGTGGAACTTGGCGCATACGTCTTCGGTCAGAAACACAATCTGAGTGGGCCGGCCAATGAGTTTGTATTCCTCAGAACCAGGCTCGGGAGTCAGTAGCGCGAGGCTTGCAGTTCCGTCGGGAGGACTGACGGCTAACCAGCGCTCGCCGCACGGATCGCGCGTGTCAAAGGCCAGAAAGAATCCAAGCTGGTCCACATAGAACCGCAGACTTCGCTCCTGGTCGCGAACGAAAATGGGGACCGTCCCGAGGCGCAGGTACACATCCTGCCGGTCTGGATGGAAACTGCACCGGTGCGCCCTATATGCGGAAGAAGAACCGCCCACGGTCGGAATTATAGCGCCGGTAAACAGGCGCCCGCCGGGTAGCGAGCGGGCATCAGTGCGGGATTTCCTCGTTCTTGATGGCCTGCTGAGCTTGATCTGCCGCGGCGGCACGCGCGGCTGCATCTAGTTTACGGAAAGAATCCAATTCCGCCCGAGCTTCTCCGGCTTGTCCGAGCGCACGGTACGCCTGTGCAAGCGAGAAATGAACAGCGGGGTCGTTCGGGGTTGCCTTCTCTGCGATTTTGAGATCGGTCAGGGCGTCCTGGACGCGGTGCAGTCGAAGCAGAAGACGGCCACGATCCAGCCGGGCTTCGGTTAGGTTCGGGCACATCGCAAGGGCTTTGTTCACTTCGGCGAGCGCCTCTTCCGGCTTGATACTTTGCTGAACCAGGATGTCGCCAATCTTCCATTGCGCCATGCAGTTCCCGGGATCATTGGCGAGCTCCGCCTTGAACTGCGCGGTTGCGTTATCCCACTGAGACAAGCTCCAATACAAATCTCCAAGTTTGTAGTGCGCCCCTGGCTGCCGCGGCGCAACCTCAATGGCCTTCTTGTATTCGATCAGCGCTCCGTCGTAGTTCTTCATGCTCTCCATGATTTCGCCGGAGACCTCATGAGCCCAGACGGAATGCGGGTCTATGGCATTCATCTTTGCGAGCGCCTGCCGCGCCAGTTGGGTGTAAACCTTGCCAAGCAGATACCAGGCGTGCTGGTCCTCCGGCTCGCGCTTCACGAGTTGCTGCAGATGAAAAGCCGCGGCCTCAAAATCATCGATCTTGGTCAAATCATTGGCCAGGAATAGCTCAATGTTGTTGTCCTGTGGGTGGGCGCGCAGAGCAGCCTCTAGGTGCGGGCGAGCATCCTGGAAGCTGCCCGTCTCAAACAGCGCCATACCCAAAAGTGCCGATGCCGACGTCATGTGCGGATCGAGTTTCAGGCCCTTTTTCAATATGGCGGCGGCCTTCCCATACCGGCGCTGCTTGAAATAAAGTGCGCCCAGGTTGTTATAGGCCACCGCGAGATCGGGCGCGATCTTCAGAATGGATTCATATTTCGCGGCCGCTCCGGCGAAGTCTCCGCGGCTTTCAGCAGACCGGGCCTCCGAGTGGAGTTGCTGCACTTGCGAATCGGAATCCACAGGCGATTGTGCCCGTAACAAGGGAAGAAAGATCAACAATGTGAGCAGCGCCGCGACTCGCCTGAGCGCAAACCCGATAAACATGACGGTAACTTAGCACAGCGAGCGCCTGCCGCTCACGCGTTTGGAAGGCGCACGGAAAAGCTGGATCCGACGCCCACTTTACTTTCGACGTTTACGCCGCCGCCGTGCTGGTCGACGATCCACCGCGCAATCGAGAGCCCCAATCCGGTCCCGCCCATTTCACGCGATCTGACCTTGTCAGCTCTCCAGAACCGGTCGAAGATCAGCGGCAAGTCGTCTTTGGCGATACCGATGCCTGTATCGCGAACCAGTATCAGGACCGAATCTGTTTCCGGCCGCAGTTCAACAGAAACGGTGCCGCCCGGAGGGGTGTATTTGATGGCGTTGTCGATCAGGATCAGGCACAGGCGGGCGAGCGAGGACTCGTCCCCGTTTACCAGGACGGGAGCGCTCGGGAGCTGGAACGAGATGGCAATCTGCCGGGCCTCTGCCAGCATTAATGCTTGATCCTTAAGCTCCCCGATTGAGGCCGTCAGGTTCACCGCGGCCGGCTCGAAAGCGATTGTGCTCGCATCCGCCCGCGCTAAAAGCAGCAGATTGTTTACGAGTTCGGTCGTTCGTTTCGATTCCCGAAGCACTTTCTGCATCGCGTCGAGAAGATCTTCGCGTGTACGGTTGCGCCGCAACGAGAATTCGGCGGCGGTGTGGATGAGCGTCAGGGGCGCGCGGAGCTCGTGGGAAGCATCCGCCGTGAACTGCCGTACCCGGTTGAATGAGGATTCCAGGCGGTCCAGCATCTGATTCAGCGTGAGGGTGAGGCGCTGCAGCTCATCCTTTGCCGGAGGGACGGCAAGGCGGGCAGAAAGGTTCGTAGGTGAAATCGCCCGCGCATCCTGCGTGATCCGATCGACCGGGGCGAGCGCCCGTCGGCTGATCCAATATCCGCCGAGGGTGGCAAGCACGATCAAAACAGGCAGGCACTCCCACAGAAGTTCCTCAAAGTGATGAAGTGCCCTGTTATAAAACCGCAACGGCTCTGCCACTTCTATCGTGAGTAGCTTTCCGCCGGCTTCGATCCGCTGCGCCGCCACACGGACAGACTCCCGCCGGGTGCCTCCGTTTGTGAATTGAACAGAGGTGTTGCGGAAAGCAGGGGAGCGGTTTGCCAAATGATACTTTGTGAGCCCTTCGGATTCGTAAATGAGCTTGCCTTGTGCATCGTAGATCCGGAACAGGCCGCCGCCCGCCGCGAGATTCGAGCTTTCGTTCAGCTCTTCATTTAAATGTTCGGGGCTCATGTTCGCGTGCTCTTCCAGGAACTGACGCATACCGGGAAGGCGCTGGCGAAGGGCCTCGTCGATGGCGTGATAAAGGCTGGCGCGCATGGCGAACCAACTGCCCACCGCGACGATGGCCAGAACCACAGCCAAGCTGAGGAAATACCAGATTGACAGCCGAAAGCGTATAGAGGAGAGCTGGATCATCCACTTTCCCGCAAACTATATCCCACGCCGCGCTCGGTCTGGATCAATTTTTTAGAACCTGGCGCGTCTACTTTTGCGCGCAGAAAACGGATAAACACTTCCAGATTGTTGCTGCTGATTTCGCGATCACCCCAGACGAACTCAATCAACCGGTCACGGGTGATGACGCGGCCGGCCGACTGCATAAGGCATTCGAGAATCGCAAACTCGGTTCTAGTGAGAGACAGAATTGCGCCGGCGCGCCGCACCTCGCGCGTGCCGAGATCCATGGTCAGATCCGCGAACCGCAAGCGTGCGCTGTCGCGGACACCTGGCTGCCTGGTCCGGGCGCGCAGTCGGGCCAGCAGAACATCGAAGGAGAACGGCTTTGTGAGGTAGTCATCAGCCCCGGCATCCAGACCGCGCACAACATCTTCAGGAGCATCCCGGGCCGTAAGCAGCAGAATGGGCGTTTGGACCGATTCCAGACGCAGCCGCTTTGTGACCTGGAAACCGTCCATGTAGGGCAGCATTACATCGAGAATGATGATGTCAAATGCCGAAGACAGGGCGGTTCGTAAACCGGAGGCGCCATCAAAACAGACGGTTACCGAATTGTTCTCCTCTTCGAGCGCGCGGCGAACATAACCGGCGACTTCACGATCGTCTTCCACCAGGAGAATTCGCATCCGCTATCACGAGGTTGAAACGCCAACCTGAAAATCCCATGAAACGCCTGCCAGCATTGACCTCACAAATTCGATATAATTCCACGACCCGGCAGGAGGGCTAACCAAATCATGAGCAAGCGCATTGCATACTGCGCCGATGGCACCTGGGATACATCCAGCAAGCACACCAATGTCTACAAGCTTTACAAGTCGCTGACAGTGAGCGCCGATCAGATGCCTTTCTACGACGATGGCGTAGGCTCCATGGGGCTGGCTATCGAGAAACTGGTGGGCGGCGCGTTTGGAACCGGATTGTGGCAGAAGATCAAGGACGGGTACACCAGAATCGCCCACGTCTACGAACAGGATGACCAGGTTTACATCTTCGGCTTCAGCCGCGGCGCGTACACCGCGAGGAGCGTGGCTGGCATGATTGCGGCCTGCGGCCTTCCTACGAAAAACTTCAGCAACGATCTTGTCGATACAGCCTTCAATGCGTACCGCGACAAAGCCAACCGGGCGCAATTGCTAGGCAAACTGAAAGACTGTGCAATGTACAACGCGAAGATCACGATGGTCGGAGTCTGGGAGACAGTGGGCGCACTCGGGATACCGTCGGTATTCGGCGGAGTAGACCCGGTTCTCTACGGTTTTCTGGACACCTCGCTTCACCCCAACGTGCTGAACGCGTATCATGCTCTGGCTATCGATGAACGGCGGTTTGAATTTCCCGCGACACTGTGGTCGGCTCCCGCGCCGGGGCAGACGATGGAGCAAGTGTGGTTCTGCGGAGCGCATAGCGATGTCGGCGGCGGAGAGCCGGACGATGTGGACGGCAGCACAGCGCTATCTGACATTACGCTGAGTTGGATGATGAGCAAGGCGAGCGCGCTGGGGTTGCAAATCGCGCCGGATGCTCAAAAGGCGTACGCGCTGCCGCTGGATGCGAAATACGCGCTCGACAAGCTGCACGAATCCTGGACTCCGCTGTGGGGTTTTCCGCGAAGGCGTTCGATCGAAAAGGGTGCAGTGCTGGCAGATAGCGTGATCATTCGATCCCAGCATGACAATACCTGGCGGCCAGAGAACCTGGAATTTACAGGCGGGATCCTATCGAGTAATTACAGGATCGCCCGAGTGATGAGCCAACCGCAGGTGGCAGCAAGTGCAGCAGCGGAGGGGAGTGCCGGCTAGCGAAGTAATCTTGAAACATTTATCCACCACTTATCAAAATCGTTATACACTCATAAAAAATGCGAATTGCGGCATAGACCTAGCGAGATCTGGCCGCAGCCGCTTGGGAGCGGTTTAACCCTCCGTACAAACCGCTTCCTTTATTCACTTTTTTCGTTTGTTTGACAGCCTTTCGGAGGTCACCGTATACTTAGGGTTGGGTTCAGTGGATCAGCAGTAGTGCGCCTTAGTGCTCTTTCGGATTGAGTTTTCGGCGTTCGGCCGGTACAAACCACTTTTCGCTCCCACATACAATTAGAGTAAGGATCCGTAATGCCAAAACGTACGTTTCAGCCGAATAATCGTCACCGGGCGAAGACCCACGGGTTTCGGGTGCGCATGAAGACCGCCGATGGGCGGGCCGTGCTTGCCCGCCGCCGCGCCAAGGGACGCCATAAGCTGACTGTCAGTGACGAGCGAGCGGTCCGCGATTCGAAGTAGCCGGGCTCTGACGATTTCAGTCCGCTGTCACTTCCTAAAACAAGGCGGGTCCTCCGGTCGACTGAATTCCGCGAGATTTATAACACCGGTATTCGTATGACGAGCCGTTACTTTGCCGCCTTCTGCTTGCACAAGGAGGGGGAAAGTGCGCCGTCGCGCTTCGGATTCACGGTTCCGCGCGCGCTGGGCAAATCGGTTCAGCGCAATCGTATGAAACGCCGGATGAGAGCGGCGGTAAGTAGTGAATTGGCAGCCCTGCCTGCGAACTGGTCCATCGTATTCAATCCCAGGCGAAGCGCTTTGGATGCGCCGTTCGAGGATCTGCGCCGGGAAGTCGGCCGGATATTTGCCCGATGCAAACAATCCTGATTGCTGTATTAAAGGGCTACAAGCTGTTGATTTCCCCTCTTCTGCCTTCCGCCTGCCGCTATTACCCGACGTGTTCCGTGTACATGATGGAAGCCATCGCGATGCATGGACCGCTCCGTGGCGTGTGGATGGGCGTGAAGCGGCTCTGCCGGTGCCACCCCTTTCATGCGGGCGGTTACGATCCCGTTCGTTGACATGGAGCTTCGCTAAGAATGAATTTTGAGACCTCATATGCCTAATACCCCGGGCGGCCAGAAATCTCCGCCGCCTTCGATGGAGAAACGTCTGCCGCTGGCGCTCGCGCTGATGATGCTGGTGCTGCTTGTTTCGCAATACATCTTCAAACCCGCTCCGGCGCCGAAGCCGGTAAAACCGGTGAACGATAACACGGCCGCAAAGGTGGTGCAAAAGCCGGGTGCCGCCGTTCCAGCCGCGCATGCTCTTCCGGAGGCGATCCCGCCGCCTGCAATAGGCGAAGTGCAGGCCGCGTCCGAGATCACGACGGACATCGATACAGAGCTGTACCATATCGTGTTCAGCAACCGCGGCGCGGTAGTGAAGAGCTGGGTGCTTAAGAACTATAAGGATGACGCCGGAAAGCCGCTGCAACTCACGGACCCGGCCGCCACCGATGTTCCTTCGCCATTTTCGCTTGAAATCAGCGGCGCGAAACCTGCCTTCGATCCGAATACGGTTCTTTATCAGGTCAAGCCGGCAGCCAACGGCTTGGGCTTGGATTATGAGTATTCGGATGGTAAGACGACCATTCGCAAATCGTTTCAATTCGGCAAGAACAGCTATCTGTCCAATGTCAAATCCGTCGTGCTGGAGAACGGTACGCCGGTTCCATCGGCGCTGATGTGGCGAGGCGGATTCGGAGATCAGAAGGTCCGCAATGCGTCCTCGATCGAGCGCACGGTCCGCTACGATACCATCGCCAAGAAGCTAATCACCAAGAGCAGCAAGGATGCAAAGAACGGTCCCATTACGGATACCGGGAATTATGCTTTCGGCGGCCTTGAAGACAACTTTTTCGCGGCAGTCGCTCTTCCGGCAGACTCGTTGTCGCTCGAAGTGCGAACCTATTCCGACCAGGTGAAGATTCCGACCGAAGATAAGCCGCAATCTTACGTTGGCGCCGGACTTTCGACAGGTCCGGAAAACGATTTCTCGTTATTTGTCGGGCCCAAGGATATCGACATCCTGAAGCAGGTGAATCCGAAGCTGGCGCAGCTCATCGACTGGGGCTTCTTCGGAGTAATCGCGAAGCCGCTCTTTCTCTGGCTCAACTGGGTAAAGGATAACTGGACCGGCAATTACGGCTGGGCCATCATGCTGGTCACACTGATCATCAACCTCGCGCTGTTCCCGTTTCGCCTCACCAGCCTGAAATCAGCCCGAAAAATGCAGAGGCTCCAACCGCAGATTCAGGCCATCAATGCGAAATACAAAGGGATCAGTATGCGCGACCCGCGCAAGGCCGAGCAGAACCAGGAGGTCATGGCGCTCTACAAGAGCCAAGGCGTGAATCCGGTGGGCGGATGCCTTCCCATGCTGGTTCAGATTCCGTTCTTTTATGCCTTCTACCGCGTGCTCGATATTGCCATTGAGTTGCGGCACGCTCCATGGCTGTGGGTCCCGGATCTTTCGTCCCCCGAGGCGCTGCCGATCCATCTGCTGCCCATCATTCTGATTGCCACGCAATTTTATTCACAGAAGCTGACTCCGGCTGCCGGAGTTGATCCGAACCAGCAGCGCATGATGATGTTCATGCCGCTCATGTTCGGGTTCATGTTCTATTTCGCGTCCGCCGGGCTTGTACTATATTGGTTGACCAGCAATCTCGTGGGAATCGCCCAACAGCTCGTTATCAACAGGTTTATGCCTACACCTACGCCTCCTCCGGCAGCGCCGCCAAAAGCCCCGGTTAAAAGGACCGTGAAGAAATAAGCGGATGAAATACTCTGTCGATTCGCTTAGGCCGAAGCTGGACCAATTTCTGATACCTGTGCTGGACCATGCCGGATTCGAACTCTCCTATGAGTTGCGCGCACCGGAAAATCCACACCCTGAGGTGGAGAATCCGGAAATCACGGTAGTGTTCTCCGGGCCGGATGTAGATCTCCTGCTGGAAAATCGCGCGGAGCTGTTGCTGGCTTTGGAACACCTTTCCATGGAAGCGATTCGCCTTCCAGCGGAAGATCACTCGCTGGTTTCTTTCGATGCGAACGACTATCGCCTGCTCCGTGTGGAAGAACTGCGGATGAGCGCTTTAGCAGCGGCTGAAAAGGTAAAGCGAACACGCGTTCCTTTCCACTTCAATCCCATGACCAGCCGGGAGCGCCGGGTGATTCACATTGCGCTGCGGAACGAGAAGGACCTGCGCAGTGAGAGTGTTGGCGTGGGACCTGCCCGTGCGGTGGTGGTTGTGCCGGCCGACATGCCCACTCCTCCTGCTCCGCCGATGCCCCCTGCGGCGTTCCGGCACGGGGGCCGTGGAAACGGCTATCGTCCCGGCGAAGGGCGTCGGACTGGAAACGGACCTCGCGAAGGGCACGGGCGCGGGGGAAATCGACCTCGCGGTGGGCGTGGACGCGGCCCCCGGTAGCCCCGGCCGCAAATGAATCCGCGCGACACGATTGTCGCCGTCTCCACTCCCCTCGGCCGCGGTGGACTGGGCATCGTCCGATTATCCGGCAAGCGCAGCCGTGAGATCGCGGAACAAATCGTTCGATTTACCTATCTTCCCATTTGGCGAAGCTGGGGCAGCCAGATGGCCGAACTTACTGACGTAGAAGGAGCCGTAGTCGACCAAGTGGTGGTCTCGTACTTCGCGGGCCCGCGCTCCTACACCACGGAAGATGTTGTTGAACTCTCCTGCCATGGTGCTCCGGTCGTTCTGCGGCTATGTATCGAGAGAGCGGTTCAAAAGGGCGCGCGCCTTGCCGAGCCGGGCGAGTTCACTCTGCGCGCCTACATCAATGGGCGCATTGATCTCGTCCAGGCCGAGGCTGTCCGCGATCTGATCGACGCGACAACTCTGTACCAGGCTCGCGTGGCCGCGCAGCAGATGGAGGGCTCCGTTTCGCGGCGTGTGCGGCCGATCAAAGAACAGCTTGTGGAACTGATCGCACTACTCGAAGCCGGCATTGATTTCGCCGAGGATGATATCAGCGTTGCTCCGGCTGAGGAGATCATGCGGCGGCTGCGGGCGGTTGAGAATGGCGTAAGGGAACTGGCATCCACCTTCGCGCGCGGCAAGCTGGTGTATCAGGGCTTTACGCTGGCCATTGCGGGGCGGCCAAATGCCGGGAAGAGCAGCTTATTCAACCGGCTGCTGGAACAGGATCGCGCAATTGTCACCGAAATTCCGGGCACCACGCGCGACCTGGTATCGGAAGCGACATTGTTTGAAGGAATTCCGGTGAAACTGGTCGATACGGCCGGGATTCGCAAGGGCCAGGACAAACTAGAGAGCCTTGGGATCGAACGAAGCTATCAGGCCATCTCGGATGCCGATTTGACCTTGATTGTCATTGATCTCTCGGCGGAATTTGACGATGAGGCCAGGGCTCTCATTGATAAGCTGCGCGATCGCAAGCCGCTCCTGGTCGGAAACAAAAGCGACCTTGCCGGTAACTCGGAATCGGCCGGGCTAATCCGCGTTTCGGCTCTCACGGGCGAAGGTATTCCGGCGCTAAAGCACGAGATCCTTCATCGCCTTGCGCCCGAAGGTTTGGCGGCTCCGGAGAGTGGAGCTATCACCAGCATCCGGCACGAAGCTCTGTTGCGGGAGAGCCTGGAGGCGCTTGAAAACGCCGCTCGCGCCGTCGAATATCAAATTCCACACGAGATGCTGCTGCTTGATCTGTATGCGGCGCTGCGACCGATTGACGCGGTGACCGGCGCCACCACGGCGGACGACATTCTTAACCGAATCTTCACCACGTTCTGCATCGGGAAGTAGAACCGATTCCGGCGTTCGTTGGTGAGCTATTGGAATGTTTGCGTCGTACTCGCGTCCCCGGTTGAATTGGTCATCTTCACCGAGACTGAGCCCACTTTTGTAACGTCGCCGGTGACCGGAAAACTGGCTTGCACTGCGAAGGCCCCGCCGGCTTGATTATTGGTGAAAAAGTACTGGTGGAAGCTGGAGCGCGCGTCGACTGGAATACCGTTCGGAGTCAATAGCTTTCCGGCGGTGTCATAGAACAGAAATGACATCTGCCCCGTGCTGTAAGTGTTATCAAACCCATTCACGGTTACTACCAGGTTGGGCGCTTGGCGCACGGCGCTGGCAGAGCTGATCTGCACGGCAGCCGGCGAGATTGTATACGACTGGCTAAAGGGCGCAGTGTTTGGGAACGCAACCGTAAAAGTGATGGTTCCGGCCGTCGTTCCGGTCTGAAACGTGAGCGCAGACTGGCCCTGATAGGTAGCGCTCTGAGATCCCGCTGCAACGTTCACCTGCAATTGGCGGCCGGAAGTCACCGGGAAGACAACCGCTGGATCGTCGGTTACATCCGCGATCGATGGAACGAACTTCATACTCAACACGCCAATAGCGCTGACCGCCGAAGGTGTTGCGAAATGGATAGTCAGATTCACCTGGCGCTGGCTGATGAGCGGCTGTTCGCTCAGCTGTAACGAAAAGCTGGGTAGCGGGGATGCGACGCTCAGGCCTGTGAGCGAGAACGATCGCGACCCGATGGAAAGAGTGCCGGTGTATTTCCCGGAACTCTGCGCAGAGAAGGCCACCTGAAAGGTAACTGAGCTTCCGGGCTGAATGGCGGCCGGCAGGTTCGGCGCGCCGGACAGGGTGAAGCCAGTGCCGGATACAGCCAGGCTGGGCAGTGTTACCGCACTGAACGAAATGGCAGGATTCGTAACGGTGAACGTGAGAACGGCGCTCCCGGTAGTACCTGCGATAATTTGGCCGAAGTCGATCGGGCTCGCTGCCTGTGGCAGCCCCCGAACTCCGGTGACATCGACATAGGAGATCTGGAGAGCATCGATTGCCGCGAGGACGACGCCATTTCCCTGCAAAGGATACGAATTGGAACCGACCACCAGAGTTGCGGTCGTGAGACCCGTTTGGCCCGGTTCGAAGGTAACGGTGAACGTCGCCGATGCTCCAGCGGCGATGGTTGCGGGCATAGCGGACGTATCCAGGAAAAAAGCGCTGCTGGCGAATATCTGGCTCTGCAGCGAAATAGCCGGTGTAGTAATTGAAGCCGCCGATCCGTTTGTGAGAGTGAAGACGATGGGGGCGGTTGCGCTCACCGAGATGTTGCCGAAGTTCAGCGGTGAAGAACTGCTGGGTTGCAACACCACGCTACCGGAACCGGGATTATAGCTGAGGACAAGCTGTGGCGAAGTAGCAAGCCCCTGAAGCGTAGAAACGGCTGAAACCGTTCCCGTGCACTGGGTTGCGGGATTGGAACTGCCAATTACACACCCGTTTTGCTGGATTGCGTAGGCAGCCTGAAGATAGGCGGTAATGGGTCCGACGCTGGAGGGCCTGAAGTTCAAGGTGAACGGCGTGGTTTTGCCCGGCGCCAGAGTTCCGTTCTGGTTGAGGCCTGTAACGGAGAAGTCCGGGCTCAGAACGGCGCTGCCCGGCGCGGTTCCAACGTAGATCTGAGCCAGAAGCACCGTTGCCGCCGATGAGTTCGTCACATTGATGACGATGCTCGAAGCCGAGCCCTCAGGAGTGTCGGCAAATTGATATGCAGCGGGCAGGCCGGTAGGCGGCTTAAGGCCGCCGGGGTCCTGAATTGCAAAAGAGAGGGTCTGCGCTGAAAGCGAGGCGCAGGCAAGCAGTGATAGGACCAGGAGTTTCACTTGGATACCTCCTGGCTGAGGGCGTTCGGCAACACGAAGAGTTCCACCTGCGAGCCCGCCAGGTGAAGGGCCCAGTGCTGATTGCCGCGTTCGGAGGAGAGATGCAGCCACTCGGAGGACATCCGTTCGATGGCTATGTCGCGGGAAATCGGGAGAGTGTGGCGAACGCCATCCGCAGTTTCGATCGCAAGCCCTTGACCGTCACGGAACACGAGCGCAGTTTGCTGCGCAAAAACTGGGCCGCGCACGCCCGGTATGATGTCGAGGCTGACCAGGTTTCCGGTCGAGAGCGCGATGGCGGCTCGGGAGGTACTGCCGTCGGGATTTAGCAGCAGCAATTCGGCCCGGTCCTGCCCAACGGAGCGGATTGCGGTTACCTGCCCCTGGACTGCACCCGGCGATACCGGATAGAATCGAAACGCCGAGCCGGCCCAGCGAAGTATGCCCTGTGCCACGGGAAGCCAGGCAATGGCGCTGCTGGAATCCGTATCGACATTCAGGAGGGGCGCTATTTCGCGGGATTGATATTCGGCTTCGATCGCGCCACCAGGTGTGACGAGTTGGATGGTTCCATTGTTGGCAATGAGGCCCGCGCGATCAGAGAAGCTGGCGGTATCGGCTGGCGCGAACGGCTTGGTTGCCAGTACAAAATTTGCAGCAAGGCCATACACGGCGTGCAGCATACCGTCCGAGCATCTGATGATGCCAATCCTGGGCGCGCTTACTTGCGCCTGAAGCACTCCCGCGGCCAGCACGGGCAACACAATTCGAACGAAGTGGGGCTTCATATAAACGAACTCCTGTGTCTGTGATTCGTCTTGGAACTTCGGCCTATCTTTGGTTCGAACAGGCTATGGATGTCCAACACTGACCGTCGGAGATCCGATAGTCAGTGAGGGCGTCGAGGATGCCGGAGTACTCGATTTTCTTTGCCGGCAAAAGCCAGTCCCGCGCCTGCACCGGCAGCAATAGCCGCAATCACAAGCCACTTTTTGTGGCTATGCGATTTACTCGTTGCCGCTGCTGTATTCGTTATGGAAACGGTAGGTTCGGGCTTTAAGGGCGTCGTCGCGGGTGTCAGCGGATGAACGGGAACGCTTGCCTGCTGTGTCGAAACCGGTGCAGCAGGTGCGAGTTTCGCAACCGGCACGGGGGCAGCCTGCTGGTTCTGCGCGGTGGCGCAGGCGCTTTCGCCTGCGTGTCCACAGTTCACACTCGGGGCCGTCAAAACCCGTTCTAGAAGGATTCCGGCGTGGGCAGTTCCCTTCACAGCAGTGATCCGCATAGCTACCACTCCGGGTGTATCCCCCCATTTCAGGCTGGCAATCTGGGCGCGGCCCGAGTGGTCCGTATACGCCACCGCCGCATGAGATCCATCGGCGAAAGCGCCGGTTGGTCCGGCGTCGGGCAGCCGCACAACGACCGCGGCTTCCGTAACGGGAGCGCCATCGGAATCCGTAATCTCAACCGCAATTCCGGCGGCGGCCTGAGAATTGACTGAGATGGACACAGGGTTGGCATCAAGCACACGGATCTGCAGAGCCTCAGGCGCTGCTGAAGTGCCCGGGGCGTTGGAGCTTTCCGGCAATTGTGCGGAGAGCGGCAACGTAACCAGTAAAGGAATCAGGATTAAGGAAAACAATGGCGACAGACGTTTCATGCGGCCTCTAAGTAAAAAGCGCCGCACCGGATGCCGATAGCAGGCGCGCCCGACGCCGCTTCAGGACTAAACGAGTTGGATCAAGACAACAGTGACGTTATCGGGACCACCCGCGCTCTTTGCGGCCTCGATCAGGTAGTGGGCTTTTTCGGGAAGAGTTTTCTCCGAATCGAGCGCATCCTGCAAAGTTTTTTCGGGAACCACGCCATGCAGCCCGTCGCAACACAGCAAAACCTGATCGCCGCTCTCCATTTGGAGGATGCGCGAGAAGATGCGAAGCTGATCTCCGGTCCCGACGGCCATGGTAAGGACATGCCGCATCGGATGTTTCTTGAGGGCTTCGTCGCTTAATCCGAGGCGCGAGCCTACTTCTGCGACCCAGGTCTGGTCTTCGGTTACGAGCGAGAGCCGGCCTTTCGAAGCCAAATAGGCGCGGCTGTCGCCGACGCTGCCGATCTGCAGCCGCGCGTCACCCAGATCTCGGGCCACCAGCAAGGTTGTGCCCATTCCTTCCCATTCCGGATTGGCTTCGGCCGCCTCCCGTACAGTTCGATTTGCTTCGAGGAAACCTTGCTGGAGCGCATCGACGCCGTCGTGTTCGGCGGCGAGCAGATGCTCGTAAATGGTCTCGGCGCTCAGGTACGAGGCGCGTTCGCCCGCCGTGGCTCCGCCCATCCCGTCCGCCAGAACAAAAATTCCGGACTCGGTATCGCTAATGAAATAGTCTTCGTTGTTAGAGCGGACGCATCCTGGGTCTGAAAGCCCGAAAGCCTCTAGCATAAAGCTCTAAGATTATACTTTCTGAGCGTGATTGATGCCGCGGACGCTGATTTCACTTGGTCTTAACCGCACTCACTATTGGCCGCCTCCCTTAGGTTGTAGCATCGCCTTCAATTGACGAAAGGCGGTTTCATCGAAATTGTTCTTCAAACGCTCAGGGGCAACCGGCTTGGCTCCAGGCTGAATCGGCTCGCGGCGGCGGGCGCGATCGAGAAGCATTTGCGCCTCATGGTCATCCGCGTTCCGGTCAACAACTCCCCGCAGGCGTTTGGCTGCCTCGTCGAAGGAATTGGTGCGAAGCAGTGCTGCTCCCAGATTGAAGAGGTATACCGTGTCGTTCGGATCGCCACTGAGAGCATGACGAAAGTCATCAATCGCGGCGGGCATAGTCAGTTCGTTCTCGGCTGCCCCCAGGTTGTTATAAACCTCGTTCATCGGGAATTGCTTCAGCACATCCCGGAAGTAGCCGATTGCGCCATTGTAATCCCCCACGGCGTACGCGCTCAGCCCCATTCGGAAACGCGCATCGGCGTATCTGGGATCGGCGGCGTTGATGCGGCCCAGCCATTGGATCGCCTGCCGGTAGTCTTTCTTGTGCAGATAGAGCTTGCCCAACTCGAAAGCGGGGCTGGCGAATTGAGGATCCAGCGCGATTGCCTGGGCAAACCACTTCTGCTGCTGATCTGTGTTCGTCGAGAGAAGGCCGCGAACGTAGCTCTCCTCGGCATCCATCCGGGTGAATTTTTTCGGAGAAAGAAAGCTTTCAAGCGGCAGATTCGCGTCCGGATCGAGATACTTCAGAGACTGCCATGCCAAGTGCTCCTCCAGGCGCGATAGGTCAGAAAGCTTGCCTGCTTCCGCCAAATCGGGTCCTTCATGTAACTTACGAAGGTCGATGTAATGAGCACTAAGCTGTATGGAGCTATCTTTTAGCTGCGACTGGCCAGTGGGTAAGCTCGCCTGATAGCTGCCGTAGCAGACGAAATCAGCGCCAAGCGTCTGTCCTAAGCGGATCAGTGTAGCTTTCGTGAAATCCGCGCCGGGGCGAAGCGAGAGGCGGTGCATCGCCTCGGCGAGCGAGTCCCGATCAAATACGATTTGGTTAGCGGCGCTAAATTCGCCCCGGAGCGTCTCGGAGACGCTTTCACCAACCCAGTTCAAATCGGAGTATTGCGAGCCGTTATAAAACTGAACAACCAGAACGGCCGCGGGCTCCGCCTGCCACGCAATAAATGCAAATGCGGCAAGGAAAAGGAGAAAGCGAAAAATCACGCCTCCATGCTAACAAGCTGAGCAAATTATGCGCCGGTAGCGGTCTGGCTGCTCCCCGTAAAAACGATTTTCGTATGTGTTCCGCCGATATCGATTTCCTGGAGATTGTTGTTAGTGTAAACCATCTGCGTGTTCCTAAACTTCTGGGAAGCGGTTTCCTCGCGAGCAGGCGCCTGTACTGTTTTATCACCGCGCTTCAGCATGGCCATATTATTTTCCACGTCTATTTTGTAGGTGCCTGCCTTAAGCTGCTTTCCATCTAGGATAGAGTTCTGCATCAGATTTACTTTGTAAGTACCGGTTGCGGCAATGGCCGCCATCGTGCCAGCCGTCACAAAACTGACTAATATTTTCTTTAGCATCGAACATCTCCTACTTGTGATACGAACGCCGCCTCCGCGATGTTACCTAGTATGTATTTGTCAAATTCCAGAACCTGGCGAATTACGCTCTTCGTATTAATTCCTGAATAAATTCAATAGCCAGCCGCAGCGCCTCCGATTGAATGGGCGGTTCGTCTCCAAACCCGTTCAGCCAATGCACTCCCGCTTCTGAGCGAAACCAGGTCATTTGCCGTTTCGCGTACTGCCTGGTTTTGATCTGGCACTCGCGAACGGCCGAATCTATCGTCAGCTCGCCGCGGAGCGCCTGCACGGCCTGCCGGTATCCGAGCGATTGAAGCGCTTTGGAATCGGGTGAGGCGCCTCCCTGCAGGAGTGCCCGTGTCTCTTCGAGGAGACCGGAGCCAAACAGGGCAGCAGAGCGGTCATCCAGCCTGCGATAAAGCGCGGCGCGATCCGGAGCCAGTCCCAACTTCAGCGTGGCGAAGCCCGCCAGCGAGTCACGGGGTTCGCTCTGGGTCTGCGATGCCGGACGGCCGCTAACGATGGTGAGTTCAATCGCTCGGATTAGCTTTTGGTGATCATTGCGATGAATACGGGCCGCTGCTGCCGGGTCGTGTGCTCGCAGAAAGCGGTGCAGTGCCGCCGGGCGGCGGCGAGCAAGTGTGGTGAGCCGGACCCGCAATGCGTCATTCCGGCCCGGACCCGGCGAGAGGCCGTCGAGCAGAGCGCGCAGATAAAAGCCCGTGCCTCCCGCGATGATGGGCACGGCCTTCCGGCTCCTGATGCCGGACAGCGCCTCCCGCGCCAGCCGCGAGTAGCCTCCGGCGGTTACTTCTGCATCCGTATCAATGACATCGATCAGGTGGTGGGGAATGCCTTTCCGGCGCTCAACCGGCAATTTCGCCGATCCAATGTCGAGGCCCCGATAAACCTGGACAGAGTCGCAGTTTACGATTTCGCCACCCAGCCGTTCGGCCAGAACCAGGGCAAGATCGCTTTTTCCGGTCCCAGTGGGTCCGAGTACGACGATGAGCGGTGAGAGTTCGATCGGCAACAGACCTGACGGGAAATATTTGAAAAATCGGACCGCCGTAACCGCCGGTATGCCCGAAACATCCCTATAGCGGAGCTATACTAAGGGCGAATAGCGACTTTCGCGGTCGCGCGTCCACCTTTTTTCGAAGCGGTCGAATGCCCCACCCTTACTTTAAACTCTTGCGCACAACGTATCTCTTAGCTGCAGCGCTTGTCGCGGCGCCCTGCTGGGCGTCAGCAGCGTTGTCGCAGACTCCCGCCGCGGCGGGCTCATCGCAGGCTGCGTCCGCCCTGCCCCCGGCAACCAAGGAAGCGAGTTCACCCAAAGCGGCCGCCTACTATCATTTCTCCCTGGGACACCTTTATGAGGAACTGGCCGGTACGTACGGCAACAAGAACGACTATGTAAATAAGGCGATTGACAACTTCCGGCTCGCCATGAAGGAAGACCCCAGCGCTTCGTTCCTGGTGGAGGACATCGCGGAGCTGTACCGCATGTCGGGGCGGATTCGCGAGGCGGTGGAAGAAGCCCAGAACGCGTTGAAAGCAAATCCAGACGATCTGAACGCCCGGCGCGTACTGGCCCATATCTATACGCAGCAGATTGGCGATGCACAGACCAATCACGTCGATGAAGGCATGGCGCGCCGGGCTGTGGAACAGTACAAGATCATCACGGATAAGGATCCGAAAGACGTCGATAGCCTTGTGATGCTGGGCCGGCTGGACCGGGTGCTGGACAATTCCGTGGACGCGGAAGCGGCCTTCAAGAAGGTCTTGGATTTAGATCCGGACAACGATGATGCAATCACCGGATTGGCTAGCGTGTACTCCGATCGCGGAGATGCGAAGACGGCGTCCGGGCTGCTGGAGAAACTGGTTCAGAAGAACCCTTCGCCGCGTGCGTTGGCCGTCCTGGCCAACAATTACGAATCTATGCATGAGTACGCTCTAGCGGCAAATGCATACAAAAAGGCGCTCGCTTTGGATCCGAACCGGTTGGAATTGAAAGCTGCACTAGCCCAGGATCAGGCATTGGGTGGGCAATTTGACGATGCCCTGAAGACATACCAGGAACTTGCGGCGGCAAATCCGCAGGACGCGCAATCGTATCTGGGGATGGCGCAGGTCTACCGCGAAAAGAAGGATTTTGCCAATGCGCGCAAGATGAACGACAAGGCTCGCTCACTCGATCCGGACAACCTGGAGATTCGCTACAACGAAGTTGGGCTGCTAGAGGATGAGGGCAAAACGCCTGAGGCCATCACTGCGCTGAAGAGCATTCTGGATTCCACAGCAAAGCGCTCGTACAATCCGGGCGAACGCAGCTACCGGTCGAAGATGCTGGAGCAGTTAGGCCTGCTGTATCGCAGTAACGAGCAATATGAGCAGGCTGTTGATGCGTTCCGGCAAATTGCGGTGCTTGATCCGGATCTTTCACCGCGAGCGGAAGCGCAGGTGATCGATACCTACCGCTTGGCTAAGGACTACGCGAAGGCCGAGCAGGTCAGCGAAGAGGCCGCGAAAAAGTATCCAGCTGACCGTACGGTTCACGAAGTCCGCGCCCAGTTGCTTGCTGACCAGGGGAAGACCGATGCGGCGATTGCGGAACTAAAGAGTCTGCTGAACGGCAAGAACGATCGCGAAGTGTACCTTGCCATGGCCGATGTTTATCAAAAGGGCCGCAAATATGCCGAGATGGGCAAAGTGCTGGACGCCGCCGATAAACTCTCGACCGCCAAGGAAGACAAAGCCGGCGTGTTATTCCTGCGCGGGGCGATGTATGAGCGCGAGAAGAACTACGACATGGCCGAGAAGACCTTCCGGCAGGTGCTCGAAATGGACCCCCAGAATGCATCCGCCATGAACTATCTTGGCTACATGCTGGCCGACCAGAACACTCGCCTCTCTGAAGCCCAGGAACTGGTAAAGAAGGCGGTCAGCCTGGAGCCGAACAACTACGCATTTCTCGATAGCCTGGGCTGGGTTTACTACCGTATGGACCGGCTGGAGGACGCGGAACAGCAGCTTACGCGCTCCGTTCAATTGATGTCTAAAGACCCGACCATCCACGATCACCTTGGCGATATTTACTTCAAGGAGGGAAAGATCAAGGAGGCCATTGCGCAATGGCAATCATCGCTGAATGAATGGCACACCAGCGCTCCGGCCGATATCGAACCTGATGAAGTAGCGAAGGTCCAGAAAAAACTCGACAGCGCGCGGGTGCGCTTGGCTCAGGAACAAGCTCCGCGAAGAGCGAACTAAAACACACGGCCACCTACCGGCATCAAACACCATGCCAGAGATCGGCGCGGTTGTCATCACCCTGAATGAAGGCGAAAGACTGCGTTCGACAGTGGAACAGTTGTGCGCGAGCTTACCGGGCGATGCGGATATCATTGTGGTCGATGACGGCTCAACCGATGGCTCCACGAGCTTCTTGAACGGGGGCGACGGCCGGGTTCAACTGTTGCGGACCGAAAATTTAGGGACGGCAAAGACGCGCAACCTAGCCGTTCAGCACACTTCAGCGAATACGATCGTGTTTTTGGACGCCCACTTGAATTTGCCGCGGGGCTGGTGGGAACCGATTTTAGAACTGCTGGACCAGACTGGCGCGGGGGCGGTGGCTCCCGTGGTGTCGGATATCGATGAACCTGACCGTAAGGCCTTCGGGATGGGCTTTAAAGGGCCCGACCTGAGCGTCGAATGGCTTCGTCAAAATGGCGCTGAGCCGTATCGGGTGCCGCTTTTGCCGTGGTGCTGTGCCGCAATCCGGCGAGATGTGTTTCGAGAAATTGGCGGCTTCGATGAAGACATGATCCGCTGGGGCGGCATTGATATTGAGCTGAGTTTGCGGCTTTGGCTGCGGGGTTACGAATTGTGGCTGACGCCGCACGTCGAGGTGTTCCATTTCTTTCGGCAAACGCGCCCGTTTCCAGTGGAATGGAGTTGGGTGATTCACAACCGGCTGAGGACCGCATTTCTCCATTTCTCTTTGGAGCGTGTCACCCGGGTGGTGAAGAGTCTCTGCACCCATCAGGGATTCGCCGCCGCGGTCGCTCTGGCAATCGGCCGCGATATAGCGGCACGGCGGAACGAACTCGACGCCCGGCGGCTTCACGATGACCAATGGTTCTTTGAAAAGTTCGGCTCTCTCGGTGAATCTTTCTGAAGAAAGCCGCGATTGAAAAGGAGGAAGCGATATGAGTCAACCTGAACCTCCGGCGTACGCGCCGGAAAAACCGCCCACTTACGCACCGGAGAAGCCGCCGGCCTATACGCCCGAAGAACCTACTTACGCACCCGAAAAGCC
>DATIMA010000035.1:0-16295 GCA_035475915.1 Bryobacteraceae bacterium
TTCCGTTATGTCGTTTATGGAGATCCTCAATGGGATTGGCGGGGCTCTAACTTGGAACGGGATGCTGCGAGGGCGCATGCGATCGACAAAGATGTCGATGAACTCAATCCACACCTTTCGGCATACGCCGAACGTGGGGGCAAGCTTCTGATCTATCACGGATGGGCCGACCAGCAGGTAGCGCCCGGTGCCAGCGTGGAGTTTTATAACTCGGTGGTCAACCTCGACGGCGATGGGCAAAAAGCCTCGAACTGGATCCGACTGTTCATGGTCCCAGGTATGGCACATTGTTCAGGCGGTGAAGGTCCTGACACGTTTGACAAGATCGGTGTTCTCGAGCAATGGGTCGAGCACGGTATCCCGCCTTCACGAATCGTAGCTACTCACTACACAGAGGGCCAGGTTGATCGTCAGCGGCCGCTTTGCCCCTATCCACAGGTTGCTCGCTATAATGGCACCGGGAAAATCGATGATGCTTCAAGCTTCACTTGCAGTGCGCCTGACCAATCAGCAGTAACAAGGCGATAAGTGGCGATTGTTAGCCGAAATCAATGATCAGCCATCTGAACAGCGGTGGTCGTGATGTAGTACTTCGCCAGCAGATTAGGCGCCTCCCAAGCGGGAACGGATTGCGGGGTTCTCACATAGTTCAAAAACTGCTCCACTAATTGGCCAAACCTGGACCCGCCGCGCTCACGCAATTCCTCCGGGATTGTCACCCGGATCGAGCCGCTGTCGTTGCGAAACCCGAGGTTTGGATAAACACCCGAAAGGTCCTTTAGCTTGCGTTTCAGAGCTGCTGTAAAAGCAGCCACCTGCTCTCCGTCATTTGGAATAATGTCGATCTCAGACACATAATTCTCGAGATTCGACTGCCTTACGCGAATTGCCGACCGCGTACCCCTATAAAGAACCAGGTAGCTGTCGCTCAACGCACCTGGTGATTCATACTCCCACCGGTCGCTGATGGCAGCATGGATGCCTCGGATCGTGTACGAGGCAGTGTTGTTGCAGAAATACTGCAGTCGATTATCACGGACAGCTTCTTTAAGAAAATCCGGCCATCCGTTTACATTCGTCAATCGCTCAAATTGAGCGAGTGTCAATGCGATAGGCGAACGAGTGGCTTCGAGAACCTGGACATCCCGCCGGTAATCAATGGGCTGATCGGGAAACAGGGTCCACATCTCGAGATCAATAAGATGCGTGCCAACGTCCGCAATCGCTTCTCCTTGTTTGCGGACATCCAAGAACCAGGGAGGCCGGATAACCACTTTTCCACGGTCGAATTTAACGAGAGAGTGCAGGTTCTTAAGTTCCACAGCAGGTTTGGAAACCGTTCCGGTAAGTGGCCGTCCAAAGACGTCGGGATCACGCATCAGTTCCCTTTGGATCTGATAGGCAACGTTGAACCGCTCAGTCATTCCGTCATAAAAAGCAAGCTGCTTCTTCCTGGCAATGTTCAACGACGTTTCAAGGGACGCGAAGTCCTTCCCGTTGATGATCCATGGTTTGTCAGCGAGGACGTTTTGCCCGGCGCGCAAACAAGACAAGATGTATTGGATTTTCAAATCGTTACGGCTGGTGATTACAACAATATTGCCCGCTGGTTCCTGCAGCATGGACCGCAAAAAATCAGCATTGATGTGAGATTCGATCTTCCAGGCTGTCGGGTTAGATTGACGATGATTGAAGCTCTCGAGGCTCTCCAGGAAGGCGTTGACCGCCTGTCCGGGTGGTGCATATACGTGTACTGTTGTCGAAACGCCAGGAATCGGCTGCGCGAAGACACCAGAAGCATGCGGATGTTGGGGATCGAGCACAATGATGTGCCGGGGAGTTTCACCTGCGCGCACAAACGAGGCGGCCGACAAGATTGAAAGAAAAACAGTGGCTCTTACGGTCATCCGAATTCTACGCGTGGTCACAATGAGCAATCCTGACGCTCAGCCAAAGATATCAGCCTTGCCTGTGGAGATTCAGAGTAACAATCTCGCACAGTAAAGGTCGTCGGATCGAAGGGGACTTGTCATCCTAATCAATCGGATTCGTTGGCGGCGAACATTTAGTCGATGCCGAGGCTGTGCCCCGTACCGCTAGAGCGAACAGTTCGAAGCCGTTTAGCCATTCCATGGGTGCGAGATCATGGATCGACCACAGAGTGCCCATTTCATTGAACATCCCGCAGAACGGATATGCCGTGCTGTTTCTGCTGGTCCTTGCGGAGGCATTGGGCCTTCCCGTGCCTGCGGCTTTGGCTCTCCTCGTTGCTGGCGGAAGCAGCGCGAAAGGCCCGCTACACCTGGAAGCCGTTCTGTTGACCTCTGTGTTGGCACTCCTTCTCGGGGATGGATTGCTGTTTCTCTTGGGCCGCTACACAGGCTGGTGGCTGCTCGGCATCTTATGCAAGCTTTCACTGAATCCAGACACCTGCATTCTGCGCTCGGCCGAATCGTTCCGCCGGCATGGACGATTCCTACTCATCCTGGCAAAATTCGTTCCGGGAATTAACAGCCTGGCTCCTCCCCTGGCGGGCAGCATGAATATGCGATTTGTCCAGTTCTTTCCTTTCGATGTTGGTGGCGTGCTCCTCTATGCGTTTGTCTGGGTCGGAACGGGTTTCATGTTCAGTGACTCGATTGCTGCGCTAACGAGTGGATACAGGCTGGGCAGCCGTATTCTGCCATGGGTTCTCGCCTTTGCAATTGTGGGTTACTTCGGTTACAAGATCTTCCGCTTGCTACGGACTGGACCGCTCAGTTACGTGCCGCGTGTTTCTGCGTCCGAAGTCGCTCGGCGGTTCTATTCTGATTTGCATAACGATCTGGCAGTTTTTGACGTGCGCAGCCACGGTTACTACACCGACAAAGCTTCCCGAATCAAAGGTTCCATTCGACTAGAGCCGAACACGATTGTTCAGCGAATCGATAGCTTACCGAAAGACAAAGAACTGATCCTCTATTGCACTTGTCTACGTGAGGCGACAAGTCTTCGTGTCGCGCGCATCTTGCAACAACACGGATTCAGATCCTCGGTGATCAAAGGAGGGCTCCGCGCATGGAAGAGAGGAGGATTCGCCATCGAGACCGTTCCGGCCGAAGACGTCATTCTGCTTCCGACTTTCTAGCCCAGCATCACCAGCCGGCAATCGGTGTGCGCTTAGCCCACCAGTATCGTCGGACCGAAGAATGGATTGTTTAGCCTCGCCGAAACGACACTTCGTGTGCAACACAGCCGCATAATATTTTGCGATATGGTCCCATCTGCAAGATGAGTTGGGGGACCCGAACTCTGGTTCCGGCAGCTATCGGGACCCATCAGTACTAACCCGAAGACAAATACTTTTGTAATGCTGTGGCGGGCAAGCTCGAGCTAGCCATCAGGACCAATGCCTGGTGTTCTGTCAAGCTCTATGTGCGCCCACTCACAGAATGCTTCGGGGGTAAAGAGCTAAGAACCAGGGCAGGCTGTACTGTAACTTTGGCGGAGTTCGCTCGAGTTACTTCATAGCGATGCCGTGGGGACGTGCCGGACCCGTCTTGAAAGCCGTGTTGAAGTCGAGATTGAACCGCTTGTCTTCGGTGAGCTTATCGTGGGTGACGTTGAGAACGTGAACTTTGTGGTCGCCCTCAAAGTGAATGATGCCCAATTCATCTTCATTGAGGAAGTAGTCTGTTACTACAAGGCGACTATCATCATCGCTCAGCACCAAGTTGTGCGGCCCGGCGTTCGCGCCGAAGCTGACAACGGACAGCTGCTTCGGATTAAAGCGGTCCGTTGTGTCCAACATGACTATCTGGCCCGCCATAAATGTACCTACAATCAGGCGGTCGCCCGTTTCCGGTGTGGCCAGGATCTGACCCATTCCGCCGGGCACTGAAGTGATCACATGTGGCTCAACAGTAGAAAGATCAAACACCGGAGTGCCAGTGCCTCCCAGGGGATCGATCAGATAGATGTGTCCGTCAAACATGCCCGCCGTATAACCGTAGCCATGCGGATCATTAGGGAGCATCTTTACGTCCATCGTTCCCTGGGCAGGAGTACCGTCCGGAGCGAACAGATCGACGGTTTTAGTGATTTTGCGGTCTCGAAAGTTCCAGATACGCACTGTACTTCGCAGGACGGGTCCCATCGAACCCATCAGCGTGCTGCCGGGCAGGATGAAGTCCGAAGTCATCATCAGATTCAGATCCGGACGCGCGGAGATACCGTGGGGGTTGAACCCGTCCAGCGGCGGCGTGGAGGGCCACTCCTGGAACAGCGAGAAGGTGCCAAAGTGGTTCGCGACGAAATGCAGGCGGCCATCGAATTCTGCTACGCGACCGGGCGCCATGCCAGTGGCCGAGCCCATTTGTGTGATCAGGAAATCGCCGTTCTCAAGTGGCAGGACTCTGAAGATCCTCAATTATCGCTGGTGGAGTTTATCGGGGCACGTCAGCAGCGAAAGTTGCGGCGGTTGCGGGTTTGACGCTCCGACCCAAAGAGCAGAATTCAGAGCGGGTCCCTGTGAAAGTCCCTGAAGTTGAACAAAGCGCCACGTGCAATAGCCATAGCTGTAAGTGCTTTGTTTTCTGGTGAGCGCGGAAGGAATCGAACCTTCAACCTAGTGATTAAGAGTCACTTGCTCTGCCAATTGAGCTACGCGCCCGTTTCCGTGGAAAGAAAGCGGCGGTCGCCGCCACCATTCACACTATAACATCGGGCAGCGCTCGCACCAGCCCGGATTTTCTCCTCTCTTCCTTAGGCGCTATTCAACGCGGCTGGATACTCTCCGCCGCGATCTGCGCGATATCCAATAACCGCGGTGGGTTCTGCGAAACAGCCCCCAAAGCGTCCTGAAACATGCTGTTGCAGAACGGGCAGGCCGCTCCGATCGTTTCAGCGCCGGTGGCTACCAGCTCCCGGGCGCGGGCCTCATTCACGCGCGTGCCCTTCTCTTCGCCTAAGAATACGAGCCCTCCGCCAGCACCGCAACAGAACGACCGTTCGCGGGCACGCGGCGGATCGACCACTTCCGCTGAACGGGCAATGACTTCACGAGGCGCATCGTAAATACCGCGGTAGCGGCCGAGATAGCAGGGATCATGAAACACCACACGCCGGCCCTCTTTATGTGCCGGTAATTGATCCGCGTGCTGTGCCAGAAATTCACTGTGATGCTCAATCGCGATGTTCGCGCCGAACTCGCGCCAGTCGTCCTGGATGGTGCGCACGCAATGTGGGCAGATGGAAACAATCTTTCTTACTTTGACCTGCGCGAGCGCCGTCAGATTCGCTTCGGCCAGTTGTCCGAATGCCAGATCATTGCCAAGCCGCCGGACGGGATCGCCGGTACACCGCTCCTTCTTCAGCACGCCGAACGATGTGCCCAGATGACGCATGACGGCTGCAAACGAGCTAATAATTTCTCGGCCGCGCGGATCGTACGCGCCCATGCAACCGAGCCAGAGGCAGTATTCCTGGCTCCCATCGAAGATTTGAAATTCTTGTTTGCTTATGAACTTGTCGCGCTCGGTTTGCGAGAAGCCCATGGCGTTGCCGTTCCGCTCCAGATTCAGGAAAAGCTTGGTGCCGTAGTCGTCGTCCCATGTTCCGGTGTTGACCGCGCCGCGGCGCAGGCCAATGATCATGGGCAGATGCTGAATCCCGACCGGACACTGGTATTCGCAAGCGCCGCAGGTTGTGCATTGGAACACAGCCGTTTGGGAAACAGTAGCGGTCAGGATGGGCGTTTCGTTCTGATTCCCGTATTCGTTGAGATAGTCACGCACTCCAAGCGCGATCAACTTCGGATTCAGTTCCTTACCGGTATTATTGGCGGGGCAATGCTCAGTGCAGCGTCCGCACTCGACGCAGGAATAGGCCTGGAGCGCCGTGATGCGGGAAATATCTTTTCCCGAAACAAGGCCGAAGTCTTCATCGCCCGCAAGCGGAGGAATGTGGCTGAATCCGCCGCGGTCCAGGAAAATTGTGAACGGGCTCAGGCCCAAATGAAGGTGCTTCGTGTGCGGAATCAGCGGCAGGAAACCGATGAGCGTAAGGGTGTGAACCCACCAGAGGGCATGCCCGCCGGCAGATGATTCAGAGACCCACCAGATGGGCATATACGTAGCCATCAGCAGGAAGATAAGCGCGGCGATGACGCCCGATTCATAGGAGAGCGGCTCCAGCCACTTGGGCCGGATTACGAAACGCCGAAACGCGAGGGCCGCGATGGAAACGGCGCAGAGCGCGGCAAAGGCAAAGGCGAACCAGAAGTAGAATGCTCCAAAGCCAGCGCGGTAGTTGAGAAAAGTGCCGCCAAATCCGGAAGCGATGTGATTGATGCTGACCAGCGCGAATGCGCAGAAACTCCAGAACACGAATGCGTGGGCGATGCCGGGCAAGGGGCGCTCGCGAATGACCTTCGCCTGGCACATCACATCCCAAATGAGATGCCAGATCCTGGCGGCTACCGAGCCGAGCCTGAAATCGGGATCGGATCTTGCGAAACGGATGCGCTCCACTACCCGGCCGAATCGCAACCAGAACAGCCAGACAGAGATCAGGATGAGGGCAAGCAGCACTCCTCGCGAAATCCAGATGGAAGCCATGTTAGAAGGGTTTGACGCGGTATGCGCGAGCCCGATTAGTAGCATGGAAGAACGTGAAATACGTCATTTCGGGAGCCGCTGGCTTCATTGGATCACACCTGTGCGACCGCTTGATGGAGCAAGGCCACGAGATTAGCGCCCTCGACAATTTGATCACCGGGCACCGGGAAAATATCGAGCACTTGCTTGCGCGGCCGGGCTTTCAGTTTCTAGAGCGGGATGTGTGTCAACCACTAGAGCTGAGCGGTCCCATTGACCGCGTGTTTCATCTGGCATCGCTTGCAAGTCCGGTGGATTATTTAGCACATCCGATTGAGACGCTGGACTCAGGCTCGACCGGCACACGCAACCTGCTTGAGCTTGCGCGGAATCACAATGCCCGGTTTCTGCTCACATCGACCTCCGAATGCTATGGCGACCCGCTGGAACATCCGCAATCGGAGACGTATTGGGGCAACGTAAATCCGGTGGGGCTGCGCTCCTGCTATGACGAGAGCAAGCGCTATGCCGAGGCGCTTACGATGGCTTACCACCGCGTTCACCAGATGCGTACCAATATCGCGCGGATCTTCAACACGTATGGCCCGCGTATGGCTTTAAACGATGGGCGGGTTGTGCCGGCGTTTATCGATCAAGCCCTGAAGGGCAGCAACCTTACGGTGTTTGGAGACGGCTCTCAGACGCGCAGTTTTTGTTATGTTTCGGACCTGGTTGAAGGCTTGCTTCTGCTGAGCGAATCGGAAGAACGGTATCCGGTAAACCTGGGGAATCCGGTTGAAATGTCGATTCTTCAATTTGCGGATGAAATTCGGGCACGCTTCGGGAACCGTGTGGGAGTGGAGTTCAAGCCTCTGCCGTCCGACGACCCGAAGCTGCGGCGGCCGGATATTGCGAAGGCCCGCCGTGTTCTGGGTTGGGAGCCGAAGGTGCCGCTGAGCGAGGGCCTGACGATTACCATCGATTACTTCAAGCGCGGCGTTCAGAGCCGTTAAATATGGCAGTGGCGCAGACCTCGCTTAACGAGGTACTGCTGATGATATTCCTCGGCGCGGTAGAAGGTTTGTGCAGGTTCGATCGCGGTTGCGATGGGACGCCGGAAGCGGCCTGAGGCCTCAAGACTCGATTTGGAAGCGCGAGCCGCCTGCTCCTGCTGGGGCGTATGAAAGAAGATAACGGTGCGGTACTGGGTGCCTGTGTCGGGGCCTTGCCGGTTCACCTGGGTCGGATCGTGGGAGCTCCAAAATACGTCCAGGAGCTTGTCGTAGCTCACCTTGGCGGGTTCGTATTCGACTTGGACGACTTCGGCATGCCCGGTGCGATCAGTACAAACATCTTTGTAGGTGGGATTGGGCGTATGGCCGCCTTCATAGCCGGAGACGGCATCGAGCACGCCATCAATTTCGCGGAAATTCGCCTCGACGCCCCAAAAACATCCTGCGCCGAACGTAGCTTTCTCGGTCATACTCTTATTCTCTGCCCAACGCGCATCACTCGACGCGTATAGTCAGCGATTCCGATTTCGAATGGCCCGCGCCGTCGTCGGCGGTGATGGTGTAAGTAGTGGTCTTCTTCGGAGCGATTTCAAGACAGTGATAGTAAGAAGGCTTGATTGGCTCGACCGGCGGATCGAGTTTCAGGTTTTTGGCGTTCACAACGCTGTAGCAAAGCTGGGTCTTTTCGCCGCGCTTCAGGACAGCGGTATCGGCGCTGAAGGCGTTGAAGCGGACCCCGCCTGAACCGTAGATCTGGTCCACCACGCGCTTTCTGGCAGCCTCGCGCTCCGCCTGGACCTGCTCAACCGCGCGTTTATTGCTTTCGTAGCGAGAATAAAAAGTCCAGGCGACATAGAGCGCGGCAATGATGACGGCGACGGTTGTGTATGGCAGAAGCTTTTCCAGCTTCGAGCCGGACTTCCGCGGAGAGGGTTCCGGCGAATCGGTGATGGCCATATCCAGTAGACTTCGCCTGCCGTGCGGAAGGTTTCCGGACTCAATGGACGACGTTCAACTCGACGGAAGACGCGGCTTCGCGGGATCGATAGATTCGTTCGGTCGCTTTCACAAAAGCAGCCGGCGCGGCAGTTGGAATATTGGCAAAAGTCTGCGGATTCCGGTCTGTCAGAGGAAACCAGGAACTTTGCAATTGAACCATGATCCGGTGGCCCTTCTGAAAGCAGTGGTACACGTCTGGCATGGTGAAGCGAATCTGCTGGCGTTCGCCCGGCTTGAAGGGCTCCGGATGTTCGAAGCTGTTGCGGAATTTTCCGCGGAACGGCTCACCGCGCACCAACTGCCGATAGCCGGAGAGTCCTCCGCCCACATCGTCCGGATACACGTCGATCAATTTCACGTCGAAATCGGAATCGGTTGCGGAGGTGGAGACGAATAAATCAGGCGATACGGGTCCGGCAATCGTAACGTCAGCGGTTAAGGGGCTGGTCTCATACGTCAACACGTCGGGGCGCTTCTCGACGAATCGCTGGTCCGCATCCATATATTCGCGCTCCATTTTTAAAGTTGGCTTGCTAAAGTATGGAACCGGGTTGTTGGGGTCGCTCACATACTCATCGAACGCTGCAGGGTCAGACGGTGCATCCCGGGTTAACGCTCTGTTCCGATTGAAATAGAAGCGTTCCGGATGGGCATTCGCGGGCGGCCACTGCGGCTCTTTTCGCCAAACATTCTTTCCGGTGACGAAGACATACGCCTTCGGCAGACCGGCATCGAGCGCGTCCTTTAAGTAGTGGCGGAAGAAGGGGAACTCGATCTGATCGCGGAAAAACTGAGCCGTATCCGCGCCGAATGAGATCTCGCCCAGCTTGCTGCCCGAACCTTCGTTCCAGCCGCCATGAGACCAAGGACCCATCACGAGCCATTCCGGCGTACGCGACGATTGCGCTTCGATCGCGCGGAAGGTCTTCAATGTGCCTGAAAGATCTTCGGCGTCAAACCAGCCTCCCACGACGAGCACCGCCGGGGTCACGTCTTTCAAATGGGGCAGGATGTTACGGGTCTGCCAGTAAGTGTCGTAAGTGGTGTGGTCGATCTGATCGGCCCAGTATTGATTCGGAGGATGGAAGTAACGGTTGTTTGAATCGGCCAGCGGCCCCATATCCAGATAAAACTTGAACCCGTCCTTAGTCCCAAGGTCGGGCGGCTTCTCCTTCTTCGGTAATTCGGGATTATTCTGTTTCCGGAAGTATTGATAAAAACCGAAGTTCGCGGCGAGAAAGAACGCGCCGTTGTGATACGCATCGTCGCCCATATATAGATCGGCCATCGGAGCCTGTGGCGATGCTGCAACCAGCGCGGGATGCGAATGGACCAGCGCGGCGTCGGTGTAGAAGCCGCTGTAAGATGTGCCGTAGACGCCAACTTTTCCGTCGTTATTGGGAACATTTTTGACGAGCCAGTCGATAGTGTCGTAAGCATCGGTGCTCTCGTCTACGTCGCGGTTCGAGGCGTGGACATCCCGGATAGGCCGGTCGTCCACAAAGATTCCCTCGGACATAAATCTGCCGCGCGCGTCCTGATAGGCAAAGATGAACTTGTCTTCGGCAAATTTGTCGGATGGGCCCAGGTGGGCAGGATACTTACCGGCTCCATACGGGGCGATCCCGTAGGGAGTTCGGGTCAAGAGAATTGGATAATTTTCCGATGTGTCCTTTGGGACGTACACCTGAGTAAAGAGCCGGACGCCATCCCGCATCGGGATGCGGTATTCGAATTTCGTGTAATGTGCCGGAATGTCGAACTTGTCCGTTTTATCCGCGGCAAACGCGCTCAGGGCGGCTGAGATTGACAAAACGAGAAGAGGAAGGCGCGGCATGAATCCACCATCGTAGCCGCTCCGGGTATACTGGCAAAGAAAAGGCGAAGCACTTAGATGTTGGATCTGGATGAACAGCTTACGCGCCTGCGCCAGAGGATAGCGAGCATCGACGCGAGATACGCGGATGCCAAGCGGAATCGCGTGCTGCTGCCTCTGGCGCCAGAAGAACAGCCGGCGCGCTGTTTCATCGAGCAGTGGTCGGAAGGGCAAGTGGTCGCGAACGAGTTCGGCGAGCATTTCCAGATGGAGCGCGAGTTTTCGGGTTGCAGGCAGCACGGTTCAGCCGATATTGGCTCACTTGCCGAACTTCCGGAGACACTGCTGGATGCTTTGGGAGAAAACGCCATCTCGGCGGCGTCTCCGGTTCGCTGGGCCTTTCTGGACACCGAAACAACCGGCCTGATGGGCGGGTCGGGAACGTACGCGTTTCTGATTGGAGTTGGCCGCATCACTCCGGACGGATTCAGCGTGCGCCAGTTTTTCATGCGCGAATACGCGGAAGAGCGAAGTGTGCTTGCGGCGCTCGAAGCGCACCTCAACGAGTTCGATGTGCTGATTACATATAACGGCAAGAGCTACGATCAGCCGCTGTTGGAAACGCGCTATCGGATGACGCGCCATAAGCCCCCGTTCGCCAGGTTGGGCCATCTGGATCTGCTGCACGGGGCGCGGCGTTTATGGAAACTGCGGATGGAGAGCTGCCGGCTGGTTCAGCTGGAGCAGGAAATTCTCGGGTTCCATCGCGAAGGGGATCTTCCAGGAGAGCTGATTCCATACGTTTATTTCGAATACCTGCGATCAGGAGAGGCGGAGCGGCTGGTCCCCATTTTCCATCACAACGCGATGGATATTTTGACGCTCGCGTGCCTGACGGCGATTGTCCCCGCGGCGTTTCGCAGCACGGATTCAGAATCTCTTTCGCGGCTGGGAGTGCGGCGGGGCGAAGACTTGGCGGGGATTGCGCGCTGGCTGGTTACAGCGGGGCAGCACGAGCAGGCGTTGGAGCTGTTCAAGCGGGCGGTTCAAGCTGGACTACCGGATAAGCTGCTGTTCCGCGCGCTCTGGGAAATTGCCTTGCTAGAGAAAAAACTGCAGCGTCCACATGCCGCATTAGGCATGTTCACCGAACTGGCCGGATGCCGAAATGAATTTCGCACGTGTGCGCTGGAAGAGCTGGCGAAGTATTACGAACACGAAGAGCGCAACTTCGCCGTTGCTTTGGAATTCACCATTCAGGCGCTGCACTTTGGGGAGTCCGCCGCGCTGAGGCATCGCAAGGAACGTCTGGAAAAGCGATTGGCGAAACCGCGCGCTCGGCGATTGGTGTAGGGGAATATCGAAGAACCGCCTACTGCGTGCGCGGTTCAGAACGGTTTACTAGCCGGATTTGATTTCCGTCCAGTAACGGTCGCGCAGTCGTTGGGCGGCGGCGGGCAGAGCCTTAAACCATTCGCCACGCTGTAACACATCCGTAGGAGGATAGAGAACGGGATTGTCACGCTGTGCGGCTGGAAGCAAAGCACGGGCAGCGCCGTTGGCGGTAGCCGTCCTCATCTCGCGAGCAATTGCGGCGGCCACGTGCGGACGCAGCAGGTAATCGAGAAACTCATAGGCGAGATCATTGTGTTTGCTCTCACGCAGGATGCAGACATTATCCGCGTACAAGGCGAAGCCCTCGGCGGGAAAAGAAAACGCCAACGCGGCGGAGTTGTCCATGGCGACCTGGGCCACTTGCGCCCACATCTGCGCAACCAGCACATCGCCCGCAACTACCTGGTCTCGCACTTCCTCGTTTAGATATGCGCGCAGCAGCGGCTTCTGCTGTATGGCGAGATCGCGTGCAGCCTTTAGATGCCGGTCGTCGCCAGCATTGATGGAGCACCCCAGCCGCTTCAGGCACGCGCCAAAAACTTCAGCCGGATCGTCGAGCATCGTGACGCGCCGCTGATAGGAATCGGTCCACAGATCGGCCCAAGCGAGCGGAGGCCGGGCAACACTCTTCGAATATACGATGCCGGTGGCGCTGTGCATGTAGGGAACGCACCAAACGAGCGCCGGATCCCACATCGGCGAGTGAAACCGAAGGTCGAGATGGCGTAAGTTCGGCAACCGGCCGTGGTCCAGGTTTTCCAGTAACTCCAGTTCCCGCATGGGTTGAACAAAACTGTTCGAGGGGAAGACGACATCCCAACCTGAATTGCCGCTCATCACCTTTGCCAGCATCTCCTCGGCGCTCCCGTAGGTGGCGTAACGGACACGGCAATTGAACTCGCGTTCAAAGTTTGGAATGGTGGAAGCGGCGACGTAGTTCTCCCAGTTGTAGACATTGAGCCTGCGCTGGCGGCCGGCCGTGCAACCGAGCGTTGCGCCAGCCAGGGACATGAGAAAGATACGGCGGTTCAAGTGTGCCGCCTTGGGCGGGAAGAACTCTGCTCGAGCCTTCCGGCTAGCAGGATGAAGACGCCCAGCACGCCGGTAATCATTACCGAGAGCGCATTAACTTCGGGACTTACTCCGCGCCGCGCCATCGCGTAAATCACCATCGGCAGTGTCTCTGAATTGACACCCGCGACAAGGCTGGTGATGACGTAATCGTCGAAAGAGACAGTAAAGCAGAGCAATGCGGCTGCAAGAATGCCCGGGAGTAATAGCGGGATGGTGATGCGCCGGAATACCTGCCATTCCGTTGCCCCGAGGTCGAGCCCGGCTTCTTCTAAGGCCGGGTCGAAGGTGCGGAGGCGCGCGAGAATCACGATGACCACGTAGGCCAGCGAAAAAGATATGTGCGCCAGAATGACGGTATGCATTCCAAGCTGGACGCGCAGATAACGGAAGATCCATTCAAAGAATGCCAGCAGCGAAATGCCCGTCACAATCTCAGGAGTTAGCAGAGACAAATAGAGAGAGTTTGTCAGCAGAGGCAGGCGTTTCTTCCAGAGCGCGTACCCTGCGAGCGTTCCAATAACAGTAGAGATGACGGTGGCTGCCACAGCAATAATGAGACTGTTCGTGGCGGCTTCAAGCAGAGCGCTATCGTGGAACACGCGCGTATACCGGTTAAATGTAAAGCCGCGCCAAATCGCCAGCTTCGAATCGTTGAAGCTGAAGACTCCCAGAACGGCGAGAGGCAGATAGAGGAACAGATACGCGGCGCTCGCGTATACAGCTAGGAAACGCTTCAAACCAAGTCCTCACCGCGACGGCCTAACGCCCACAGAACAAGCACCACCAGCGCCATCAGCAACAGAGCTGCCGCCGCGCCGAACGGCCAGTCTCGCGCCGTCGTGAACTGATTCTGAACCAGGTTTCCCACCATCACGGTTTTCCCTCCGCCCATAAGGTCGGGCGTGAGATATGCGCCCAGGCAAGGGATGAAAACGAGCAGACAACCGGCAACAATTCCAGCCTTGCTGAGAGGGAGTACGACGCGGTGCAGCGCGACCCACGGCGAAGCACCCAGATCTTCCGCCGCATCGAGCAAGGCGGGATCCAGCTTCTCAAGCGAGGCATAGAGCGGCAAAACCATGAAAGGCAAATAGCCGTACACCAAGCCCAGGATCACCGCTCCTGAATTGAAGAGCAGCGGCAAGGGTTGCCTGACTAGGTGCACCGCTTCGAGCGCTGAATTGATGAGGCCTGTGTCGCGGAGAAGGAACATCCATGCATAGGTTCGAATGAGAAAGCTGGTCCAGAACGGCAGCATGACGAGATTCAGCAATAGGAATTTGTGGCGGCCCGATCGCGCAATATACAAAGCGAGTGGAAAGCCGAGCAACAAGCAGATTGCGGTTGACACAGACGCGATCCAAACGGAACGCCAGAGAATCTCGCCGTAGAGGGAATCGAAAATGCGAGAGTAGCTCTCAGCCGTCCATGGCGGCATTACACCGCCATAGGGTCCCCGCGTCAGCATGCTGTAGGCGAAAACGATCAGCAGCGGGACGAAAAAGAACAGTCCCATGACGGCCGCGCCGGGTGCGATAAAAAACGCACGTAAGCGAATACGCACCGGCGAGTTAATCCTGGTCGGCGATTCGTAACTCATCGGAAGGATTCCACCAGACGTGAACGGAGTCGCCGGGGGCAAGCTCGCAGCCATTTTGCGCGATTTCGGCTGTACAGCAGACGCCGTTCGCTAACCGAGTTTCCACGTGGAAACAATTTCCGAGAAACGTGGAGGACTGGACAGTGGCGGTAAGGGAATGAGCGCCGTTACCCGGCTGCTGCCTTGATAGGCGCACCGCTTCAGGCCGCACGCCGGCTCCATTAACCCAGTTCACACCTCCGAGAAATTCGGCCACGAAACGCGATCGCGGCTGCTGATACAACTCGCGCGCCGTGCCAACTTGTTCGAGCGCGCCGCGGTTCATAACCGCCATGCGGTCGGATAAAGAGAGCGCTTCTTCTTGATCGTGCGTTATGAAGAGGAAAGCGATTCCCACACGGCGCTGGAGGCTCTTCAACTCGGTTCGCATCTGTTTGCGCAGTTTCGGATCAAGGGCGGAGAGCGGCTCATCGAGCAGCAGCACTTTCGGCTCGAGAACAAGAGAGCGCGCGAGTGCGGCGCGTTGCCTTTCGCCTCCGGAAATTTGATCGGGCCGCCTTCCTTCTTTGCCGGAAAGCTGCACGAGAGCGAGTGCCTGCTCTACTTTGGTTCGAATCTCGGGTTTTGTGAGGTGTTTGCGGCGCTCCAGCCCGAAGGCCACGTTCTGGGCAACGGTCAAGTGCGGGAACAAGGCGTAGTTTTGAAAAACAGTGCTGACATCGCGCTGATAGGGCCTTGAGCCCGCGACCGAACGGCCATCCAAAAAAATGCCGCCGGAGGTGGGCTCTTCGAATCCGCCGATCAATCGCAGCGTAGTGGTTTTCCCGCAGCCGGACGGTCCAACCAGCGCGAAGAACTCACCACGGTCGATTGAAAGTGAGATGCCATTGACGGCGGGATGCGTCAGGTAACGCTTGGTGAGAGCGCGAAGCTCCAGAACTGTGTTCACTTCTTGAAAACACAATGCTAACGCAGGAAGGACCGAGCTGAAACCCATTCGAACAACGGGCTGTCACACTAAAAGAAAGGAAGTATACGCGAAATGTTCGGCACCGGTGTTGCGGTTCTAGTACTGCTGACAATGCAGCCGCATGGGCAGACGCAGACGCCACAGCCGAAAAGCATGACGAAGATGGTTGTCAGGCTAATGGGACCCGGCATCAAACCGGGATCGTACGCGGCATTACCGAGGACGATTTATCGCGCCGGACCGCACTATGCGCGGATGGAGAGCCCGCCCGACGCCCGGCAGAAGCAAGAAAAGCTGACTATTATTGCGGAGCCGGACGCGTATAGCGTGAACCTGATTGCCAAACGAGGTACGCACGCCATCGATCAGGGCGGCCCGAACGATCTTCACCTGCCGATTGTTCTGCCGTTCGACCCAAAGCACAAGCTTCCTCATCTGGACCGTCTGGAGTTTGGCGAGGAACTCGATTTTTTTGAACAGTCGGGCGCAAAGAAGAGTCCTGGACCGATCGTGAACGCGCAGCCCACAGACGCCTACGTTCTGCAGACAACTGAAGGTCCGGCAACCCTAGTGGTGAAACCGGGTCCGGAAACGCCGATCTTTCTCAGTTGGCCCGCAAAGGACGGAACTTACAAATACGAGTACATCACTTACGAAGAGATGCCTTTCGAACCGGCTCTGTTTGCAAAGCCGAAGGGCATTCAGCTTAAAGAAATTGAACCGGACACTACTGACGAAGAACACATCTAACGGGTATGACGAAGGAACACGGCATTCCCTACCGCACGCTGGGAGACACGGGTGAAGAGGTCTCTTGTATCGGAATGGGAGGTTTTCATCTCGGCCATAAAGA
>DATIMA010000036.1:0-26146 GCA_035475915.1 Bryobacteraceae bacterium
GCTTGAGCTTGTCTGCCCGGATAACAAGCTGGGCCGCGCCGATATCTTTGTGGTCTCGCATCACGGCCTTGCTCAGAGCAACAGCCCCGCTCTTGTGCATGCGCTGGAGCCGAAGGTGGCGATTATGGATAACGGATCGAAAAAGGGCGCCGATCCGGCAGCGTGGGACGTGATTAAATCCTCACCCGGCTTGCTGGATTTTTGGCAGCTCCATTTCGCGGATGCAGGAGGAGGCGAGCACAACGCCGCAGACCCATTCATTGCGAACGTCACAGAAGCAGATACCGGCTACTACCTGAAGGTGACTGGGAATGAAGACGGCAGCTTTGAGATTTACAATCCGCGAAACAAGTTCACGAAGAAATATCCGGCTGTCGGAGCGCTCGGGATGCCGGCGACGGTACAGCCTCGTTAGCCGAAGAAATCCCGGACTTTTTCGAAGACGCTCTTCTCGTGTGGCTGATTGTCGGCCGGAAGCTGTCCGCGCAGCTCTTCGAAGAGACGGCGCTGCTCACGCGTGAGCTTTTTCGGAACCTGAACGTCCACGTGGACAAACAAATCGCCTCGGGCGCGGCTGTTCAGATGCGGCACGCCCAGATTCCGGAGCCGGAACTGCGCGCCCGCTTGCGTTCCCTCCGGAACTTTGATCTTCTGCGGTCCATCGACCGTTTCGATCTCAATCTCGGCGCCTAAAGCCGCCTGGGCGACGTTGATGGGCAGCGTGCAATGCAGATCGTTCTCGCGGCGCTCAAAGATGGGGTGCTCGGCGACTTTGACCACAACGTACAGGTCACCGGGCTGGCTGCCGGGAGGGCCCGGATTCCCTTCGCCCGAGAGGCGCAGCCGCGTACCCGTATCGACGCCCGCGGGTATGTTTACCTTTAGCTTTTTCTCGATCCGGTGGAATCCTTCGCCTTTGCATTGCGGGCAAGCCTGACGGATCAACTTGCCTCGGCCGCCGCAACTGGGACAGGTCTTCCGGATCGATAAAAAGCTTTGCTGGTAGACCACTTCGCCGCGACCGTTGCAGACCGTGCAGGTGACTAATCCGCCGTTCGGCTCAGCGCCGCTGCCTTGGCACTTCGAGCAGGCCTCCCGGCGAGGAATCTGCAAATCGGCCGAAAGGCCGTGCATGGAATCCTCAAAACTGATTTCGAGATCGTAGCGGATGTCCTCCCCGCGCTGGACCCGGCTGCTGCGCCGGCTACGCTGGCCGAAGATATCGCCGAGGCCGAAAATATCGCCGAGGATATCGCCGAAATCGGCAAACGTATTCTCGTCGAAGCCCTGGAATCCACCCTGGCCGAAACCGCCGTTGACGCCCTGATGACCAAACCGGTCGTAGGCGGCGCGCTTTTGCGAATCGCTCAGGACGGCGTAGGCTTCCGCGGCTTCTTTGAACTTCTCCTCGGCTTCGCGATCACCCGGATTGCGGTCGGGATGGTATTGGAGGGCAAGCTTCCGGTAAGAACTTTTGAGCGTTTGCTCGTCGCAATCGCGCGGAACGCTCAGAATCTCATAGTAATCTCGTTTGGCGACACTCATCGCAAGCTGTTGTAAGCGCTCCCGGCCATGCTCATTGATTGACGGCGACCTTCACCATGGCGGGCCGGAGCAATCTCCCTTTGAAATAGTAGCCGCGCTGGTATTCTTCCAGAATAGTTTGATCCGGGTGGTCCTTGGTGTCCACCATTTCGACCGCGTGATGAATGTGAGGATTGAAAAGCGGAACTTCCTCGGAAATCGGCTCCAGGCCGAGCTTCTTCAAGGTTTCGAGCAGGCGCTGATAAATCAACTCCATACCGCGGGCATACTCTTTATCGGCGGTCTCGATTTTGAGGGCGCGTTCGAAATCATCGAGGACCGGCAGCAGGGCTTTGACCGTATCCATGGCCGCATATTCCCAGAGCTCGGTGCGCTCACGCTCGTTCCGACGCCGGAAGTTCTCGAATTCTGCCTGCCGGCGCTGCAGGAGATCCTGCAACTCGGTCTTCTCTTTGACCGCACGGTCGCGTTCGGCGGCAATTTCGCTGAAAAAAGGGCTGTTGGGATCGAGCTGATTCGCGGCTTCGGCGGTTCGCTCGGATTGCGCCTGCGCCTCCTCGGTCACGACAGCGTTGTTATTGTTCTCGGAATCCATGAACCTACACCAATGATAAAGGGGATAAAGGACCGGACAAGTCCCTCAAGCTTCAGGGTAACAGAAAAAGGCTGTTTTGGGGGGATTTGGCGCGCGGCGCGCCAGGGAGGAATCACGGCGGCTACAAAGGCCGCCAAACCCAGCAACAGCAGCTTGTAAATCAGTGGACTTTTTATAAAGCAGATTCGGCAAGCTGTCCGGTTTCGGACACGAGTGTGTCTATGCGGACACGAAAGCAGCCTTGGTACCGGGCGGATGTTTACTGCGTTATTTTCCGGATAGTTTGACGAAGCCGAACAGGGTATCGCCGGCTCCGACGACTACGTATTGCATGCCGTCGAGTTCGTAGGTGATGGGTCCATTACTTACCGCTGCGCCTAGATTCGCGTGCCAAAGTGGGGAGCCGGTTGCCGGTTCGAGAGCGATGAAGTTGTCCGAGGCGTCGCCCGTGAAGAGTAGATTGCCCGCTGTCGTCAGAACACCCGAGCGTGCTCCTGGGCCTTCCCACTTGTGACTCCAGCGGATCTTGCCAGTTTTATAATCTAGCGCTTGCAGCATCGACTCACCGCCGCCGCCACGGTCGTTACCGCTCCAGCCTTCGGGCTTTTCGCTGTCGTCGAAAATGTAGTACTCGCTGAAAGCGCGAGTGGCATTGACATAGAACAAACCGGTTGCGGGACTGAAACTCGGAGGAGGCCAGTTAGCCGCGCCGCCCTGGTTCGGAGAAACGAGCGCGCCGTCGACCTGCGGCTCCTTAGCAGGATTGGGAATTGGCTGGCCCTTCGCGTTAACGCCTTTTGCCCAATTCGTCTTGACGAATTCGGAGGTCGTGACATGCGCTCCGTTGGTGCGATCGAGAACGAAGAAATAACCGTTGCGGCTTGCTTGTGCGAGCAGTTTACGCGGCTGGCCGTCAATTTCTCCATCGAACAGCACTGGAGTCTCGACCGCATCCCAATCATGCGTATCGTGAGGCGAAGGTTGAAAATACCACGCAAGCTTACCGGTATCGATGTGGAGAGCGACGATCGACTCTGTGAAGAGATTGTCCCCTTCGCGTCCTTTACCGGCGATTACCGGCTGTGGATTGCCGGTGCCGACATAGAGCAGCTTGAGATCGGGATCATACGTGCTGGGCACCCAGGTCATGCCGCCGCCGTGAGCCATCGCTTCCGCATTGGGCCAGGTCTCAGAGCCCGGCTCGCCCGGTTTGGGCACGGCAGACCAGTGCCATTGAAGATCGCCTGTTTCGGGATTGCGGGACTCCAGATATCCGGGAATGTCGAGATCGTCGCCGCTTACGCCGACGATGACGTGATTGCCGATTACAACAGGCGCGACTGTTGCGGTATAGAATCGGTCCAGATCACAGATCTGCTTGTGCCAGCGTTCTGATCCGTCCTTGCTGTTGAGCGAGACGAGGTTGCAATCGGGTGTTTCGAAATACAGCCAGTCGCCGTACATACCGACGCCCCGGCTGCCTAGATGCCAACCGCCCTTTGATGCCCAATTGAATTGCCAAATCTGCCGGCCACTGCGCGCATCGATGGCAAAGACATGGTCGGGAATGCTGAAGTATAGGACGCCGTTCACCATCAGTGGAGTGGACTTCACTACATTGCCCAAGGTTCCTGTTGCCTCGCTGGTGCGATATACCCAGGCGAGGCTGAGCGACTGCACATTTTGTGAGTTGAGATTGGAAAGCGTGCTGAATCGACGTCCCGAGTAATCCCCGTTGTAAGTAGGCCAACTATCGACCGGGGGCTGGAGCAGCTTATTCGGATCGAGCGACTGCGCATTTAGCATGCTGGCAACAATTGCGATCCAAAAGAGCGAACGCAAATTCATTTCAATGTCTCCAGATAGGCGACGAGATTGTGGATGTCCGCATCGGTAATTTTGTCGAGCAACTCTTCGTGCGCGGCGTAGGGATCGTGGCGATCAACCTTAAGCTCAGGGGTGCGTCTCCAGGAGCGATAGTTACCGGCGGAATCTCGTAACGAAACATTGAAATCGTCAAGTTGGACGAGCGTGCCTGAGACGGATTCGCCGTTTTCGGGCGTGACCGTTACGGTTATTGGCTTTGGGGCGGCAGCGGAGCTCCGCCTGAGAGCGACGGTGCGTGGAAAAAGGAGGCGTTGTTGCAGGGTGGGCGGATCGTATTTCGAAGCGATGCCGGCGAGGTCGCCCGTGGCGGAATGACAGTTCGCGCATCCTCCTGTGCCGTTAAAGTAAGCTGCACCCGCTTGCGCGTTGCCCGTCAAAACATTCAGGACCTTCGTATAAGGTCCGCTTCGAAGCGTGTCTTCCACCTGTTCGTGGAGGAAATGCGAGAGATCCCGGATTTGATTTTCGGTCAGCGAAGCGATGGCGCTTCCGGTGGTTGCGGGGTGAGTGCGGCGTAAATAAGGCCCGAGTGTGTCGCCATAGTGATCGTGCAGAACGACGGTGGATCGAACCAGGTCGGGACCGGTTGCTCCGCCTCTCGCGAGCGGGCCGTGGCAACTGGCACAATCGGATGTGTATTTGGCTTTGCCGCGTTCGGCTGCTTTGGGATCAATGATCTGGCGGTCTTCGGGACCCGCTGGAAAGGCCCTGGGGCCCGCCGAAGCAGCGACATTCGCGGAATTTTTTGGCGGCAGATTCTTCGTGAGGTAGTCCGTTACCGTTTCAAATTCGGCAGGAGTTCCTTTTGCGCCGCGCGTGATCATGGTGGCGACGACTTGGCTCCAACCTTCTCTGGTCATGCCGTGGCCAAGAACTACGGTTGCCGGATGGCACGCTCCGCAGACCCGCTGAACGGTATCACGACCCGGAGTGTCGGGCAGAGCGGGCGCTTGTGCGAAAACGGCGGTCGCGGAGAGGAGTGCGCAGGCCACAAAAGCGAGCCCCGCGCGAAGCGATCTATAAATCCCGGGAGTATGCAAATGCGGCAAACGTCAATTCTACATGCCCGGCCCCGACGGCCTTTGATACGATGCAGATCGCATGATAGATAGACGGCGGGCCGTGAAATCGATGGCCGGAGCGGTTGCGCTTAGCCTGGCGGCGAGAGGACAGCTGGGCGCTCAAACGAATAGCGGGAGATTGAAGCAGGGCGTCTCTTATTGGACTTACGAAAAATGGTTCACGCTGGACGATCTCTGCAAAGAGGCGGCGAACATCGGGCTAAAAGGAATTGATTTGGTGACGCCGGATCAGTACAGCGTCGTCCAGCAGCATGGGTTAGTGCCCTCGATGACTTCCGGCACGAAGCCGAACACGATCCCAATTGGATTAAATCGTATGGAGAATCATAATGCTGTGCTCGAGAGCCTAAAGAACGATATTACGCTTGCAGCGGCTGCTAAAGCGCCGAACGTGATCACATTTTCCGGGAACCGCCGAGGGATGCCGGATGGGGAGGGGCTGGAAAACTGCGCTGTCGCGCTGAACAAAATCAAAAGCTACGCAGAAGAGAAGAACGTTACGGTTAACCTGGAACTGCTGAATAGCAAGGTGAATCACAAAGATTACATGGCCGATCATAGCGCGTGGGGCGTGGAACTGATGAAGCGCGTGAATTCGCCGAAGGTAAAACTGCTGTTCGACATTTACCACATGCAAATCATGGAAGGCGATTTGATTCGAACCATTCGCGAGAACATCGATTTCATCGGGCATTTTCATACCGGCGGCAATCCGGGCCGGCATGAATTGGACGATACCCAGGAAGTCAACTGGCACGCTGTTGCGAAGGCGATCGCCGATACCGGGTACACCGGATTCTTTTCACACGAGTTCGTCCCCGTGCGCACGCCGCCTATTAAAAGCCTGGAGCAGGCGTACGAAATCTGCTCCGTTTAGCGATCGCGATATTTTATGGCACGGTTGGGCAGTTACCGGCCGCGGGCGGCTGGTTTGGCGGCATCAATCGGCGTAGGCGGTGCAGCGGCTGCATCGGTTTCTGCCGGCTTTTTCAGCCCGAGTGTTTTGCGCAGTTCGATATCGATTCTGGCGCAGATATCGGTGTTGTCCTTCAGGAACTGGCGCACGTTTTCGCGGCCCTGACCGATGCGCTCGCCTTTATAGCTGAACCAGGAGCCGCTCTTTTCGACCACGTTGTTGGAAACGCCGAGGTCCAGCAGATCGCCTTCGCGCGAGACGCCTTCGCCATAGATGATGTCGAACTCGGCTTCGCGGAACGGGGGAGCCACTTTGTTCTTCACTACTTTGACCTTCGTGCGATTGCCGGTGACGGTGTCGCCATCTTTGATAGCCGCGATTCGCCGGATATCCAGGCGCACGGACGAATAAAATTTCAAGGCGCGGCCGCCGGTGGTGGTTTCCGGGTTCCCGAACATCACGCCGATCTTCTCGCGAATCTGGTTGATGAAAATCAGGCAGGTATTCGATTTGGAAACAATGCCGGTGAGCTTGCGCATCGCCTGGGACATTAGCCGGGCTTGCACGCCCATATGCGAATCGCCCATCTCGCCGTCCAGTTCCGCCTTGGGAACCAGCGCCGCCACCGAATCGACTACCAGCACGTCAATCGAGCCCGACGTGATCAGCGCGCTGGTGATCTCCAGCGCCTGTTCCGCGAAATCCGGCTGAGATACCAGCAGATTGTCGACGTCCACCCCAAGCCGCTTGGCGTATACCGGATCAAGCGCGTGCTCGACATCTATGAAAGCGGCCATGCCGCCTTCTTTCTGGGCCTCGGCAACTACCTGAAGCGCGATCGTGGTTTTGCCGGACGACTCCGGGCCGAAGATCTCGCAGATGCGTCCGCGCGGCATTCCGCCGACGCCGAGAGCGTTATCGAGGGAAATAGATCCGGTCGAAATGACAGAAACCGGAACAATCGCTTCTTTCGCGCCAAGGCGAAGAATCGATCCTTTTCCGAACTGCTTCTCAATCTGCCCCAGGGTAAGGGTTAAAGTGCGGCTGCGTTCTTTTTCATCCATAGGGGTTCCTTTGCTATCGGCTGGGGGAGTACTCTCAGTATACCGTCAAACAAAAGCGTACAAAGTTGTTTTGGGCTAGTGAGCTACATGCTCTCGCGGCGGGCATAGTAGCCTTTGCGCGCCCGAACGACCAGATCCTTGCGCCCTTTCACTTTAATCTGCACCTGGTGATAGCGCCCGTCGTTGTTGAGGGGCTCCGGGCGATAGAACAGGTTGTACTGATGTCGGAGTTCGTTCGCGATGTTCTCGAATGACTGATTCAAATCCTTCGCCTGAAAAGGAAAGAAAGCGACACCGCCGGTTTCCCCGGCAAAGTAGCGCATCACTTTATCGCCTTCGGTCTCGACATGGCTGATGTTGGTGGAAATGGTGTAGATGACGGTGTCGGCCCGCTGGGCCATTTCGAGCGCCTGGTCGCGGCTATAGCGGCTGTCATTATCCTCGCCATCACTCAGGATGACCATAGCGCGGCGAAACTTGTACATCGGTTGATCTTTCATCAGCTTGTCGCGGCAGGCGAAGTAAATCGCGTCGTAGAGGGCGGTGCCGCCGCCGGGCCGCAGGTTTCGCACCGCCTTTTCCAACTGGCCCGTATCATTGGTCATGTCGGAAACCAACTCTGCCGCGGTATCGAAACTGACAATGAGAGCCTTGTCCTGGTCGCGTACGACGCTGTTTATGAAGTTGGTAGCGGCCTCCTGCTGGAACCGGAAACGGTCTCGAATACTATTACTGGTATCGATCAAGATGGCGAGCCGCAGGGGCAGATCGGTTTCCGAGTTGAACTCCAGAATGGACTGCGGTTTTTTGTTTTCGGAGACCTGAAAATCGTTCTTGGTCAGGTCGGTGACGAAGCGGCCCTTTTTGTCGGTTACGGTGAACAACATGTTCACGCGCGTGACTTCGGCCCGGATGGGGTTATCCGCGGACGAGCCCGGTTCGGAGCTCTGACTTTGGTGCGCCGCAAGGGCACAGACGGACACGCCACCAGCAATGGCCAGAAGCGCCACGAAACCTGCAACCAACTTCATTGAGATGCCTCTATTCTAGCCGTGTTTCTCCGGACATATTCGAGAAAAGTCCGGAGTTCGTCCGGGAGGGGGCTCTCAACGCAAATCCATTCACGGGTGGACGGCGATTGGAATCGCAGCAGGTGAGCGTGCAGGAAAAATCGTCCCAACTTCGGCAGCCCTGGAGTTTCGGCCGGTGCGCCGTACAGGCGGTCTCCCACGATCGGGTGATGGATGCTGGACAGATGGACGCGGATCTGGTGCGTGCGCCCGGTTCCAAGCCGGACCTCCAGATAACTGTAGCGGTCCAAGTTTTCGAGTATCCGATATTCGGTTAAAGCGGATCTCCCAGTCGATACCCGGGCGGTCATGCGGGTCCGCCGCACCGGATCGCGCGAAATCGGGCTCGTCACGCGCCCTTGCGCCTGCCGCATGCGCCCATGCACGAGTGCAAGATAGATCTTTTTCACTTCACGATCATGAAACTGCCGGGCGAGCGACTGATGGGCCAGGTCCGTGCGGGCCACAACCAGAACGCCGCTCGTTTCGCGGTCCAGCCGGTGAACGATGCCGGGCCGCAATTCGCCATTAATGGAGGACAGCGATCCAAAGCGATGCAGAAGCGCGTTTACCAAGGTGCCGCGCTGATGGCCGGCCCCGGCGTGCACCACCATGCCCGCCGGCTTGTCGATTACCACCACGTCCGAATCCTCATAAAGGATTTTCAGCGGCAAGTCTTCCGGTTCTGCTCTGAGTGGAGCTAGATCGGCCGGCTCGACCGAAATGCCCTCGCCGCCGTGCAAGATGTGCGAGGCGCGAACCGGCTCGCCATTTAGCAACACGCGATCGCTTTTGATCCAGGACTGCAGACGCGAGCGGCTGAATTCCGGCAGGCGCTCATGCAGGAATGCGTCCAGGCGCTTGCCGGCGTCGGCCGGCTCCGATAGCAGGATCACAACGTCTAGATCAGGCCTTCTAATCGAACATAACTCGCTTCCATGCCGTGCTCCATGCCGGTGGCGAGCATCGCGGCGCGTGTTTCGGCGTTCGGCAAAGTCATGCGCATGGTCATAAGCGTGCCTGCGCCATCCGGTTCGAACCGAGTTTCAATATGGTTGTCAGGGGTCGGATCGGGCAAATGCATTCGCTCGACGTGTACAAGCCGGCTATAAGGCTCGAGCTCCAGGCATTCGCCCGTCAGGGAGAACCCGCCCCCTTTGCCGTTCGTCCATTCGTACCGAATCTTTCCGCCCGGACGCGCCTCGATGATACACACGGGCATTGTCCACCCTTCAGGGCCCAGCATCCATTTCTGGACAAGTTCCGGCTCGGTGTGGGCGCGGTACACCGCCTCGGGCGGCGCAGCGAAGCGCCTGGTCACGACAACATATCGATTGCCTTCAGTCTTTAAGGTCATCTTGCTCATCGTTTTTTCATCCTTTTCTTTGGTTTCATATCTGCCAGAACTTCGTCCAGCCGGTCGTAATTTCTCGTCAAAGCGTCTCGCATCATGGCAAGCCATTCGTCAATCGCTTCAATACCGTCCTTTGCGAGGCGGCAAGGGTGCTTTGTGCCCTCGACCCGCCGGACGATTAGCCCCGCGCCTTCGAGAACTTTCAGGTGCCGCGAAATGGCGGGCTGGGTCATCTCGAACGGCTGCGCCAGTTCCATGACCGTGGCTTCGCCTCGCGCGAGGCGGGCAAGGATGGCCCGGCGGGTGGGGTCGGAGAGTGCCGAGAAGGTGGAATCGAGATTCGGCATTACGGTATATAACTGTATCGTTATATAACTATGATGTTATATCAAGAGAAAATTTGAAACATCAGTCGCTTTTTTTTAAAGCTTCAATAGATGGGCCAGACACCGGGTGTTGCGATCTCGATCAGATGGCGGTCCGTATCCCGAAAGTAGACGCTCTGGCCACCGCGCTCCCAAGTGCGCTTCTCTTCTACCGGAATGCCATTCTCTTCGAGCCATGCTTCCCAACCCGGCAACTCCGAGGCAGAAATCGCGAACGCAATGTGAAGTTCGCCATTGCCGTAATGCGGAGATTGAATCGCGCGCGAACCGTCCTTTTGAAACAACAACAGGACTTGGCGACCGGCGGCTTGCATGGCGCAACCGCGCTCCCCGAAGTTGCTGATCATGCGAAAGCCGAAAATCTTCTTGTAAAACTGAGCTGATCGCGCCACGTCCTCGACGTACAGAGAAGATTCGAGGATGCCTTCGGATTTCGGATGCATGCGGCCGCTACAGGGCTTCTTCGCCGTACTCGGCGTGTCCATTCCCATAGCGCTTCTCCCCGGCCGTCACCGGAAATGGCAGCGTATTTTCTTTTGGCGGCAGTGGGCAGGTCGCGTACGGGGTGAAAGTACATGGCGGATTATAGGAACGGTTGAAATCGAGATCCACCTTGCCGTCCGCCGGAAGCGGTGTATTCAACATCCGGCCCGCCTGATACGTGTCGGATTTGTTGGTCGGATCTTTAAATAAGAAGAAGAGCGTCTTGCCCTCTGGTTCGTTCTCATAGATCGGCCGCAAGCGATATTGTTGACCGCGATAGGTGAACTCCACGACTCCGGGGCTCTCCTCCTGATCGGTCTGCTCCAGAATATTGCGGACTGGAATCATCTTCCGATCCGGAATGAACTTCGCCTCAAAGTGCAATTCCGGGTTGACCGGGAAGTAGGTCATGCCCCGGAAATCCTTCAGCACGGGACTGGCGCTGTCTTTGGCGCGGACAGCGAATTTGTCACCGCGTTTGATCACGTAAAACGACACCGTTCCGGCATGCACTACGGCCGGCTTTTCCTCGTCATAGGACAGGCTGCGAGAGATCCCATCTCCGCCGGTAAAGGTGATCGTGCCGCCTTCCAGATGGATACGGCCCACTTTCGGCGGCGCAGAGCTCTTCGGCAACACGAAATCATTCGAGGACGCCGACCCGATGGTATTGTCACCGGGTTTCAACCAGAACAGGCCGACCAGGGTCAGCCAACTATTGTCCGCGCGCAGGCCGGCCTCGCGCTGCTCTTGCCAGGCTCGGATCGAATCCTCGTAAGTGGAAGCAGACATAAGGATCGAAGCAAACACCAATATCCCTATCAAGAACGGGCACATACTTCATTCCCGCAGTTCCACAATGGTCGCGCCCGCGCCGCCTTCGGCTTGCGTAGCGGGATAGAAGCGGCTGACGTGCGGATTTGAGCCGAGATGCTCGCCGACGGCGCGCTTCAAGACTCCCATTCCGTGTCCATGGATGATGCGTACGCGGTCTACGGACGCGAGCGCGGCGGAATCGAGGAATTTATCAAGTTGTTCGATAGCCTCTTCGGCGTGCTGGCCGATGATGTTCAGTTCCCGGTAGCTTACATCCCAGCGCGGGCCGGTTTCGACGCGCACATTCTTGGGAAGGCGAGGCGGCTCCGCCGCCTGCGGGACGACCTCCGCCACATCTTCACGCGGCACTTGCATTCTCAGAAAACCCGCTTCTACTTCCAGCAGCCCGTTCTTGAGAATCCGTCGCACGGTTGCGATTTCGCGCACATCCTTCAGTCGAACCTTCGCGCCTTCTTCCATAACCAACCGCTCCGGGGCCGCTTTGGACATTTCCGGGGGAGGCCTCAGCGTCTCCGCAGCCTGCTCGCGAAATTCGCGTTTGGTTTTCGAAATCAGCCGCTGGGCCTGTTCCGCTGCCTTACGCTGCTCAGAGACGCCGGCAAGCTGGGCCATCAGCATTTGCGCCCGGGCTTCAAAATCGGCGACCAGTGATTCCGATTTCTTTTCCCACTCGCGCTGCCGCCGCTGCTCCACTCGCAGGGCTTCACTTTCTATGTGCGCCTGGCGCTCCGTCAGGCTGTGGGCCGCTTCTTCCAACTCGCGCCCGCGCCGTGCATTCTCTTCTGTTTGCCGGTGAAGCTCCGACAACAGTTCCTGAAAATCGGCCTGCATGCGCGGCAGAACAGAACGTGCGTGCGCCAAAATGTCTTCGGGCAATCCGAGCCGGGTCGCGATGTCGAGCCCGGCAGACTTGCCCGGCATCCCGGTCTGCAATATGTATGTGGGCTGCAGCGTCTCGTCATCGAAGCCCATGGATGCATTCAGCACGCCTTGGGTTCGCGCGCCGTACAGCTTCAGCGGCAGCAGATGCGTAGAGGCCAGACAGAATGCGCCGGACTTGCGAAACTCGTCCAGAATAGCCACGCCGAGCGCACCCCCTTCCTCCGGATCGGTCGCGCCGCCCAGTTCGTCCAGCAAGGCCAGGCTGCCGGGCGTGACACGTTCCAGCATCTGCTTCACCTGCAGCAGATGGCCGGAGAAGCTGCTCAGACTTTCGGCAATCGATTGCTGATCGCCAATATCGGCGAGCACATCATCGAGTAACGGAAACTCGGCGTCCGCGCAGGGTACCGGAATAGCGGCGTGCGCCATCAGAGCGATCAGGCCCGCGGTCTTCATAGTGACGGTTTTGCCGCCGGTGTTCGGTCCGCTGATCAGAAGGCAGCGCTTCTCTTCGTCGAGCTCGAACGAGATGGGGATAATCGGCTTGTGTTGCTTCCGAAGCACGGCTTCGAGCAGGGGATGGCGCGCATCCCGTAAAACAAGCTTGCGCTCCGATCCGCTGAAGCGCGGAATGACTGCTTCAAAGTCACGGGCGAAGCCTGCCTTGGCGAAGACCAGATCGAATTGCGCCAGCGCGTCCGCAGTCGCGGCGATTTCGTCCGCGTGCTCCCGCAATGCGTTCGTTATTTCGGCCAGTATGCGTTCAATTTCGCGCAATTCGTCTTCACGCAGCCGGACCAGTTGATTGTTCAGATCGATGGTTTCGAGCGGTTCGACAAAGAGTGTGTGGCCGGTACCGCTTGAGCCATGAATGACTCCGTTGATGCGCGCCTTCTGGCCGGCGACAATCGGCACTACATAGCGGTCTTCCCGAATCGTGACGAAGTCTTCCTGCAAAGTGCCGTCGCTGCGATGCGCGCGGATAAAACGATCGAGCGATTCCTGTATGCTTCGCTGCTGGCGCTCGATATCCCGGCGAATACGCCGCAAGGCCACGCTTGCATCATCGGCCAGAGTTCCATCGGGGAGAAACGCCCGCTGGTAGCGCCGCGCCAACTCGCGAAGATCGGCCAAGCGGGTTGCCCTATGCGCCAAACGCGGATAGCGGACCGCGGTAGAGAGCAGAATGGCCCGATACTCTCCGGCCAACGCCAGGGTTTGAAACAAGTCAAGAACCTCGCGTCCGTCGAGCGAAGCGCCTTCCACCTTGAGAACCCGAACCGAGCTTTCGATCTCCGGGAATTGGTCGAACCGCAGGCGAATCGCAGCTCCGGATGCCGCGGCTTGGGCTCCGGCGACGTCCCGGGCATAGGCCATCGCCTCACCGGCCTCGGCTAGATCGGCTTCGAGCGCGGGGCGGTCCTGGTGAGGCTGCAGGTCGGCAACAAGCTCCTTGCCGGCTACACTTCCGGCATATTTCGAAAGCAGCTCTTTCAGTTCGTCGAATTGAAGGAGTCCGGTACTGCTAAAGGGCATGAAAAGAATTGCCGAGTTGACGCTACGGACGAGTCACGTACAGGTCCTTGGCAGACCGGGTGCAGCAGGCTTGAATGACTTCGCGCGTGCCTTCAGTCATCAGCAGATCATCCAGCGAATCGATCGGAAACCAGCCGGTAGATCGCGAATCACTGCCGGCGCGCAGCTCGCCTCCCAAAATGCTGCAATAGAAATCGATCAAAACGTAATGATACTCGCATGTCCCGGCAGCATCGGGCATAAGCCGCTCAAAAACAGCGGCGATCGCATTCGTGGCCACTTCGAGGCCGGTTTCTTCCTTCACCTCACGGATAATGGCGTCTTCCAGGCGTTCGCCCGCCTCCACTCCGCCTCCTGGAAGAGACCAGTAACCGGCGAGCGGCGGTTTGCCGCGTTCTACCAGCAGCACGCGGCCGCTGTCGAATATAAGCGCGCCAACTCCGAGCACGGGCCGGGCCGGATAACGGCGGTCATCACTGTCCTCCACGATGTGTTAGATGCCTATTCGCCAATGGCCGCCAAAACTTCTTCGGCGTGCCCCTCTACCTTCACCTTGGGGAAGATCCTTTTGACCTTACCTTCAGGACCGATCACGAATGTCGTCCGCTCGATTCCCATGTACTTCTTCCCATACATGCTCTTTTCCTTCCAGACGCCGTAGTCTTCGGCGGTCTGGTGCTCCGTATCGGCCAGCAGGACAAAAGGCAAGTCGAACTTGTCCTTAAACTTCGCCTGTGCCTTCTCCGGGTCGGGCGAGACTCCCACGATGACCGTGTTCGCTTTCGAGAACTTCTGCGAGGCATCGCGGAATTCGCATGCCTCCTTCGTACAGCCGGGTGTGTCGGCTTTTGGATAGAAGTAAAGGACAACGTTCTTACCCTTGAGCGTGGATAGCTCAAAGTGTTCGCCCGAATCAGTTTTGAGGGAAATTTTCGGAGCTTGGTCGCCTTCTTTGAGATTTGACATATCGGAGAAGAGATGAAAAAGCAGGTCTAATAGGTACACTTCGATATCTTGACAACGCACGGCGCATATTTTATGATTACATTGTATCCAGATTATGGATAGGAGATGAACTAAATGTCAGTGATAAAGTACAATCCCTTCAGCGCGGAAATCGATGAATTTCCCGCCGGTCTCCGGCTTTTCCAGGACTCTCTATCTCGCCTTTGGGGCGAACCCGCTTCGCGCCCCTGGACTCCGGCGGTCGATATCTTCGAAACCGAAAACGAGCTCGTCCTGAAAGCCGACATTCCCGATGTCGACCCGAAACAAGTGGGGATTCAGCTTGAGAACGGTACGTTGACTCTAAAGGGCGAACGCAAATTCGAGCAGCAGCAGAACGGCAAAGGCTTCCACCGGATTGAGCGCTCTTACGGGTCATTTGTCCGGGCCTTCAGCCTGCCGGATACGGTGGATGGCGAGAAGGTGAAGGCCGATTACAATAACGGAGTGCTAACCGTCACCCTTCCAAAAAAGGAAGTAGCGAAGCCCCGGACGATTAACATCGAGATCGGCAGTAAGAACTGATCGCGACGGAAGTCTATCGTCGCGTGGTGGCCGGCAGAAGCATTGTAAATTGGCAACTTGGCGCGGTATAGCTCGAGCATGAGAGAATACCGCGCCTTATGATTTTTTCTGCGCCCGCGTCTGGAAGCACTACATCGTAGCTTGCCGTTTTGAGGGCGGAGGCTGCGCTCTTCAACGACTCGCTTCCATTAATAAACTGAACATCTTCCAATTTCTGGCGCGAAAACAAAAGGAAGAACTCGGCGCTTCCCTTTTGTTTGGGCAACGCCGGGATGGGTGTTGTGCGCAGTTTCCCGAGCTCCTCTCCGGGCGAAACAGAGTCCCAGACCTTAGCCCCAGGTTTTCGCTTTGGCCCGGGATTCGCTGGGGCTCCAGCTTGGCGCAGCCGTTCGCGTGCTTCATCTAGTAACCCGTTCGAGGCCAGTGCGAGTTGCCAGGCATGAATGGCTGCTTGCCGCTTGCCTTGCCGATCATAAGTCTCGCCGAGATGAAGGCCTGCTGCTCCACCTTGCGACAAGCGCCAGGAAGCGCCGAGATACTTTTCGGCTTTTGCCAAATCACCCGACCGAAAGTAAACCCATCCCAATGTGTCCCAGGCAGCCGCGAGGGAATTTACTATTGCCAGATCTGCATCTGAAATGGAGGAGAGCGTCAGTTTTTCGGCCTGCTCTTCAAGCTTCGAAACTGCGCTTTCGGCATATTGTTGGGCGAGAGGCAATTCCGTGTTTGTGTCTGCCAGGTAGTAAGCAGCGTCATTCAACTTCATCCCATCGCCGCCTTTGACGTATTTCTGCGCCGCAGCCAAGCCTTCGTCTTTACGGCCAGATCTTAGAAGGGCCTCGACTAGAAGACCGTGCAAGAAATCGTTATCGCCCTTCGCAAGTACCGGCTGGATGAGATTGGGAACCTCTCCGTAGTGCCTCGTTGCAATGAGCAGCGCGGAAAGACTGGCTATGCCTTGGAGATCGTCCGGAACTACCTTCAGCAGGGTGCGCAGTGTTTCGATGGCCTCGTCCCGTTTGTGATGGAAGTCCTGCCCTTGCGCGAGAACCCGATAAGCCGCGATATTGTCCGGATGGAACTGAATCTCCTTGCGAAGCGCCTCATACGCTTTCTCCGGTTCGTTGGTTACGAAATAGAGCGAACCATAGCCGAGCCACAGGCCACTCTGCCTGGGATTCAGATGCTCCGCGCGCGCCAGATAGTCGCGTGCGGCATTGTAGTCCTGCCTTTGTCCAGCCTGTATCGCTAGAGAGACCAGAGTTCCTGCCTCGCTGTTTCCCGGTTCAGTTTTTTCTTTCGCGCCCAAAGCTTGTAGCTGAATGAGCTGGTCATGATCGGCGGCGACCGCTTTGGCGAATGCCTTGTACTCATTCCATGCCTTGACCGGAATGTACGCCTGTTTAATAGCCAGGTGGCGATCGGCGGTAAGCACACCCTTCTCGACCGAATAGGAGCCACTGTAGTCTGCAAAGTCTGAATGCAGCATCTTCCCTTCCGGGACCTGCACGGAATAGTTCTTTGGCAATTGGATCGTAGCGCAAAACCGGATATCTCCCGGAGCGCCAAAGAATGAGGGCTCCGCCGGTTCCGCGGCGTTTTCGCCCGGAGCGAGCAAGATGGGAAACAGGGGTGGAGATACGCGATGATTCTCCCAATCCGAATAGTTGGGCCGCTTGTAGTCGAAGGAGTAATGAAACGGCTTATCGAGACCAGTGGGGCTATCCACATCCACATTGGAAACAGTGCCCAAGAACCCCAGGGCATTCACCATGACTTGGACAAGGTCGCGCCACTTCGCGGGCGGCACGCTATGAAACGCGCTCCTTACAATTACCTCCTCGTCTCCGTGTGTGCTCATCTCGAAGTGCCCTGTGAGCGTGCCCTCCTCATTTAGCGTCGCCTGGACATCGATGAGCTGCGACCCGGCGAACGGCGGATTTGCTGGCGTCTTTACCAATGCTGGTTCACCGTCGTCAGGAATGATAAGCGCCTCCTTGTCCCGAAGGGTCGGCTGCAGCAGGCCGTAAGGCGCCACTTCCGGCGTGGTATCCAGCCAAACATACTCTTTACCTTGAGGAATAACGGTGATCAGATGATTGAATTGCGCAGGAGAAGGTACGCTGTCGTCAAGCTTAATGCCGGAGCCTATCAGCGCGGGCCACGCTTTGATACCGGCAGCCTTAAGCAGGGCGGCGAAAAGCGTGTGCTTATCCTTGCAATCGCCATATTGGTTGGCCAGTACTTCGTCCGCCGGATGCGGTTGGTATCTGCCCACACCGAAAGATATAGAAACGTAGTGAAACCGGGTGCTGACAAAATCGTATACGGCGCGCTCTTTCTCCATCTCGTTCGAAAGGCCCTTTGTGAGCTCGTCTGCCTTTGCTTGTATCGCTGGCGTCACCCCGCCTCGGGCGTTGGCGAGATTTCCGTACCAATGGCCTAGCTCGTCCCAAGTCTTAAATGTTGTGAGCTGGACCGAAACAGTCTGGGAATCCTGCTTCTTTTTCTTCGGTCTGTCTGATTGCTGTGAGGTCGGCTCGAGTTGGGCGGTCCTCCAGAGATAGATCTTGCGGCCCTGCGCCTCGTGAACCTCGGGCTTCAAGTTCGGACTCACCACCTTCACATACTTATCTCCAGGCACGCTGATTTCCAGGCTTTCATCGAGCACAACGCCGTCGGCGATGAAATTTTGCGAATACCAGAATTGGCCTGGTATATCGGGCTTGCTTTGTATGAACCTGATTTTGTATTCGAGAACATCGCCCACACTGAGCGCTTTCACGGGAATCTGCTTTTCACGCAGGTCGGAATAAGTGGGAGCTGCTCTCGTTATCTCGGAGGAGACATCCTGAACATTGTCTTCCGGAGTGACGACAAGGCCTCCCTCGGGTTTTCTCACGCGAACGTAGGCGATTTCCACCTTTTGGTTATCGCGATCGTAGCCGAACGAGAGCACCCCTAACTGCTGGACTCCGGCATCGGACTGAACGCGCACAGTCGCCGTTTGCTCGGCCTCCCAGCTTCCGTTTGCGGCGAACGTGATTTCTTTCGAGAAGTGTTCGACGACGACGCCTTCTTTTGAGTAGTCCGGCAATTGTTGAGGACCCATCTCCTGAGAAAAGGCCTCGGTCGTCATGCTCACGCAGATCAAGGTGAGCGCTAGGCCGGACGCTCGCGGAAACAGACGACGCATTGGGATTGAGCCGTATCCATACTTGCAGTGATTGCGGCTCAAGGCAATTGCCCCGAATCCTCCCCCACGTTTAGTACAGGATATGAGCGGCAAAATTGCACAAGCAGCTAGACTGAAATTGCACGCATGTCACCTTTGCTCCGTCCAGTGGCTCACAAATACCGGCGCTGGATCGATCGGTGGGAAAACGAGCTGGCTTTTCGGTCAACGGACCGGATCGTGCGGCCTTTCGAACTGGGATTGGAGTGGTGCGCGGATTGGCCGTCGGCACGCGATTGGCCGATCAACGGCTCCGATCCAATCGAGTATATCCGAGAGTTGAACGAGCGAAGCATCGAGCGGAGCGAGGAGTTTTTTGGATACGACCGGCCCTCAGCGTTCCGTCAGTCGGGGGACTGGCTCGAATTTAACTCTCCGGTTCGAACTCCATACCCCGAGAACAATGTAGTCCACGCCCGCTGGTTTCCCGCCCGAAATCAAACCCGCAAAGCTGTCGTCGTTCTTCCCCACTGGAACTCCAAGCTGCCGCAGCATAATGCGCTTTGCGCGGGGCTGGCCAGGCTTGGCATTTCGGCCCTGCGCCTCAGCCTTCCCTATCATGATGCGCGGATGCCGGCCGGACTGAGCCGCGCCGATTATGCGGTTTCATCGAACATCTGCCGCACGATTGATGCGACACGGCAAGCCATCATCGACAGCCGCGCCTGCTTCGATTGGCTGGAACAACAAGGCTTCGAAGATTTCGGCATTATCGGAACTAGCCTGGGCTCGTGCTATGCGTTTCTTGCCAGCGCGCACGACGCTCGCATCCGGGTGAACGTGTTCAATCACTGCTCCACTTATTTTGCCGATGTGGTTTGGGAAGGCCTGTCATCCCGGCATATTCGCGCTAGCTTCGAGGGCACAGTGGACCTGCCGACGCTGCGCTCGTTGTGGGGCTGCATCAGTCCCCCGAATTACTGGAATCTGTTTACAACTAAAGCGAAGCGCTCGAAATTCATCTATACGCGTTATGACACGACGTTTCCGGTCCATCTATCGAGGCAGGTGATCCGGGGAGCACGGGATTATAAATGGGACCACGATGTGACGGTGCTGCCATGCGGACACTACACGATGGGGGAATTTCCTTTCAAGTACGTGACAGGGTACGAGATTTGTTCTTTTCTTAAGCGGAATTTATAGCGATTCCGCTTTGTCTCCCGAGAAAGTTAAGTTCTTAAATAATTTGGCTTCCTGGTGGTACAAAACGTTTGTTTTGTGCATCGAACGCTTGTGAAACCGATCTGGTCCGGGGAGCGCGCCGCAGCAATTATTTTCATCTGTACGCTGGCCCTCACTTTTCAACACGTCGCTTATTCGCAAACTTCTCCTCCGGGTACACCCGCCGGCGTGGCAGGCGGCACGATGCCGGTAGGAACCGCATCTTTGAATCCGATTCGAAGCCAGACGCCGGCCCCGCCACAAACCGCAGATGAAAGCTTTCAGGGCAGCGTCCCTCAAGGAAACGCAACGGGCGGCTTTCTGGCGCTCACTTTGCAGGACGCGGTGGAGCGCGGTCTGAAGGCGAATCTCGGACTGCTGACCAGCCAACAATCCAGCCGCGAGGTGCGCGCGGAGCGTTACCGGGCGCTCAGCGGTCTGCTGCCCAAGGTGAGCGGGCAGCTCAGCATGACAGAGCAACAGCTGAACCTGCAAGCCCTGGGATTTCTGATCAGTTTCCCGCCGCAATTAGGATTGTCCATCCCCCATATTGTCGGGCCCTATTCTTACCAGAGCGCATTGATAAACGCGAATGTTCCGCTATTCGACTTCAGCGCGATCAGCAACTTTCGCGCCTCCAGGGAAGATCTAAAGGCGTCGGTTTTATCGGTTAAGAATGCCCGTGACCTGGTTGTACAGGCAGTGGGGGACGCCTATCTGCAGATCATTGCCGATAGCGCGCGTATCACCGCTACCCAGGCGGAGATTGCGGCCGATGAAGCGGTCTACAACAACGCCGTACGAAGGCACAATGCCGGGGTGGCGATCGGGATCGACGTGCTGCGCTCGCAAGTCGAGCTGAAGCAGCGGCAGCAGCAGCTTGTAGCTGTGACGAACCAATTCGAGAAAGACAAGCTCACGTTGGGGCGGGCGATCGGGCTTCCAATTGGCCAGCAGTTCACAGTGGCCGATCCGTCAACCTCGGAGCCGCTTGGGCCGATGCCGCTGCGGGATGCGGAAGAGCAAGCTTATGCGCACCGTTCCGATTTTCAGGCCGCGAAGGCGCGGGTACTGGCGGCGCAATTTTCGCTGCGGGCGGCTAAAGCGGAGCGCTACCCGACTCTCACGGCTTCGGGGTTCTATGGCGATGAGGGGCTGCGTGTGCTAACCAACTCGCACGGCGTATTCAACGCGACAGGCTCCATTCAGTTCAACATTTTCGACGGGCGCCGTATTAAAGCCGATGTCCTGCAGAGCGATGCAGAACTGCGGAACCGGCGAAATGAGCTGGAGAATATGCGCGCGCAAATCGACTACGAAGTGCGCAACGCGCTGCTCGATTTGAAATCGGCCGGCGATCAGGTGAACGTTGCAAAGAGCAACATGGATCTGGCGAACCAATCGATGGGGCAATCGCGCGACCGGTTCGCCGCCGGGGTTACAAACACGGTGGAGGTGGTTCAGGCACAACAGGCGGTAGCGGAGGCGAACGAGAACCTGATTTCGGCACAGTATCAGTACAACGTTGCTAAGGTTTCGCTTGCACGCGCGCTCGGGCTGGCCGAGGAAGGCATCCGCAGCTATTTCGGTAAGCAGCCATAATGCGCGCCCGGGATGTACATTCCTTTGCTGAGCCGGAGAAGGTTAGGGTTACTCATTGTTCACTGGCGCTGGAGGCATCGTTTGGCAAAAGAGCGCTGAGCGGAAGCGCGGAACTGCGTCTGCAACGCTTTGATGCGCATGCGCCGCTGCTGCTCGATACACGCGATCTCAAAATCCACCGGATCGAGTCACGGGGCAGGGAAGTAGCGCATCGAATCGGCGCACGCGACGCCATTCTGGGCAGCCCGCTCGAGATTGACCTGCCCGCCGGTGCCGATTCCGTCCTCATCCACTATTCCGCTTCAGAACAAGCCAGCGGTTTGCAGTGGTTGACGCCCGAGCAGACGGGAGGGAAAAGCCGGCCCTTTCTGTTTAGCCAGAATCAATCGATTCATGCGCGCAGTTGGATACCGATACAGGACTCGCCGGGTGTTCGCATTACCTACGATGCACGAATCAAACCCGATCTGGATCTGCGGGTCGTTATGAGCGCGAGAAGCGAAGGCATTGAAGACGGGTTTTACCGTTTTCTGATGGATCTGCCCATTCCCGCGTATCTCGTCGCAATCGCGATCGGAGAGATTGACTTTCGTTCGCTAGGGCCGCGCACTGGAGTCTATGCGGAGCCGATGCTGCTCGATGCTGCCGTAAGCGAGTTTTCCGATCTGGAGCGGCTTCTGGCGGCGGTGGAAGGGCTCTACGGACCGTACCGCTGGGGCCGCTATGACGTGCTGGTGCTCCCGCCCAGCTTTCCATTCGGCGGTATGGAAAACCCGGTAATCACATTCGCTACCCCGACCATCATCGCGGGCGACAAAAGCCTGATCGGTCTCATCTCGCATGAGCTGGCGCACTCCTGGTCGGGCAACCTGGTCACGAATGCGACCTGGAGGGATTTCTGGCTCAACGAAGGATTCACGACGTACATTGAGAATCGCATTCAAGAAGAGGTGTATGGCCGAGAGCAGGCCCTCATGGAACAGGTGCTGGACCGGCGCGAGCTAGAGAAAGAATTAGCCGAATTTGAGCCGCGCGACCAGATTTTGCATATCGATCTTGCGGGTCGCGATCCAGAGGATGGAACTACGCGCGTTCCGTACATAAAGGGAGCACTCTTTGTCAGGCAAATGGAGGAAGCGTTCGGCCGCCCGGTCTTCGATAGATTTCTGATGGCGTATTTCGAGCACTTCGCCTTTCGGAGCATTACGACCGAAGAGGCTCTGGCGTTTATCCGGCGCGAACTGTTCGAGCGATACGGAAGCGCGGACAAGCAGATTCCTATCGACGAATGGGTGTTTGGGCCCGGTCTTCCTACCTCCGCGCCGACCGCAATTTTCGCGCCCCTTGAGCAAATTTCCGAAGCTGCCGGAGCCTGGATTGCCGGGATGTTTGATGCGGCCGCGATTCCGGGACGGACCTGGAACACACAGGAATGGCTGGAGTTCCTGCAGGTTCTGCCACGCCCGTTGACTCTCGCTAAAGTTTCAGAATTGGACGCCGCCTGGCGCCTAACTGCGACGGGAAACTACGAGATTCTTGATGAGTGGCTGCAGATGGCTATCGAGAGCCGGTACGAACCCGCCGATCAGCGCCTGGAGTCATTCCTGATTAACGTAGGGCGGATGAAGTATTTGAAGCCGCTTTATAAGGAGCTCATGAAAACGCCTGAAGGCCGTGCGCGGGCCCGCCATATCTACGGAAAAGCGCGATCGGGCTATCACCCGATCGCGCAGACAGCAATTGACAAGATAGTGGATTGAGAGCGCGGATCAGGATGCTTTTCTTCGGCGGATCGCAAACCCGAGACCGAGGAGACCGCCCGAGGCTGCAACGCATCCTTGGCCTTCATCATCCAAACTTCTGAATCACAAAAACTCAATAGGAGATTTGATTTGGAACCACGTATCGATTTCATGAAGTCGGCCGCCGGCGTATACAAAGTGATGATAGGGCTCGAGCAGTATCTTCACGAGTGTGGCTTGGAAGAGCCGCTGCTCCACTTGATCAAGCTGCGAGCATCGCAGATCAACGGCTGCGCCTATTGTCTGGATATGCACTGGAAAGACCTGCGCGCGATCGGAGAAAGCGAGCAGCGGCTGTACTCGTTGGATGCCTGGCGTGAATGTCCGTATTACACGGAACGGGAACGCGCGGCGTTGGCCTGGACCGAAGCCGTTACTCTGATCACCAGCGGCCATGTGCCTGATTCAGTCTATGAAGAAGTACGCCCGCACTTTAGCGAAAAGGAGTTGGCCGACCTGACTCTGGCAGTGGCCGCCATCAACTCCTGGAATCGCCTCAGTATTTCAGCGCGCGCCGTTCCTGGTACCTATCAACCGGCCAAAGCGCGCGAACTGAAAAAGGGCGCGTAGCTACTTTTCCAGATAGAAGCTGCCGGCGAATAGCGCGTCGATGCCGGACGAATAAAAACTTCGTACGGCATCGCGCGGTGTGCAGACCAGGGGATCGCCAAAGAGATTGAAGCTGGTGTTATACAGGACGGGCAGCCCAGTGGAAGAACCCGCGGCATGCAATAGCGCGTGATAGAGCGGGTTCTGCTGCTTGCGTACGGTGTGCACGCGAATGAGATCTTCGCCGAGAAGAGCTGCTTCGAACCTGTCCCGGACCTTGGGTTTCACGCGGCCCACGGTAGCAAGCCAGCACGCATTCGGGCCGACCTCGAAATACTCTCCGGCTGCTTCCTCGGGCACGGAGGCCGCGAATTTCCGAAAGCTCTCGCGATGCTTGATGTAGACATTTAGATTTTCGGTTGAGTAGGGATTCAGGGGAGATGCCAGAATGCTTCGGTTTCCCAGCGCGCGTGGACCGAACTCCATTTTGCCTTGCATCCAGGCCACAATTTTGTTGTCATTCAGTGCGCGAATCGCCTGGTTGATTAGGTCTCCCTCTGTGAGCACATAACGAAAGCGCAGCTTGCAATTTTCCAGGACGCGCTTGATTTCCTGGGCGGAGTATTCCGGTCCCAGGCAGAGAGTCTCAAAAGGCGCGCGGGCGGTTTGGTGATAGAAATTGTGCCAGGCATAGAGCGCTGCGCCGAGCGCGGTTCCTGCATTCCCCGCAGCGGGTTGCACGAAGACGCTCTTAAAGTGCATCTCAAGTGCGCGGATCAGCATGGCGTTCAAGGCGAGGCCTCCGGCGATGCAAACCGCGTCCGCCGGCCCAATCATGGCGGCGATCGTTTCCTCGACCGCGGCTTGCAGGCTGCGGGCGAGATCAGCTTTAACGGGAGGCGACAAGAGATCCTGGGGACCAGCGCCGATTTCATCATAAAAACGAGCGCTGAACCCGCCGTTCACGATGCGCTCCGCGTCAAAGAAACTACGATCGATTCTGGGCCAATCGGACACGCAGCCGTGCAGCATTCGCCGGAACACATCCAAATAAGCAGGTTGGCCGGAAGCGGAAAGCCATTGAACCTTATGTTCGTCGGCCCGAGGCTCGTAACCGAGCAATTCCGTCACGCGGTTGTACACATCTCCCAAAGAATCCGGAAAATACAGCTCGCGCACGCGCCGCAGGCGATTTTCCGCACCGGCGAACAAAACCGCGGAACGAAAATCTCCAGCTCGATCCACGGTCAGGACAGAGGCAGATTCGAACGGCGAACAATAATACGCCGAGGCCGCATGCGCATGGTGATGTTCCACCAACACGATTTCGCTTTGAGGAAAACGGGAGCGCAATTCCAACTGCGCCGCGCTCTGCGGAGCGGAGGCAAGCGGTAGTGCGACGGCAACACACTCGATCTCGTTGGCTTTGGCCTCTGCTCCCTGCAGGGCGAGCGCGAATGCCTCGTCGGGAAATGATCCAGGCCGGTCCTGCCGTGAAACCTTCGCCTGTTCCACAGCCGACGCAATCTGCCCGTCCTTGATGATGCAGCAGGCGGGATCGCTGAGCAGTCCGCCCAGCCCGAGGATCAATCGCTTCACTCGGGTTATACCTTTCGGAGCCGCCTGATCACGCGCTCGCGGCCGATACAAGTGAATACCGCGAATGCGCTTGGGCCCACCGGCTGCCCGGTGAGAGCCGCGCGGCTTGCATTAATGATGAGACCTGCCTTCACCCCGCGCTCTTCTGCTAATTTGCGCAAAGCCGCTTCGACACTCGTCTCGGTAAATTCCGGATTCGCTTCGATGCGATCGGCCAATTCGCGCAGCAGCCCGCGCGCTCCATTAGCATCCAGCTTTTCCTGCGCCTGCTTCTCAATGGGAAAATTGTCGCTGAAGTAGGCTCGGCCTTTGGTCGAAAAATCAACCAAAGTCGCGAAGCGGGTTCGGATTGTGTCCACCGCGTGCATAAAGAATTCATCGTCTCCATAGGGCTGCAATCCGTGTTCTTCGAGCGATTTCCGCACCAACGGCGCGAGCGCCTCGATTTGCATGGATCGCAAATGTTGGGAGTTGAGCCAGAGCGCCTTGGGATCAATCGGGTCCGTGTCGCTGAAGTTAACCACCGCGTTGCTCCTGTGGACGCCATCCAGGTTGAAGGCGCTGGCCAACTCAAATAAGGTCATCTGTTCGCGATTGTCCTTTGGAGACCAGCCGAGCAGGCACAGAAAATTGATGTAAGCGACGGGAAGAAAGCCATGGTCCCGGTAGGTTGTCACGCTTACTACCGGGCCGTGCTTCCGCTTCGATAGCTTCGATCCGTCCGGCGCGATGAGAAGGGGCAAATGGGCGAACTTTGGGGCGGGCGCACCCGCAGCTTGAAAAATGAGCAGATGTTTGAAGGTGTTGGAAAGATGATCTTGCCCGCGGATCACGTGCGAGATCTTGAGACCGATATCGTCGGCGCAGGAGGCCAGGTGATAGGTTGGCATACCGCTGCTCCGCAGCAGCGCAAAATCCTCGATATCAGCGGTCAATTTCGATTGCGGACCATACACCTCATCGTGGAAGGTAATCTCGTACGCCGGTTCGCGAACCACTCGAAAGCGTATGACGAACGGCTCTCCGGC
>DATIMA010000037.1:0-11630 GCA_035475915.1 Bryobacteraceae bacterium
TTGCCAACCGGCATGGAGATTTCCCTGCTTCCAACCGAATTTCCAGCCGGCTATACGCTGGGAGCCCTACTCGACGTCAAGAACATCCAGCCGGGAAGTGTTCTCAAACTGGTCTGCGCCGATGGCGGCGGCGCGCGCGCATCCCTGCATGTGGGAGAACAAACATCCTCTTCCAGCCTGCAGCAGTTATCTCAGGACGAACTTTACCTGCTATTCGATACCAGCACGCTTCCGGCCGGATGTTCGCTGCAAGCCGTGATGGACAGCAGAAATAGTGGAACATCGCAGCCCTTTACCCTGGCTCATATCATCCGGCTACCCCAAATCGAATCTTTCGATATCGCAAGTCAGCCGCCGCAAAACGGCATGCAGGCGTTTGCGCTTGCCGGGCGAAATCTTGAAATGATCGATAAGGCCGGATGGAACGATACCAATGGCGTCCAAGTTTCGGATTTGCCGGTTCCGATCCCGGGACAGGGGCAGCGGGAGAGTCTGGAAGTCGATCTTCCCAGTCCGCCCGCCCCCAAAGCAATGCTGCTGGTATGGCTCCGCGGGGAAGATAAGCCAAGAGCGACCAACATTACCGCCCCCGCGGCGGCTGTGCCGGCAATGCCGCCCGCCCCCGCGCTGAACAGGCAATTGACGACTCCGCTCCCGACGCCCAGCTCGTGACGAATTTACGGCCGAATTCCTGTGTCTCAACGGCGGCTTGGTTGTGCTCTACTTTAATTACGATTGACGAACCTGCCCAATCTGCTGACCCTTTTCCGGATCTTCCTGGTGCCGCTGCTGGTCGCCGCACTGGTACAGCAGAATTTTAGTATTCACTGGGGAGGTCGGATGCTGGTGGCAAATGACTTCTTTGCATTGATCGTTTTCCTGGCCGCAGCATTAACAGACCTCTTGGATGGATACCTGGCGCGCCGCTGGAAGCAGGTGACCACGGTCGGCACTCTGCTCGATCCGGTGGCGGACAAGCTACTGATTTCGGCCGCTTTGATATCGCTGGTTGAAATCCGGCTGCTTCCCGGATGGCTGGTCATCCTGATCATCAGCCGCGAGTTTGCTGTATCGGGTCTGCGCAGCATAGCCGCGGCGGAGGGATATCCCATCAAAGCCGGCGAACTGGGCAAATCGAAGATGATGTTTCAGGTGCTCGGCGTGGCATTGGTCATGCTCTCCATCCGATGGTCCGCGCTGCGTCCGTATGCGCTGGCCGCTATGTGGGCTGTGGTGATCTTTGGGCTTGCGTCAGCCGTGGACTACTTCCGGAAGTTCTGGCGGAAGGTGGACACCAGCATTAAATTGCGCCGCCGCCATGAACTCATCCAAATGGAGCGGCAGAAGCGCCGCTTACGAAGAGCGGAACGAAAGCGCGAGGGACCGGAAGCCGAGCGGAGCGAACCTATTCACCACTCGGGCTGAATTGCGTGAGACTCAGGCGCGGCTCGGGAGGAAGCACTTCATAGGCGTTCTTGGTAAATACCACGGTACGAATCTGTCCGCGCGGACCGATCGCTCCCAGCGCTTTGCCGTTTAGAGTCACGTTCACTCCGCCGGCATTTCCCGTCCGAATTCGCACGTTTTCACGAGCCTCCAGCACTTTTGTGTCGGTCGCTGCGAGTATGCCGCTGAACGTTTGTTGCCCGTCCGCATTAATCGACAACCAGGTTGGTTCGACGGCTGACAATTCAATCCGGTAAGCGCCATCTGCTTCACCCATAGTGGGTTCCCAAGTGGCTTCAGGCGCTTGCGCCACCGGCGCGGAAACTGTTCGAACCTGCGCCGGTCTAATACTCCGATGGGCCGGAGCATCCGGCGCCGCCACGCTCGACCAGAAGCTATGGATGGAAGTATGTAAGTTCGATCTTGAGTTCTGCCAGACCGCGTACACAGCCGAGCAGGCAAACATCATCACAATCAAGGAGGCTAACGATGAGACCCATTTGAAGCTTCTTGGGCGGCGAACCGGCAACGCGTTCACGGCCGGAAACGGACCGTCACCTTGTCCGGGTATCAATGGCTCGGGCAAAATGTTCGAAGCGGCCTGCACGTCGCTGGCAAATTCGCTGTCGTGCAAATTTAGCTGGTCTGCGAACTGCCGCACAAAGCTCCGGTAGAAAAACGGTGAGCCCAATTTCTCCACTTCATCCGCCTCAATGGCCTGTAAATTTTTGAGGGCAATGCGGGTGTTCGCACTCACATCTTCCAAGGAGCGACCCAGCTCCAAACGCGCTTTACGGAGTCTTTGTCCAACTGACTGCATAAATCCTCAGGCGACCCATCCCTGTCCGCTGCAAGGCTATAATACAACAGCCCTCGGCGGTAGGTCCGCAGGCGCTCCTCCTTAGCGAACTCAATGCGAATTCGTACCTTTTCGCTCGATCAATGTACAAACCTAATCGACTCAATTCGCTCCGAACTTTAGCTGAAGCACCACTTCGGATCTTGTTTTTGTGTTTGATAACGATCCCCGTCTGGTCCCACGCAGCTAAATCGAACGCTTCCGTGCCGCCGCGATTCCAGGGATCTACCGCGCTGGAATACACTCGCCGGGCTACTTCGTTCGGCGAACGACCATCGGGCTCCGCAGCCCTTACACATCTTCGTGACTGGATCATTTCCGAACTGAAGCCGCTCCGTGGTCAGTTGATGGTGGATTCGTTCACTGGAGAAACGCCCGCGGGTCCTGTCCAAATGGCAAACATTATCTTGAGATTTCCTGGAACTTCCGGTAAAGCAGTGGTTATTAGTGGTCACTATGACACTAAGAAAATCCCCATGGTGCATTTCGTGGGAGCAAACGATGCCGGATCTTCCACGGGCTTTCTCGTGGAATTTGCAAAGGTCATTTCGACTATGAACCACCGGGACGACATTTACATTGTTTTTTTCGATGGCGAAGAGGCGGTGCGGAGGGATTGGAGCGAGAATGACAGCCGGTATGGGAGCCGCCATCTGGTGGCAAAGTGGCTCGCTGATGGGACCCTCACGCGCATCAAGGCGCTGATCAATATCGACATGATTGGCGATAAGGATCTGGATATTTCGGATGATGAGAACTCCTCGCAAGCTTTGAGGGATCGAGTCTGGCAGATCGCGGGCAAACTTGGCGATGCGAAATACTTCCGCCATGATCCTGGCGCGATTGACGACGATCATAAGCCCTTTGCGGATGCCGGCGTGAATGCAATCGACATCATCGACCTCGATTACGGGCCGAATGGCACTTACTGGCACACCACACAGGACACGCTGGACAAGCTGAGCGTCCACAGCTTCCAGGTGGTTGGCGATGTTGTATTGGATCTGGTGAAGCAGCTCGAAACAGAGAAATGAGTTCCGGTCGAGCGTGAGTTCAGCGCTCAATGGATACGGCGATAAGCGATTTCGCCAAACCCGCGACGCGCTCGGCAACGATTGCGGCGTCCGGGAACAGGCGCTGCAGGGTCCGGTGGTCAAGCAGATTGAGTTCGTTCAAAAAATGCCTGGTGTAAGAAGCGCGCTCTGCTTCGCTCGGCCGGGTGATGTATTGCCACAACGTAAAACGGTTGACGATGCCCCGCTGCATGCGCTTCGGCAAATAGTGGACCAGCGGAAGCATGAGATGAAGCTCAACCGGGAAGCGGCGGTTGGGAGTCTGAATCCAATAGGAACGGCCGACCCGCCGGATTTCCGCGGCGAACTGCTGCTGGTCGGCGTCCGTTCCTACATGTTCGATTACAGAGTTGCTGAATACGATATCGAAGGCGTTTTCTTCGAATGGCAGCATGCGGGCGTCAGCAGCGACCAGATCCGGGTAGACTCCCTCCGCCGCGCGCTGGAGCGCGGAAGGGAAATTCAAGATCGTTAGTTTCGGCCGCGCACTAGCGAATTCCCAGATCGATGGCGAACCACCTACATCGAGAATACGAGTTTGCGGCGTGATACGAAAGGTCTCCTCGAACAATCGCATCCGCTTTGAGCGAAAGTGCCGAAAGATTGCATGTAGCAGCCGGGATTGGCGCACGAAAGGGCTTTTTGCAGAATACCAGCGGCTGACATGCGGAGCTGTTCGCTACCTTCCGGCAGCTTTAGCGGCAACGCCACTGGTGTTGACCAGATCAGGCCGGCTGACGCCTGGATGTTGATCCTGGGAGCCGCGCTGGTACAGCGGATCGGCAACGTACTTGAATGCCGGTTCGCTATTCCAGGGACCACGCTCATCTCGGCCATTGGTGCTCATGTTGTAGTAAATGTGGACGGTATCATCCGGCGGAATATTGCCGAAATAGGCTTCGGTCAGCTTGCCCATTGAGGCGAGGGCCTCCATGAACATCTGGGTGTGCGAGACTTCGCGAGTAAGCAGATGGACAAGCGCTTTTCTGCTGCCGTCGTCGGGAGCACGCAGGATCAATTGCTCATAGGTCTGACGCGCGCCAGCTTCCGCTGCGATATCAGCGCGCAGGTCGCGAACCACATCGCCTCCTTCATTGATATACTGCGCCGACCAGGCCGTTCCCATGCTGTCCAGGAAATGAGGACCTTTGCCGCGCATCGCGAACAGCGGACTTTCTTCCGCTTTGATCTTTGTCTCGCCGCTAGTGTGCAGTTCGATCAGCTTTCCAACCATTTCGAGGTGGCCGATCTCTTCAGTAGCGATATCCAGCAGCATGTCTTTGATACCACTGTTGTCGACGTGGAAGGACTGAACGAAGTACGTCAAACAGGCTGTCAATTCGCCAGTAGCGCCGCCGAATTGTTCGAGTAGGTATTGGCCGAATCGAGGGTTGGGCGAATCGACCGTAACGGGGACCAAAAGCTCTTTTTTATGAATAAACATGCGGGGAATTCCTATGCACTCCACGCTTAGGCTAACGCTGGTAAGTAGATGTCTCCATCCGCAACATTGCCTGGCAGAGGCGGTGAAACGTTGAAGCTGCGTGCCGACAGACGGAAGCGTCTGTCCCACGGTGGCCCAAAAGTCCACAAGAACAACTTAGGGCTGGACGTTTTTCACGGCGTCGCCAACCTTGGCCTGACCGGCACCGGTGAATGTGCCGACGGCAGAGCCTTCGTCGACTGAAGTGATCTGAAGCTGGCCGACGGGTTCCTCAACCGAACGAAGAGCCTTACCGGTGGCGGGATCTTTAATGACGCGAGTGACGCGGCTGACCACGAGGTGATCGCCGGTATGGAGACCTGATTTACTGCCGACATTGATGGTGACAGTGTTGCCGGTGGCATCGGCGACGAGTCCGTTGATCTGTACGGTTTGGGTAGGCATTTTGCCAGCATCCTGGCCAAGCTTCGAGCCCAGTTCGGAAACCGCGGCGGTGACAGCTTCACCGATGATGGTCTGGCTGAAATTGGAGCTGCCCATATCGAGGCTTCCGCCGCCTCCCCCGCCCCAGCCGCCGCCGCCCCCGAGAAGATTTGTGCCGGAACGCTGGGATTCGCCTTTCCCACTCTCAGAAGCGAGGATCTCGCCGGTGTTGGCGTCGATCATCCGCGCCGTGACGGCGACCACCGCCTTGGCTTTGTGAACGCCTACATTTCCGACGCCGTACCGATCCCAGCGGTTCAACACGCCGCCCGCGCCAGTATGGTGATCGTCGCGCCCGAACTGCGTGATATCGCCGACGATGATTGCGTCGACTCCGAGGACGCGGCCGATTTTAGCGGCAGTGGTGGCATCGGCGCGGTCGCTGTTTGAAAAATTCTGCTCCTGCAGCACTTTGTTGATATCGCGCCGTTCAATCACCCGGTATGTTCCGTCCTTCAAGAAGCGATCGACAAGGAGATCGGAGATTCCCCGCCCTATGTCCTGGGACGTGCCGAAGATGGCCTGAACGCTGCTCATGACAGTGCCGTATTGAAAATCGAGAACGGCCACTTTGCGCTTGGCAGGCTGCTGCGCAAAAGCAGAAGAAAACGCGAGAAGAGTCGTGAAGACGAGAACAGGGGCTTTCATAGAAATTGATCCTTATCTGCCGAAGAACGCCTCCAATTTATTGAGCTCTTCTTCGGCGTGATTCATATCTTTACGTGCGGATTCCAGGGTATTGGTCTGCAAGGCACGGTCGGCGGCTTGCAGGTAGCTGTCCATGCGGCTGGCAGAGGAAACGATATCCTGCCTCAAGCCCAAGCCACTGGCTGCGTTCTGGCCGCGCAGGCGATCGAGGCTGTCCTTCACAGCTTCGGCGCGCGCATGCAGTTTCACGAGATCTTCGCTCGCCTTGTCCAGGTCCGCTTGCGAGGGCCCGGGAGGCGGGGCGGCGGGCTGTACTTGAGGCTGTGTTTGCGGCTGTGTCTGCGGCAAAGGGGTCGGGACTGAGACGGGAAGCGCGGACTGGGGCGTGACGTGCGATTCACGGGCTGGCCTGTGAAGAGGCTTTGACGCCATCGCTGAGGGTGTGGCTGCCGGCGTGGTTACAGGCGCGGCCGCAGACTGCTGCGCCAGAACATTGGTACTGGGCGGAGTCACGGGAGCGTTTTGAGCGGCCGGTTCCGTTTTGACCACTGGAGCGCTGCGGTAGGCGGCAGCAGAACTCTTCCAGAAATGCGGAAGCAGGAATGCGCCACCGGCGAGAACACAGACGCAGGCAATTGCGCCCGCGGCCATCCAGAGCCCGCGCCCGCGTGAACCGGAACGAACCGGAACGGCCGATCCCGGCATGGGCTGCGTTACGGCTTTTGAGAGATTGCCAGACGGCGCGGCGGACGGACGCGCGCGAATGGACTCAAGGGCGTTTCGAAACGCGTCCGCTGTCTGGAACCGCTGCATCGGCTCTTTGGCCAGAGCGGTCATGATGATATCGTTCAGCGGCTTCGGAAGGGCCTGGTTCAATTCAATGGGCGGCTGAGGCATCGCATTGAGCTGCGCTTCGAGGATGGCGTAGGTGTTTTCCGCTTCGAAGGGGCGACGGCCGGCTGTGAGCTCATAAAGCAAGACTCCGACAGAGTACAGATCGGAGCGCGCATCGACCGTCATGCCGCGCACTTGCTCCGGCGACATATAGAGCATCGAGCCCATGGTGGTTCCAGGACGGGTGAGCAGCGGCTCGAAAGTGGACTTGGCGATGCCAAAGTCCATCAGCTTAACGATTCCGTGCGGGGTCACCATGATATTCGATGGTTTGATATCGCGGTGAATGACGCCGTTCTGGTGTGCGTAGCTCAAGGCGGCGAGGGTCTGGCTCGCGTAGCTGAGGACTTCCTCCAGAGGCACCGGGCCTTCCTTGCCCCGATCGGAAAGTGTGAACCCTTCGACCAGTTCCATCAACATGACGAGCTGGTTTTCGAACTTGAACGCCGTATGAAACTTGGCGATATTGGGATGATCGAGGCGCGCGAGGGTGCGAATCTCGCCAATGAAGCGGTCGCCGAGTTCGGCCTCGGCGGCAACATCGGCCAGAAGGACTTTCATGGCCTCGCCGCGATTCGAAATCACATTTCGAACGCGGTAAACCCGCCCCATACCGCCCTTACCAAGTAAACCTAGAATTTCGTAATCGGCGGCAATTTGACCGACCTCAAAGGCCATTCGAAGGTTCTCCTAATCAGCACTGGTCCGCAGTAGATGGGCAGGCCGAGCGCATGACACCCAGAAACTGAGTGCATCTCAGACGCCAAGTGTTACAAGAAATACTGCTTCTGCACATGATATGCCAAAAATTGGTCAAGGCGCTAATGCAATCGGTTATCAGTACTCAGCGGTCGGCGTCTGGATATCAGGTTTCTTATGCGGCTTTCTTGCGAAGAGGCGGCACGGCGGCGGGTTTCAGGTTGGCGGAAGCCGGAGTATCGGCCTGCCCGGCGGTGTTTTGCGAAACGAACTCGTTTCGGGTGCGAGTGGAACGACGGTTCTGCGAAACGGGCGACGCATGCATCGCCCCTACAGGATCGGATTTGCGGCGTTCGTTCTGGAGCTTTACCAGCGTGTTCAGGGCCTTGTAGAAAGCGCGCTCATGGGTGGTTTGGTAGCGCAAGAAAAGGGCGAGCTTATAGGCATCGATGTGCATTTCGGTAAAGGCATCGTTCTGATAGCGGATCGCGCGCTGCATGAGCCACCAGGATTGGGCCATCTGCTGCACCAGTAGATGTTCGGTTTCGGTAGCGGGAGAATGCTCGGCGAGGAGGCCCGCGAGCAAGGCATCAAAATCGGCGGGATCTTCGCCAGGGACTATCAAGCGGCCGGAAGCGAGGCCGTGTTTGAGCGCGTTGCCGCTGGAGACGGCTTTCCCTTCCGCGCTGCGCGGCCCGGTGGGGCCTTGGCCAGCTACATAAGTTTCTGTGGATGCCGCGGCAAGGCGGTTCTGTTGATCTTCGTGGGATCTCATGATCCAATCCGACAGGACGGTGGTGCGGAAACGCGGCTAGATGGAAGGCAAGTCCTTGGCGCGGATGGAGAAATTTTAAAATTCTGATTTGTCACCGGCGCTGGCGCGCGGGCCACATGCTGTAATAGGCGCGAGATGAGATCAGTCAAATTCATCTTCCACGAATTCACTCCGAACGCTCTCAATTTCAACCGCCTGCGAGTGATGAAGTTCGCGCTCTTGCTGTCGGCCGTTTCGATGTGCGCATTCGGGGCAGATATTGACGTGTGGGCGGTACCTAGCATCCAGAAGGTACGGCCGGACGACCCCGCACAGTCGCGGAATGCGGTGTGGGACGAGCCTTCTCGCACCATCTCCTTAGCCGGCGCGAAAAATGAGCACGTACCCTTTCAAATCGTGATCTCGACAGAGCCGCCGAAGAATCGAATTGATCCTCCCGCGTCCGGCCTATTCGTTACCGCATCCGACTTGATAGCACCGGCAGGCCGCATCGCATCGTCGCAGATCAAGCTTTACTTCGAACACGACATCCTGTGCCAGGCTGCCTCGAGCCCTGTTGGCGCCGGCGGGTTCTGGCCCGATGCCCTGGCTCCGCTCACCGATCCGTTCAGCATGGCGGCGGCGTTCCGGCAGACGGTCAAGAACCGGCCCATCTGGATCGATATCATTACGCCCACCGACGCGCACTCCGGTATCTACACGGGAAAGGTCCAGGTCACACAGAATGGCCACCCGGTATCCGAGTTGAACGTCCGCCTGACAGTTTACGATTTCGCACTGCCCCCGGATACGCACTTGATCACCTACATGGGAGTGGGCGTCGACCAGCTGGCGCGATTTCATAAAGTGACTCCCTCGGCGGCCCAGGAGCTACTGCGCAAGTATCATGCGTTTTTGTATGCAAACCGGATGGAGCCGTGGTTCAACGAAGCGCTCCAGCCGCGGATTACGCGAACGGGATCTTCCGTCGCCCTCCAATTCGATGAGGAGGCGTACGACCTCTATATGAATCGCTGGAAGACCAAGCGCGTAATCCTCCAATCTGTCCCGCACGAATTGGCAGCGGACCCGCAGATGGTCAGGTCCTATGTGCAACAGGTCGTCGAGTACTACCGCAAACACGGCTGGCTCGACCGGCTCGTAATGAACAGCCCTATCGACGAACCTGCTTCCGCGCAGGCTTTCGAAGAGACGCGCAAATGGGCGGCAGTGGTGCACGAAGCCGCTCCAGGCGTTCACTTCCTGGCGACCAAAACGCCGGTTCCCGAAGATCCAGCGTGGGGTACGCTGAGCGGCTATGTCAATGACTTTTCGATCCACGGCAACGATCTGAACGATATCCGCGCCGAATCGGCCATAGCTGCTGAACGCTCACGAAAGGGGGAACTGACGTGGTACATCTCCTGCGATCAGGTCTATCCTCAGCCGAACTATTTCATTGATGCGCCCGCTATGGATCCTGTGATGGTGCCATGGATCACGTGGAGGTACGGTTTGCAGGGCATCCTCTACTGGGATTTGAAGTTCTGGTCACAGACAGTGGACCCGTGGCTGAACCCGACGACCTACCTGTCCGGATACCTATGTAGCGGCGGCCGAAATCTGAATGGTGAAGGCTCGCTTCTGTACCCCGGAAGTGAAGTCCGTCGCCATACCGGGCAAAGAGATGTGGATGGGCCCGTATCATCCATCCGCTTCGAGTTGCTGCGAGAAGGTATCGAGGACTACGAATATCTCTGGAGGTTGAAATCGCTCGGTGATGTCGCTTTTGCTGACGAGGTCGTGCACAGTATGGTGGCGACGGTCGGCGCTTTCTCACGGGATCCTGATCGGCTCTATGCAGCCCGGCAAAAGATGGCGCGCCGAATTGAGCAACTCACACGAAGGCAGTAGGCCATGAAAGCTGGTAATTGCTCGGCTGCTGTGAGGGGTCGAGACCGCTAGAAACGGGCTCGTATGACGGAGTATGGTACCTGAAAGCGGCGGTCTCTCCGACGAACGATCTTTCCCGCTGACATCTGCGACATCTGAACCGCCGATTCTATTGAGCTCCCACTCGATTGCAAAACTTACCCCTTGTGAAAACACAGTAAGTGTTGGCCCTTTTAATTCGATAGCTGTAGAATTATGGAGCGGTGGCCGCGAAACCGAACGAAGAAGAGATCACCCGCTTTGCTGACATGTTCTCCGCGATGGGGACAGGGCCGCGCCTCCGCATTATGCGCCTGCTGCTCTCGGCGCATCCGCAGGGATGACCGTCAGCGATATCGGCTCGGAGTTGGGCATTCCGTCTTCAATACTGGAGGCAACGCATGAAAAAACGTGTCCTGATAGTCTGTACGGGCAATTCCGCCCGGAGCCAGATGGCCGAAGGGCTGCTTCGGCACGATGCCGGGGAAAAATTCGATGTGGAAAGCGCGGGCACGAAGCCGGGTGTTGTGCGTCCGGAAGCAATTGCCGTTATGCGTGAGGCGGGCATTGACATTGCGCGGCATCGTTCAAAGCACGTCGATGAATTTGCGGGTCAACAATTCGACTACGTGATTACGGTCTGCGACAATGCCCGCGAAACCTGTCCGGTGTTCTTCGGGAAGGCGGAAAAGCTGCATCATGATTTTGAGGACCCGGCAGCGATAAACGGCTCCGAGGAAGAACGGCTACCCGTGTTCCGGCGCGTGCGCGATCAGTTGCGGGCTTACCTGCGCGATTTCAGTAAGGGCCTCGCATAACTCAAAAGAAAAAGATTGGACGGGCATTTTCTTTTCAGGGCGGGGGTACCCAAAGGATCCTTTTGTGAGACGCGCTCGCTGACATTGCGTAGTGCCTGAAAAGTGCGTTGAAACCCAAACAGCGAACGCTTGCTAGTACTCAGTTAACTTTTGGCAGCTGGTTCCCACCCCGGCGCGTACGTCACACTGACTTGATGCGTCTCAATGGCGTGCGTGGTATTCGCGTTCTCTGTAAAGCGCCAGGGGCCAATGGCTGCGGATTCCGGGGCAAGTGAATAATCGTTCCGGAGTGATGTGAATAAGGATTCCTGCCCGAAATGGATGAAGAATCGGGTTGGGCCCGGAATGGATATTCACATCCCGGAATAGTTTTGTGAAAAGAACTTCATCGAAGTGAGCGGCGCTGGACAACGGCGGGGGCGAGTTCTCTCCACTGGAAGGTGGAGGGAGCTGATTGCCCGAGAAGAGGTTGTCTATGCGCAAAATCAAGGAAGTCTTACGTCTCCGGTTCGGGCTGGGTCTCGGACAGGAACAGATCGCCCGCAGTTGCTCGATTGGTCAGGCGACCGTTCATCGATAT
>DATIMA010000038.1:0-6006 GCA_035475915.1 Bryobacteraceae bacterium
ATATCGATGAACGGTCGCCTGACCAATCGAGCAACTGCGGGCGATCTGTTCCTGTCCGAGACCCAGCCCGAACCGGAGACGTAAGACTTCCTTGATTTTGCGCATAGACAACCTCTTCTCGGGCAATCAGCTCCCTCCACCCTCCAGTGGAGAGAACTCGCCCCCGCCGTTGTCCAGCGCCGCTCACTTCGATGAAGTTCTTTTCACAAAACTATTCCGGGATGTGAATATCCATTCCGGGCCCAACCCGATTCTTCTATCCATTTCGGGCAGGAATCCTTATTCACATCGCGTCGGAATCCTTATTCACATTACTCCGGAACGATTATTCACATGCCCCGGAATCCGCACGGATGCAGGCAATGCCACCCCGACAGCAACTTCCGGTACGACTCAACACTGGGGCCCATCGGGCGGCTACATCTTCAACTTACATCTTCAATTTAAAGACCACGGGCCTGAATACAGGCACCTTTACCTTGAACGTTACGATCAACGGTGTTCCAAACGCCTCCTATTCGGTAAGCTTCGGAGTAAAATAGTCAGGCTAAAGCACCCGGAAAGAACTCTCCGAAACGGGTAGGTTCTTGTCCGGGCACAAGCATTACGCTTCAGTGAGCTCGGTTTCTGGAAGAAAACAGCTTGCGAACGCCTGGTCAAGCAACTCTTCCGTGAGTTCATACGGAAGGCGCTGAAAGTTGATGTAGTCAATCGTCTGAGAGATTACGTCGCGGGGGTGGCACCTTCGGAATCGCTTCCCTGTGTTCAAGTAGTGCTTTGATATAAAAGCATCAACGAGTTCTCTCGGCGCTGCGAGTCCCTGTGCCTCACAAAAATGGCAGAAGATCATGCGGAATTCTTCCTCCGCTGGGCTCCGAAGGAGCATCTTGTATTGGATGCGGCGAAGGAACGCTTCATCTCCGAGCTTGTCCGGTGTAAGGTTCGTGGAAAACAAAAGAAAAGTTTCGAAAGGAACTGTCATCTTACCGCCATTTGAGAACGACAAATAGTCTATCCGGCGCTCCATCGGCACAATCCACCGGTTGAGAATCTCAGTTGACGTGGCTTTCTGGCGGCCAAAATCGTCGATCAGGTATATTCCATTGTTCGCTTTTAACTGGAACGGGGCATCGTATATTTTCGAAACTGCGTTATAGCTCAGGTCAAGCATCGACAGCGACAACTCTCCGCCTGACGCAATAAACGGCCGCCGGCATCGCGCCCAGCGTTCATCGTATGGCAATTCAGTGTTTAACCCTTGGTCCTCTGTCCGGACGAGCTGATGATAAATCGGGTCATATAGCTGAATAATATTGCCCTGCGCTTCAAGCGCATAGGGAATGTAAATATGGGAGGCTTCAATGTTTGACAGCGCTTCGGCGATATATGTCTTGCCGTTGCCGGGCTGACCGTATATGAGAAGTGACTTGCTGGAGGCGATAGCTGGGCCGATCTGATCAAGCATGGCGTTCGTCACGACCATGTGCGAATACACCTTGGCCAGCCTCTCCCTTGTAAGCCAGACCGCGGGCATTCGTTGCGCTTGTACCGCCGCGCAATATTGGGCGATTGGAACAGGCGCAGGGCCCACGTATTGATTGACATCAAGGTAATCTCGCGCGATACTTCGTCCCCGTTCGGTCAGCGAAAGTACCGCTGAAACTGGGCCATAGCCCAAAGAGCTCTTTACTTGAACGAGCTGCTGAAATTTGAAGGAATCAATCATTTCCTCAATCAAGCTGAACCTCAGACCTGTAGCGCGAGCGAGCTCATTGCCCATTGTGTCTCCCTTGAAATAAAGGAGTTTCAATACGAGCTGCTCGACGGTAGAACTCGCGAGCCCGGTATCTGCCAGGCACTGCGGTACTGATGGTGCAAATCTTTCCCTTTTTCTAGATCGCGTTGGGTTAGCTTCAAGGCGACAATCGTCGTTTTCAATCCGGCCGGTTTGCAGATCTGCCTGGCTCTCCGAGAGAGGGCTTGCTTGAGACTGGGAGTCCTGTAGAAGCATTTTCGTTCACAACGATCTGGAGAATATGTCTTAAAGAAAGCTCGGCCCTGGTTCAGGGGCCGCAGGTTAGCTCCGGCTGTCAATTTGCTGACTAGTGGGAGGGAGGCACCCCGTCTTGTTCGACGCCTTGCTCAGTTTTCGTGACTTGGGCATAACAGGTCTCTAAACGCGCTGCAGCCTTTTGCAGACTTGCGTCCGCCTGAGAAAACGCTTGGCTAAGCATTCGGGCAAGAGTATGCTCAAAAAGCTCAGTTTGTACTTCGACCAACTCCTTTGTCTTTCGAACTAAATGGCTCGCCTCAGCGTCAATAATTGAAAGTAGCACTTCAGATGAAACGGGACGGGTTTGGGCGCCGGGAGCCGGGGCGGGAAGATTTGGTTTTTCCAGAAGGGATTCAACGGGAAGCTCAGGCGATCTCAATTGCTCTTCTAGACGAAGATCACTCTTTTGCCGGATGTTTTCTTCTATTGTTTGGAGATCCGCAGACACCGTAATGGCCGCTGCAAGGCGTCCTCCTCTGTCGCTATTAGCCAGTGGTTCGGCTGCAGGTTCTGTCTGATGGGCACTGGAAAGCCCAGTGCGCGATGAGATATTAGTCATCCGCTCCTCGTGGTCCAGACCCAAGACTGTGGCAAATCGGTTTCTGATTGCTTGGACGGCAGCATCGTCGCCCGCTTCTTTTCTTCTCCAAATCATTTGTCTGTCTCGATTTCCCTCAGATATGCGGTTCGCCTTCGAAAACCGCCGGGCCGCACCAACCTATAAACCACCTATCGGCTGTGACTCCCAAGTTCTTGACTCCGCTCGCGAACCCGTCATACTCGATACTTTCTGCCCACTCACGATACAACGCTCAACGGCACACCTTAGTGCATCGAGCGAAACGGGCTTTGGAAGATGATCGTCCATGCCTGCGACCAAACACTTTTCCCGATCTCCACTCATCGAGTTCGCGGTAAGTGCAACAATTGGGGTGCTTGGCCTGCCACAGGCCCTCTCTTTCCGTCGGATTGTTGCAGTGGCCTCGTACCCGTCCATTTCGGGCATCTGGCAGTCCATGAGAATCAGATCGTAAGTTCCGGGTTCCCACATTTTGAGCGCCTCGAGGCCGGTCGTGGCAAGATCCGCGGTATAGCCAAGTTTGCCCAGCATGGCAGTGATAACGCGCCGATTCACCGCGTTGTCCTCGGCCACGAGAATTCGTGTCCCCATCGGCGAGAGCGACATGCCTTCTTCCTCCCGAAACGGCCGCGTATTCTCAGATACTTCCTTGGCTGGCAATAGGATCTGACAGAGTGTCTCGAGCAGCGAACTGGACCGCAGCGGCAGCAACAGACTTGCACTAATATTGGCTCGAGGAAATCCGGATAGGTCTCCCTCGCCATTGAATACGGCTAAGATTGGTACACGCTGGCTACCGCACTCTTTGAGGTAGCGTACGAAAGCTTCTTGGTTTTGAAAAAAACTAGCGTATGCGATAGCGGCATCCGCACGTTGCTCTTCGGCCATGCGGAAAGAGAAGTTATGGTCTAGTGCAGTTTGCACTAGTTCCGCAGAAGCCCCCCATGATTCCAGTGTCTCTGCCAGCACCGTTCCAGTTAAGGGTGACGAGCACATAATGACGATGTGTTTATCCCGGAGTAGCTGGGAGGGTGCTTCAACTGGCCCAAGTAATGTAAGTGGTATCGACCACTGAAAACACGAACCAGTTCCTACTCTACTTTCAACCGAGATCCTGCCGCCCAGCAATTCGACCAACAATTGTGCAATCGCTAATCCGAGCCCTGTTCCACCGAATCGCCTTGTCGTTGAACTGTCTGCCTGAGTAAAGCGATCAAAAATTGTCGTCAATTTTTCCTGAGGTATGCCGATCCCGGTGTCAGTAATGGAAAAGCGTAGCGTGACAGACTGTGGATTCCGCTCCACGGGGCGTATCTCAAGAAGCACATGGCCAATGTTTGTAAATTTTATCGCGTTGCTCACCAGGTTTAACAGGACTTGGCGAAGGCGCATGCTGTCAACCATTACAGTTGTCGGTGTGTCCGGGGCCACTCTAAGCGCGAGTTCGATATGTTTTTCTGATGCCCTCGGAAATAACAGCACGACGATATCTTCGGCCAACTTCCGAATATCGGTAGGTAGCGGTTCAAGTGTCATATGACCCTGTTGGATTTTCGCTAAATCGAGAATATCGTTAAGCAATGTCAGCAGCGCTTCGCTCGAGGACCGAATGATTTCCGCATATTCGCGCTGTTCAACTGTGAGAGGTGAGGAGAGCAACATGCTGGCCATGCCCAACACACCGTTCATCGGCGTGCGAATCTCATGGCTCATGTTTGCTAGGAAGTCACGCTGGCTCCTCGTCGCTTCCTCCGCCTCTTCACGCGCCTGCTTAAGCATCTTTGCTTGCTCTGTTAACTCAAGCTCAGATTCTTGACTCGTCAGTAATGCTTCTTGCAAACAGGCGTTGCTGGCTTCAAACTCCAGGCGCTGCCACTCCGATACCAATCGACGCCGCTTCTGTAGCATTGCCCAACACGAGCAGATCACGGTTTGCAGTAGCGCAATTCCAAGATACAGCCAAGGCGTTCGTAAGTTGAACGCAGCAACGAAAGAATACACGTGAGGGATTTGGCGGTGAAGAGTTGCGGGCAATGCGGCTTGGGCGGCCACGAGCACGCTGCACGGCAATATTGCTAGCCAGTCCTCGTAGAGGATAAGGATTGCTGGTAGGAGGGACTGATAGAGGTAGATTTCCGGGCGACCACGGAACTGGTAGATGAAGAGCATCGCTAAAATCTGCAGGCTAACGCTGCAAACAATGCGGACGAATCTGGTTCGCGGCGCAACCAATAGGCCCACCAGAGATATTCCGACCCCAGCGCCGGTGATACAAATCGTGCCTTCCAAACTTTTATACAGCCACGCCTGATACACAGCCAGCAAAGCATGCGCAGATAAAATGCACAGCATTATATGGTCGCCGCGGGCATAGACCTGATTCATAACCCGGTTGATTTCATCGGGGGACAATGGCGGGTTGTTCTGTCCGGCCTTTTGAAAATGGTTAGTCACGATTATTGCGATCCTTGAGGGTCGAGTTGGCGATCCTGCCCGCATACCTTATCGACAACTGAGCCCAGATACGAATCAACGATTAGCTTGGCCGTCCATATGAATGGGGCGACTCATATATCCTCATCGGCACTTGTATGGGGTTCATTACACCTCAAGGTCCATCAACGCTCCCGAACTCCCCGAATTTAGAGGCCAACGGTGGCTGATCCAGCGAAGCGGGTTTAAGTAGAGCAGGTGGATGATCTCCAATGCGGGTTTGGGGGATGGTCTGAACGCTATGGCGCACAGGGTGCGATTTTTTTGTCTGCGCGCGGCCGGCCGCCTTCGCGGGCGAGCCGAAATCGCCGCTCCTCACCGTTCACCCCTGGTCACCAGCTCCTGGCGCGAGCTTGGCATCACCGACCACGAGCCGACATCGGCAAGGACACTGCGATTCACTTCCGAGGATGAAAAGCTGACGCGCGAAGGCTTCGATTCGCTTTCGGCTGCAGGCAAACTCGGAGCCGTGGTCGCCCAGTTCCCGATATCATTCAAAACACGGAGCAGAATCCCGCTTATGTGCAGAAACTCATCGCCATATTTCGCGATTACCCACTTGCGATCGAGGTCCGGCGTTCGGCGTGGGGCGATCGAAATCTGTTGCGCGGACTTTCCGCTTTGGGCCTGCCTTCGTAAATATCGATCAGAAGCGGTTAGGACGTGCAAATAGGCGGAACAGCGCAAGCTTGCCTACGGCTGTTTGAGCGCTGGATTTGAACATTGCAAGGACATATCGATCGTCAACGTGCCATCAGGATTCTCGCGGCAGGTCCAGCCGTGCTGCTCGGCTTCGGCTCGCGAAATCTCGCTGCAACCGTGCGCAAGAGCCGAACCTTTCGGTGGCTACGTCCACTCGCCTACCGATTGAACCTGCCCC
>DATIMA010000039.1:0-40681 GCA_035475915.1 Bryobacteraceae bacterium
ACGACGCTCTTAATAACCGCATTCAGTCCCGGGACATCACCGCCGCCCGTCAGTATTCCAATTTTTTTGCCCGACATGATGAACTCTTATCTTAAGCCGGACGGTTCTGGATTCAAGACAGGCGAAAGCAGGCAGCGACTAGCGGGCAATGCGGCGGCCTAATGCGGCCGCCGCAGGCTGGCGCCTGCCCCACAAATTAATTCTGCTCAGATCCCAGCCCCTATGCGGCTTCGCGGTCCTCTTTGAGTTCGGCGGCGTGTATCCGAGCAAACTGTTCAGGGTATTTGCAGCCGATGCGGCGGCCTTCGAACAGGCCGACGCGCTCTTCAATTTCCTCAATTGAAAAAGCGAAGCCAAATTCGGCCGGATCGAACTCGTCCTCGTTCTCCTGGAAGCGTTCATACATGTGCGCGGCGGCGGTCAGCCGGGCTTCACGTTTGGCGAGGCGCTCTTCGGTGAGCGTTTCGAGTTCGGCCAGATCTTTTTCGCGATGGCGGCGGAGGCGGGATTCCTGGATGCGGAGATTCGTCAGATCGCGGCGTGAAGTTTGGAAGATATAAGCCTCGAGAAGAGTGGAGCGGACGGCTTCGGGCTGATCGGCGAACTTGTCCGCGTATTGCAAACGCCCGAGCGCATAAATTCCCGATTCGAGCGAAGGGATGCGGAGCAAACGCCATTGGGTATCGGCGATGGACTGCACGAGCGCCTTTTCGCGATCGGTTTCAGGCTTCCATTCGGCGAAGGAGCTGGCGACGAGGCGTTCGTAAGCGGCGACATCGTCACTGGGCAGCAGGACGGTAGCTCCGGTGAGCGCATTTTTGACTCCATTTAAGGATGATTTGGCTTTGCCAGCATCGGAGGTGGGACCGGTAGAGAGTTGCGAATTCTTTTGATTCGCCGCGATTTGCGCTGGGGTCGACATTTTAAAAGCTCCTGAAAATAGAAAAAGCGCCAACTGCACCGCGGCAGTGGCGCTTCATATTGAGTTCTAAGACCAGTATACAGGACGCTTCCAAGCGATTCCTTGTAAACGTCTGAAAGTAAAGGTGCTTTAGGTTGTGACCGAAAATCAGGCGCGGAGGTTTACACCCACCAGGGCGCGGCGGGCTGCTCTCGAATAATGATTTGATTCAGGAACTCGGCGGCCTTTGTGAGTCCTTCATCGGGAGACATGAGGGTGTCTTCGTGTTCGATGGAGAGCACGTAATCGTAGCCGTACATGCGCAGCGTGGAAATGAACTCTTTCCACCAGCCGTAGGGGTGGCCGTAGCCGCATGACCGGAAAATCCAGGCGCGGTTTCGCTCATCGGTGTATTTCTTCGTGTCCAGGACGCCAGTCTTCGGCAGATTCCAATCGTAGATCTGGGTGTCCTTGGCGTGAACGTGGAAGATGGCGTCTCCCAGCACACGAACCGCTTTGATGGGATCAATGGATTGCCAGAACATGTGGCTGGGATCGTAATTGCAGCCGATGTTATCGCCGGCAATGGAGCGGAGCCTCAGCATGGTTTCGGGGCTGTAAACGACAAACCCAGGATGCATCTCAATGGCGATTTTGATGCCGTGGTCGCGGGCAAATTTGGCGTGCTGGGTCCAGAACGGCGTAACCTTTTTCTCCCATTGCCAGTCGAGGACATCCAGATACTCCGGAGGCCAGGGGCACGTCACCCAGTTCGGGTATTTCGCGTTGTCGCTGTCGCCCGGGCAGCCGGAAAAGTCAACGACAACCGGAACGCCGAGTTTTGCGGCGAGTTCAACGGTCTTCCTGCTGGTATCGGCGTAAGCTTTCGCTACCGCCTGATCCGGATGCAGAGGATTCCCATGGCAGCTCAGGGCGCTGATGGTGAAACCGTGATCGTCGAGCTTCTTTTTAAAGTCGTTGAGCTCCTTTTCATTGCCCAGCATGGAGAGCTTGCAATGCGGGTCACCGGGATAATTACCGGTACCTAATTCGACCGTGTTAATGTTCAGGCCCTTCAGTTTTTCAAATACTTTGTCGAGCGGAAACTGCGACAGTAAGGGGGTAAAACATCCAACTCTCATCAGCGAAAGAGTATCACAGCGGAGCTTGATCCTCAGGGCATCACAATGATCAGTTCGAGCTGTGGATTCGGAAAATCAGACGGCACCCAGGCGGCGAAGTTGCGCGACCGCTTAATGGCTTCCCACGCAGGTCCGTCCTGATTGAGGCTGAAGTATTGGTAATTCAGCTTGACCGGAATCGCATTGGGCGGTATCGGCAGGTGCCGCATAGAGACGCCGGGCAGCGCGTTGCGAACCAGATGCTCAAGGTGGTTCGCCGAGCACGGCTTAATGAGCTGCGGCGCTTTCGCAATCAAGTCGCCTTCGGGCATTTCGGCGGCCACCGCGAGATACATTTTTGTGTTCTGCAGGTACTTATCTTCGTTGATGGCAGTTGCGTAAATGGATGGACTGGTAGAGCGAAGCGGCAGAGCGACAAAGTTGCTGGGAATCACGGTTTCCAGCAGATACCGAAGCTTATCGTCCAAATCGCCGATGCGCGGACCCAGTTCGCGGTGATCGTAAAGCGGCAGATCGCGCGGCGGGATCTTGGTCGAAAACGTAGTCAGCGCCCCGGCAAGCGCGTTCATGGTGTTGAACAACACCTCCGGATGACCGCGGCGAACTTCGAATAAGTGGCGCAGTTGGGGCAGGAAAGTGTTCACCGTGTAGAGCAGCCAGAAATTCGCGATATCGGAGGCGGTGAACTCAGCAAGGCCCTGGCTCTTCTGCCGCCGCATTCCCGAAAGCGCCGCGCTCTTGGCGGTTAGAATCTCCAGTAACCGCCGCAGGATGGACATCAGGTACTCGCTGGCGCGGATATCCAGCAGGGGAGGAACAAAAGCCGGATCGAGCTGCAGGATGCCGCTATCGGTGCGAGTAACGCGCGCGATCTTCATGGCTGGCGTACCTTCGCGAGCCTCTTTATCAACGAGTAAGCGGAAGTTCTTCCGCGCAATTTGAACCGGGCGCTCGATTTGCGAGGCATTTTCATCCCGCAAGAGCGTCACCTCCGCCTGGTAGCGCGTATCGGCATCGGTGCTTGAGCCGGTGGAAATATTCACGTGGCCATAGCGCCAAGCAGGCACCGCGAGATAGATATCGACGCTTTCGTGGAGCGCATCGAAGTACCCGGCCAGAGGTTTGGGCAAGGGCGCCGGATCGCTATCCGGTATATCGAACACAAGCCCGTCGGGGAAAATTCCGGAGGCTATATCGATGGCCAGATTGCCGCCCGCGAGAGCCTCCCGATTAATTGTCAGCGTCCGGAAACCCCAGGGGCAGAAGCTGAGTCCATCCATCCGAAACTGCAGCAGGTCTTCGTGAAAGACGTCCTGCGCCTGCAGATGCTGCGGCGAAAGAAATGTGCCCTTTGCCCAAATGACTGGTTGGAGTCTTCTCATGCTCTGGCCCGATTACCGTACCGATTTACGAATTGATCATCACCATGGGCGCGCTGATGGAGATGGAAGCCGGAGTCAGAGAAATGCTGCTGGCCCCACAGGAAATTGTGACGCCCGACAAGCCGCTAATCGAAATGCTTCCGACGCTTGCCTGGATGGTGATATTGCCGACCGTAGCTTGGGTGGAGATGTTGCCCAAATCCGCCGTGGTGGAGATATTGCCTGTTTGCGCGGTCTCGGAAATGTTGCCCATCACCGTAATGGTGCGTTTACCAGACTGGATGGCGATGCTGTTATTGCCTGTCTTAACGGTTGTGGAAAGGTCGCCCATCACCGTGATGGTTCGCTTGCCTTGCTGAACGTCAATGGTGTCGTTGCCGGTTTCAACGGTGCGCGATTCATCCACGTGAATCGTGCTGGTACGGTTATTTTTAATGGTCCGGGTTTCATCATGTTTGATGAGAGAATTCCAATCTTTTTCGGCCTGGACATAGATTTCTTCGGAATCCTTTTTATCCTCGAAGCGGAGCATGTTGTAGTTGGAGGAACCGCCTTTTGGAGTGCTGTGAGTGAGGATGCCGCTCTGGGTCTTGTTGTCCGGGAGCGTGAAGACGGGCATATTATCGCTGTTGTACATGCTGCCAACAACAACGGGCTGATCAGGATCTCCTTCGAGAAAGCTGACCGCCACTTCGTCTCCGGTGCGCGGGAGCCACTGCTGTCCCCACATCTTGCCGGCCCAGGGCTGGATGACACGCAGCCAGCAAGCGTAATTAGAATCGCGATCCCAGGGGAAGCGGGCGCGAATGCGGCCATATTTATCCGGCCAGATCTCTTCCGTATTGCCGCCACTGCTTTCATCGACAACCAGGGCAGTTTGCAAACCGGAGATGACCGGTTTCGGAGTCTGCTGCGGCGGTTTGAAGGGAACTGAGGCATCGATGCACCTGAAGCGATTGGTGTATGGATCGGGGGGCAGGTCGCGATTGAGGTAATCGGGCGCTTGCGAAGCTTGGTGCGTAACGCCGGTGAGGAGATAAGCGCCGGCCGCGTTTCCGCCCACGACCGTGATTTTGTACCCTGACGTGAAAGCGCGGCAGAGGGAAATTCCGCTGAACTCGACTCGAGTCGCCTCTTGTTCCTGCATTCTGTTCTTGTTCAGCTTTTCGCCTTCGGGATGTATGTCGCCTAATCGCTCGGCGGGATCGTTGAACTTCTTGGCATAGTCACCCGGGTAGTCGTAGATTTCAAATTTCCGACCTTCCGTTGCTACCGCTTGGGATGGTTCCGCAATCTCAAGATTGCTTGTGGGCATTTCATGATGAAAATCCCTGGTCGTCCATTTGCCGCTGTGAATTCGTTCTTCAGAGTTCCAGGTCCGGATGGTGTCCTGCAAATCCATCTGAACTCCGGTCACGAGCGCATAGTTGAAACTATCCTCTTGCGGTAAGGGTTTGTACGAACTTGTATCGTCGGACAGGATCATCGTATGCTTACCGGAATCGTGCTGGAAATAATAGAAGATGCCCTCAGCTTCCATGATGCGGCTTACAAACGCGAAATCCGTTTCCCGGTATTGAACACAATAATCCCAGGCCGTGTAGTCCTTGGTCAGCGATATCTCATAATCGGTGTAGCCGGAATCGCTGAAGACCGCTCGAATGATATCGGGAACGGTCTTCTTCTGAAATATCCGGCAGTTCGAAGCAAGCGAGAGGAATGAGAACCACGGAACGATACTGGCTCTGTAATGAACGAAAGTATCGTCCTCAGTGCCGACGCTGAAGCTCTCGCACAGGCCGCTGATGTAGCGTTTCTTTTCGTTTTCGAGCACGACCGTAATAGTGAACGCTTGCCCCACGAGCGCGTGGGGATGCACTTTGGCCGGGTTCCCCCCCGCAGTCTCCGAACTCAGCTCGAGATCGAAGCGGAACGGCTGCGAGATGCCTTCCAGGCCGGAAAAGCTGTTGAGCAATAAGATGTCTTTTCCGGCAGGGGTAGTAATCGCCAGCAGCCGATTATCTTGAGTGAAGGGGTCAGTCATGTTTCGCCCAGGCGCTCCATCAGGCGTATTGGAACGATCCGTCGGAGCCGATGCTGACCCGAACAGAACTGAGCTTTTGCCCTTCGGAAATGCTTGTGAGCAGTTGCCGCGAGATATCGGGAAGGAGTGTGTTGGTCAGAATGTTATCGACATTGCGTGCCCCACTCTCCACTTCCGTACAGCGCGTCGCGACCTCATCGACTACATCGCGGCCGTACTGCAACTGAATCCGATGATTCGCCAGCATGCGGCGTTTGATCTTGTCCAGCTTCAGCTCAATGATCTTTTTCAGATTTTCATCGCGCACCGGATAGTAGGGGATAACGACCAGACGCCCGAGGAATGCGGGCTTGAAGATCTTATTCAGCTCCGGTTTAATCGCCTTCAGGATACCTTCGGGGCTGGGCATCGCTTCGGGATCGGCGGTCAACTTGGCAAGCTGGTCGGTGCAGGCGTTAGTAGTGAGAATGATAATGCAGTTCTTAAAGTCGATCACGCGTCCTTCGCCGTCCTCCATCATGCCTTTATCAAAGACCTGGAAGAATAGTTCAAGCACGTCCGGGTGGGCCTTCTCAACCTCATCCAGAAGCACAACGGAGTACGGACGGCGGCGAACCGCTTCGGTAAGGACACCGCCCTCGCCGTAGCCAACGTATCCAGGAGGCGATCCCTTCAGCGTTGAGACCGTGTGCGCTTCCTGGAATTCCGACATATTGATGGTGATCATGTTGTGCTCACCACCGTAGAGGAGATCGGCCAGGGCAAGAGCGGTTTCGGTCTTGCCGACACCGCTGGGCCCGACCAGCATAAACACTCCCAGGGGCTTGCCGGGGTCGTCCAGGCTGGCGCGGCCGGTTTGAATGCGCTGGCTGATGAGCGATAGCGAGTGATTTTGACCGATGACGCGCTTTTCCAGATGCTTATCGAGCTGAAGAACCATCCCGATCTCGTCTTTGATCATTTTGCCGAGCGGAATACCGGTCCAGCCCGAAATGACCTGGCCGACAATCTGCGCATCGACGCACACCTGCATCAGAGCGGTTTCGCCCTGTACCTGGTCGAGTTCGCGCGTGAGCTGCTGCAGCTTTTCGCGCAGAGCAGCGATTCCATCTGCTTCTGCCGTAGCGACGGCCGAAATGGTTTGGGTAGCGGATGCCGCCGTACCGCCGTTGGAAGCAAGCGATCCGTTACCGCTGAGGGGCGTTCCAGCCGAAACGCTGGCGGCTTTACCTTCGGCGTGCGCTTCTAACTGCCCGCGCACTTCTCTGATCTGCTCCACGAGGGTTTTGGTCGAGTCCCACTTTCCCTTCAAGCCGTTCAGCATCTCCGTCAGAGATGCCTTCTGCTGAAGCAGTTGCTCGGTTCGCTCGGCATGATCGACGCCGGTGGCAGATTCGCGCCGGAGAATACGTTCCTGGACTTCGATGTCATCGATCTGCCGGGTCAAATCTTCGATAACAGAGGGTGTGGCATTCTGCCCCAGCGCCAGCCGGGCGCAGGCTGTATCGAGCACGCTAACCGCCTTATCCGGCAGCTGTCTTCCGGCCAGGTAGCGGTGCGAAAGTTTGACGGCTGCCGCTACGCCTTCGTCCAGAATGCGCACCTGGTGATGCTTTTCGAGCGCGCCCACGATACCGCGCATCATCACCATGCATTGCGGCTCCGTAGGTTCTTCCACCTTCACGACTTGGAAGCGGCGGGCCAGAGCCGGGTCTTTCTCGAAGTACTTTTTATATTCGGACCAGGTGGTGGCCGCAATGGTGCGAAGCTCACCTCGGGCCAGAGCCGGTTTCAGCAGATTCGCCGCATCATTTTGCCCGGCTTGCCCGCCGGCGCCGATCATAGTGTGCGCTTCGTCGATGAAGAGAATGATGGGAACGGGCGACTTCTTCACCTCTTCAATCAGCCCCTTCAGACGGTTTTCAAACTCTCCTTTGATTCCCGCACCGGCCTGCAGCAGCGCCAGATCGAGAGTCCGGACTACGACATTGCGAAGCGGGGGAGGAACATCGCCCTGCGCCACGCGCGTCGCGAAGCCTTCAACAACAGCAGTTTTACCGACGCCTGCTTCGCCCGTAAGAATGGGGTTGTTCTGGCGGCGGCGCATCAGAATGTCTACAATCTGCCGGATCTCGGAATCGCGACCGAGCACGGCATCGATTTTTCCAAGCCGGGCGTTCTCGGTCAGGTTGACAGTGAATTGGTCCAGATTGGGTGTTTTACCGCCTCCGGGCTGTACACCTGATGCCGCACCCGGCGCGCTGGCTGATGCCGCCGCGGCATTCTCGGGCGAACCGGCGACAATATTCAGAAAATCGCGCCGCAGTGTCTCCGGCTGGATGGTTTGCAATTCCCGGCTGAAGTCTCGCGCGATACGCGACAGCTCCTCATCGGCCAGCAGAGCAACGATTGCGAACCCGGAGCGAATCTGAGTTCCGCCATATTCCAGCGAACCCAAGCTCCAAGCCGAAGTAAATAACTTCACGAGGGAAGGGCTGAAGGAGGGTGTTCGCGCGTTCCCGGTTTTCAACTTATCGAGCGCGCGGCTTAGTTCCGCCGTGAAGCGCGACTTATCCGCCCCGAAGTGCTTCAGGATGTGAGCCAGGTCGCCGTCCTGCTGATCCAGCAACTTCGTCAGGAAGTGCTCGATTTCAATATCGTAATGGGTACGAGAGAGGCACAGGCCCGCGGCCGCTTCCAGGGCACTACGGGTGCTGTCGTTCATCCTCGCAATCAGCGATTTTAAGTTGACGTTCATACTTTCCTCATCTTTCTTCCGCGCCGTACAAGTTTACAATTCCAGAATCGTCTGGGACGGATTGTAGTTCATCGGCCGTGTCGACGACCAGCTCACCCATCCGAGTTGAGGCGCCCCATCGCCGCCGGACCCGAGCTCACAGGACGGGACTTCCTGGCGGTCCAAAATCAGTTGCGCTTCGAAATCGAATTCATCTCCGGCAAAATAGCGCACAAGGCTTCGCAGCAGCGGGTAGGCGGTTCCCGACGGCAGAAAATCCAGATACCGGCTCAGGCGCAGCGGTCCTATTACGATACGAATGCGCGATTGGGGATTCCATATTTCATCTCCCACGACCGCTCCGAAGCCAAGCATCTGCGAATCCGCGGCCGCATCTTCCAAATTGCACTGCGAATCAGAGTCCAAACGGTACCAGCCGCCCAGAAACTGTTCCACCTCCACGGGAACACCGAAGAAATCGCCTAATATCAGCTTCAAAGCTTCCGCGCTTCGAGGCTGCTGCGCGCATAGCCCCGCATAAAAGCGCAGGGACTGATCCGGTATCTGCTGCCGGGCTTGCAATCCGGCAGTGCCCAGGCCAATGATACTCGACAGGTACTGGGAAAGATTATCGCCCTCGCCCCTTTCGTAAGCGACGGGAAACCGGTACTTCTCCCACGCGCGGTAGAAAAGGGAAACAGCGCGGTGATGAAAGATGTCCAGAAAATCGCGAAGGGTGCGATCGCGTTCCTTCAGGCGCTCCGCTACCAATTCGGTGTAGTAGAGCGGCAGCACGCCCAAGGGTCCAATCGTGCCCATGAAGTTGATGCGCATGAGCGGCGGTCCGTTCTCCTGCGGCTCCAGCTGGTGCACTTCGCTTGCCGGAAACGATAGCGACGCACGAGCGCCAAAGCGGGCGACTTCAGATCGGGGCGGCTGGAAATATCCGACGCCGGCGCGATTCGGATAGAACTGCCGGAGCAATCGCACGGCCTGGACAAACTGGAACGAGTAGGGCTCGGAAAAAAGCCGGTCCTCGACGCTTCGCCGGATCACAGCAAGATTTTTTGTCCCGCTCGCGGACGCCATTCCCGGAGCACCTCCTTTCGCTGTTTCGTCCGGACCACCAACTGGCTGAAGCTGTTCAGCGAGGCGTATAGGCCTAGAAAATATTCCAGAACCGAGGCAAACAAAAATACGCCACTGCCGACAAACAATTCCTCATCGAACTCCATTTCCACGCGTACTCCGCGGGCAAAACTGATGCCGTGCTCCGATACGACGCGGGCAAAGTGCCTGCGGCTGCGGAGGTCCGTGATGCCCGATATTTGCCGTTCCAGAGGCCGGGATTCCGTGAAGTTATAGAGCCGCAGAATTTCCTGCAGCGCGCCTCTGCCTTCCTCAACCAGCGACAGATAGTTCAGCGACAGATGCGAAATCAATCGCCAATGTATCTGCTTTCGAAGCGGCGGGCGCAGCGTATCGGTGGGCTTGCGAAGAGAATAGATGCGCTTGACGACTGCCCCGCCCTCCAGATCGAAATCTCCCGACTCATTGCCGAAGGGAAGCCGCGAGGGCAAATCCCGGTTCGTGCAGGTGCATCGGATGTTCAGTGTCTCCGCGCCGGTCTTCGCCGCCTGGCCGGATGTATCGACCAGAGAAATGAAAACATCGGTTCCGGGATCGTCCCGGCGAAGCGAAACACGTCGGGTCGCATTCCAGAAGGTTTGATTTTTCGCGGTTCGCCCGTGATGACTGGAATAAAACGGCTCGTATTGAGTTACCTCGCGGCGGTCCGGGCTGGAGGTGCGGACATCGTCGATGGAGAAGATTTCGAGCACATTACGGCGGCGCGCGTCCGGAATTACGAGATGCTCAAACCGGGTCTGTTCGAGCAAAACCGGCTCAGCCGATTGCGCAAACAGATTCACAATGGGCGTGCATCCCAACTTAAAGGTCGTTTCCGAAACGCCGAGTTCCAGCGACTGCTGCCGGTCGGCTCGTTCAAACGGCGAGATCAGGAAGACGACCTCAACGCGGTTGGTAAACGCGTCGGAAGCCAGCGCCTCCAGATTGCTCAATTCCGCGAAGAAGAACTTTTCGGGAAACGCAAAGTATTCCTGGAGAATTCGATACCCAGTGAACGAACGCCGCGGGAACGGCAGAATGGCTTCATCATCGCGGAATCCCATGGCGCGAAGCGAGCCCGCTGGCAATTCGATGGCGCGCTGGTCCGGGTTATCGGGATTCCGCAGCAGAATTCCGATGCAATTGTTGAACAGGAGTTCGTACAACGTGTGGATCACATCGCCGTTCAGATAGAAGCGAAGCGAATGCAGCCCGAGCGTCTTGAACTGCACGTCCGGAAAACAGGAAAGTTCCAGGCTGCAGGCGGCGATGGCCTCAGGGGCCTTGAGGGGAGGATTTAATCGCTCCGGGGCTTTCCACTTTGCCTGTGAAACGCGGACGGGCGAAACCACAGTCTCGTAACAGGTCCGGAATTTGCATTGAATCCCATCCACCGGCCGCGAATAAAGCAGCGCTTCGCGCGGGATTCGAACGTTCGTGGTCAGCTTTCCCTGTTCCGGATCCACGTTGAACTCAACGATGGACATGGAAGGAATGGGCCGGAGGAAGTGCGGATAGAGGACATTCAGCAGGGCTTCGGTGATTTCAGGGAAATCATCGTCCAGCTTCAGGTGGATGCGCGCGGCGAGAAATGCGAAAGATTCAACCAGGCGCTCGACGTGCGGATCTTCAGAGCCGTTGGGGCCCATAACCAGATGCGAGGCGACAGTCGGGTATTTTTCGGCGAATTCCGCTCCCAATTTGCGGAGGAAGGACAGTTCGCTCTCGTAATAATCCAGCAGCTCATCGCGCACGGGTTTCCCCTTGCACTTTGTACTCTCCGCTGGATAATTCCAGGACCGCGTCGAAGCTGACATGCTCCGGATCGGGATCGAGCCGGAGCATTCCTTCAATAGCGAAGCGCAGCGCCGGAAGCTTTTCGTCTCCAGACGTGACCAGGTTGACGCGCGGATTCGCGATTCGAGGTTCGAATTTAATGATCGCTGCCTGTATAGCCTGGGTAAGCCGCTGACGGTCTCTGGTATTGGCAACACTCATCGATGTGATATCCGGGAGCCCATACATATAGAGAGAGCGTTGCAGCTCGCTGCCGTCCGCGGCGGCAATAATCGGCTGACGAGTATTCAGCAGCCATTCAAGGTCGCGCCGCACTGCGTCCCGCAGCTTGCGGACCGATTGCGATCGCGTCAGATGGGCATCGCCGGACCGCTTGAGATCTTCGTCGATCAGCCGGTCCAATAGCGATAAAGTAACCGGCGCATCGCCGCGAATCGATGGCATGATTCACTGGCCGCTAACCGGCCAGACCCTCCTGATGCAGCCAGGCCAGGGTGTCGGGGTTTGCCGTACCGGTATCGTCGTTCAGAGTTGCCACAGGCAACTGCGGAAAATCCTGCAAGAAGGATTTGAGTTCGGAGCGCATGGCCTTGGCGGCGGCCGAGTAGCCGAGTTCATCGCACGCTTTGATGGAGTATCGCTGCAAATCTAACCAGCCGCGGCCCACTGCCGCGCCCATTGCGCCCTCCGCGGCTTCGAGTACGCGCTTCCAATTCTTGACGGCCGCAGAAGTTCGCAGCATCATTCTTGTCTCGGCCGAAGGCGCCGGCAAATCGGCGGTTGCCGACTCTCCCGCGGAGCGCACTTCTCCCCAGCGAAGGGCGCGCAGTAGCAGGTAAGAAACCGGACTGGCCGGAGCGGCTTGGCGAAGATACTGCGCCGCCGCGACAATGTGCAGCACGGCCTGATCGCCGCTTGTGATCGGCCCGCCTGCCAATTGGGACAGATCGATTTGAGAGACCCCGCGCGAAATCGCAGGCTCAGCGGCCGAACCAGCTTGTCCGTCGAGTTCCGCCGCAATTCCATCAATGGCCGCTGCGGAGGGCTCCGGGAGGTCCGGCTCCTTCTCCAGCTTTTTGAGAAGCAGGATATGCGCAACGTTCTCCACTTCTTCGATAGCCTTACGCAAGGGCGTGAACGAGGGCGCAACATCGGCAAACAGCTCGCGGCACTTCTCGTCCAATCCATCCAGCGCTTCGCGGGCAGCCTTGAAATCCCGTTGAAGATCTTTGTAGAACTGCTTGGGCGTCGCTTCGAAGTCGGTATCAAACTCCTCAGGCGGAAGCTTCCCCTCCTTGATGGCCGCATCGCGGGCCTTCTTGCGGCCCTCATTCCCGCTGACTTCGTTTTCGTACCCGATCCGCCGCGATTCCTGATAAACGAACCAACTAAGTCCCTTGTTCGTCAGGGCAGCGCTTCGAAGCGCAAAAATCGGAGAGGAACCTTTGCTCGGGTCGAAATACGAGCCGAGCCATTCGAGCGGCGTAGCGCGGAGCTCCGCATCGCCCTCGTCGAGTTCGGGATAGAGATTGTCCCAGAAGCGCTCCAGAAAGCCTTGAATCAGTTGCAGGCCGGAAGTGAGTCCCGGGATGTCGTATTCGTAAATCCAAGCCTCGGTCAGCCAGGCGGCAATCCACAGATCCTTGGTGCTCTTCAGAAGAGCGTCTTCAGAGACTTTGATGACCTGCTTGAAATCCGCTGTTTTGGCATCGCGCTCCCACAGGCCGACAGGACCGGAATCCTCCTGACGCCGCGCTTCCCTGATCTTGTCGTGCAAAGAATATTTCAAATTCTTGCCGGCTGGGTTTTCACCTGGGATGGGCTCCAGGAATCGCTCGATTTCGGTCATGGGCGAACACTAACTGGAAATTATTGTTCCAGACTTGGGCTTGTGTTCAGAGGATATATCTCCAGCTCGCGAATTTCAAGGAATGGGACTTCTTCGCCATCTACCAGCAGAGTCTTCTGGCCAAAGGGAGCGACTTCGCCCGATTCATCTTCACACCACTCGCTGACGCGGCCGAGTTTCACCTCGTCATCAGGATGCTGCCAGGAGCCCGGCGCGATTGCCGGCAGCAGAATCTCGCCCAAATCCCGGGATTTGAAAGTGGGGCCAGTCGCCAGTTTCGCCGGCGCCCATAGCAGGTCGCGCAGGCGCTTCGGCGCCTCCACGCGAAAAGCTGCAATGTCCTGGTACGAAATCCACATGTAATCGCCGGCCGCGAATACCTCCAGCTTCTCCCCAATCCGCGGATCGGAATCGGAGAGAGTCTGGAACTCCTTCCCGTTGAGCTTGCCGCGCACGGTGATTGCCGCGCCGTTCACTAACTGCTTCGGGTAGGTCTTCTTCTCGAACATCTCCTGCCGGGTCTTCTCGGCATTCAGGGCAGCCTTGTACAGAAGGGTGCCAAGGAACGAGTCCTTGCTACCCTCCTGCTCCAGGATGTTCAACTGCTTTTCCGCGCGATCGTAGTCTCCGGAAAAGCAAAGCAATTCGAACAGAAACGTCCGCTGCTTTTGGTTCGATGGATCGTTCCGGAGGGTCTCGTTCAAGGCCGAGATTGCTTCGGAAAGCTTCCCGGCCTTGAACAGTTCTTGAGCGTTCATTGAGACCTATTTCGTGTTCTTGGCGACATCCCAACTGGCGAACACCGGGCTCTCAAGACTCCCATCCTCTTTTTGAGCGCTGTATTCGATTTTTATTTTCTTGAACGACAGGGAAATCGACTCAGAGGGTTTGCCTCCGCCGGCGGCGCCACCCCAACTCACGCTATCGACGAAGACTTCATTCATCGTGTATTTTAGATATTCCTTGGGTGCTTCACCGCCGCCCGCTTCGCGTACGGCCAGCACGCCGTTAGCAATGTGCTGACCCGAGGCACAGAACTGGAACAGCGTCGTACTCTGTTTTGCAACCTGGGTCTGAAGGCTGAGACTGCTGATGTCCACTTTCCCGGCACCGCTACCTGTGCCGAAGGAAACGCTGGATGGATTGGACGCGCCCCAACTGAAACTGAAAAGCTCAATTTCGCCGACGTGGCCGGCTTTCTGCGACTCGCCTGTGACGCCGTCTAACTTCAAAAATGCTTCAACTGCCATAGTTATCCCTTTCGCTCCTTTGAGAGTTTTGCAACTGCAATTTACGATTCAAATCAGAATTCGCCGTCGAAACGGCCGTTTACTGTGCCGCGGGCGGAGGAAGTTCTGCTACCAGACGTAAAGACACCGACAGTTCCTCCAATTGGTAGTGCGGCCGCAAAAATGCCACGGCTCTGTATGCGCCGGGTTTACCAGGCACGTCGACCACCTCGATGCGCGCTTCTCTCAACGGCCTCTCAGCCTTGATGCTCGCCGAGGCATCGTCGTTCCCGACCGTGTAGTTGCGGACCCACTCGTTCAGAAAGTTTTCGCACTGCGAACGGGACATGAAACTACCGAGCTTATCCCGCATCATGACTTTCAAATAATGCGCGAACCGCGACACAGCAAGAATATACGGCAGTTGCGTGGAAAGCCGGGCGTTGGCATTGGCCGCGTCTTTGTTGTACAGCTTCGGCTTTTGCGCGGATTGCACACTGAAAAACGCTGCATAGTCGCGCCCCTTGCAGTGGACCAACGGAATAAAGCCGTTATCCGCCAGTTCCTTCTCGCGCCGGTCTGTGATGGCAACCTCGGTGGGGCACTTCAGCGCGACATCGCCTTCATCGGTACGGAACGTATGGGCCGGCAAGCCTTCCACCAAACCGCCGCCCTCCACGCCGCGAATTGCCGCGCACCAGCCGTACAGCGCGAAGGCGTTCGTGAGCCGGGCGCCCAGGGCGTACGCTGCGTTGCCCCACAGATATTTGCTGTGATCGGTGCCATCTACGTGTTCTTCGAAGTCGAAGCCCTCCACCGGCTTAGTATCACGCCCGTAGGGGAGGCGCATGAGGATGTGCGGCATCGCGAGACCAACGTAGCGGGAGTCTTCGCTCTCCCGGAAGCTCTTCCACTTGGCGAACTCCGTGCTGTCGAAAATCTTCGCAATGTCGCGAACCTGCCCGATATCGGCGAAGTTCTCCATATTCATTAACTGCGAACCGGCCGCGGTCAGGAACGGAGCATGCGCCGCCGCCGCGACATGCGACATCTTCTCCAGCAGCTCGATATCTTCCGGATGCTTCGTGAATTCGTAATCGCCAATCAAAGCGCCGAAGGGATCGCCACCGAAAACCCCGTACTCGTCTTCGTAGATCTTCTTGAAGATGGCGCTTTGATCGAACTCGGCCGCGCGCTGCAGATCCTTCAACAGATCCTTCTTGGAGACGTTGATGACCCGGATCTTCAGCATGGTGGAGGTCTCGGAGCTGTCCAGCAGGTACTTCAGACCGCGCCAGCTTCCTTCGAGCTTCTGGAAGGAGGCGTTGTGCATCACCTCGTTCAACTGGAGAGATACCAGATGATCGATTTGCGCGATCCGCGCATTGATCATGGCCTCGGCATCGCGCGAGATAGTGACCTCGCCCTGCAGGACCTGTCCGAGAAACTCCTTGACCAGATCTTTGCCGCGCTGTTGCGAGGCGGGTTCCTCGCCGAAACGCCCCTGCTCGACAATCTGGTCAAGCAGACTGGGCTCCGCCGTCGTTGTAATCGTCGCGGCGGAAGGATTCGCCTGTTGTACGTCGCTCATTTCGCTTCTCCTTCCTTTTCACCGGCGCCTATTTCCGAACGGAGCTTATCGAGCTTTTCGGTATTGGAAACCGCGTCCATCAAAACCTGATCGAGTTTTTCATTCGTCTGAAGCGTCCCGCGAAGATCGCTCAGCTTGCCGCGAAGCTCCAACAATTCGCGCAAAGGCCGAATTTGCCGCGCGACTTGCTCGGGTTCGAAATCTTCCAGGCTCCGGAAGTTCAGATCGACCTTCAAGTCACCGGCGTTTGGATCTTCACTGAGCTTGTTCTCAACGCTGAACGCCAGGTGCGGCCGCATCTCCTCTAGCACCGCATCGAAATTATCGGGATTTACATCCACGAACCTCCGGTCCTTAAGCCTCTTCACGTCCCCCGTAGGCTGGCCGGTGAAATCGCCCATCACGCCAAGCACGAAGGGGAGTTCCTTGATCTCGATTGCGTCGCCGACATGCACGTCATACGAAATCTGAACACGTGGGGGACGCACACGCGTGAGCTTTTTCTGTATGCTTTCTCTAGCCATCTGATTTGATTTACCTCAATTTCTCGCGAGCAGACGAAAACTCGCCACGCTCTTTTGTCGAGTGCTGAATGATGTGGCAACATCTTATCAGAGTTTTGTGAGCGGCACTATCGAAACCGCCATTATTGTTTCGCGCGGTTGAATTTGAAAAATATTTTGATGTCACGGGAACGCGTTCCCCAATAGCAACTGCATAGCCAAAGAGCGTGGCGGCAGAAGAATATTTTTGTCCTGTTGCAAACTGCCGAACAGAATGGATTTACTAATCGCGCGCGCAGCCGAAGCGGGATTCGCAAGGAGCAATCGCGGTGATTGGCCCCGCGGATTGGTTAAGTTAATAGCGAAAAGAGATAATCGGCAACCCCGGCAGGCGGAACACCAATCACGGAAAGCTCTCGCTAATTCTTCCGGACCGTTCTGCGCTCAATGCGCCGCTCGTATCTTTCGCCTTTGACGATGCGTTTGACGTAAATGCCAGGGGTCACGATGGCGTCGGGCTCGAGTTCGCCCGGTTCTACCAGATCTTCCACCTCGGCGATCGTGACCCGGGCCGCAGCCGCCATCATCGGATTGAAATTCCTGGCAGTCTTCCGGTACACCAGATTGCCCAGCCGGTCGCCGCGCCACGCTCGGATAAAGGCGAAATCGGCTGATAAGGCGCGTTCCATCAGGTAAGTGCGCCCGTTGAACTCACGCGCTTCTTTACCTTCAGCAACCACCGTCCCGACACCCGTCGGCGTGTAGAACGCTGGAATTCCCGCTCCCCCGGCGCGAATGCGTTCCGCCAGGGTCCCTTGCGGAACCAGCGTGACGGTCAGCTTCCCGCTAAGCACCAGCGATTCAAGCAAACGGTTCTCACCCACGTAGCTGCCGATGTGAGAAGCAACCATGCCGGCCTCCAGCATGAGGCCCATTCCGGAACCGTCCACACCCATGTTGTTGCTGATAGTATGTAGCCCCTTGACTCCCTTGCGAATCAAAGCGGCTACGAGGTTTTCAGGGATTCCACAGAGGCCGAAGCCACCGAGCATGAGGGTCGCGCCATCCGGAATATCGGCCACGGCTTCATCCGCAGTGGCGATTACTTTGTTCAGCAACACCAGCGATGATAACCCAAGCGATGATAACCCAGAGTCAGCGATCCGGCGCACGCGCAGCCGCAATCGCCGGGGCGGCTTTCGAACCCGGCTTCCTTCCAAGCTGGGCCGATATCGTCAGCCCCACCGCGGCCAGTTCTTCAAGATTGACTCCGGTTTCGATGCCCATGCCGTTCAGCATGTACAGCACGTCCTCAGTCGCGACATTTCCCGCGGCCCCTGGGGCGTAAGGACACCCGCCCAGACCGGCAACCGAGCTGTCCAGGACCGTAACTCCCAATTGAAGGGACGCCAGTATGTTCGCCAAAGCCTGGCCATAGGTGTCGTGAAAATGCACAGCCAACTGATTGACTGGCACGCGCCCGGCAACAGCGTCCAGCATCGCCTGTGTCTTCAGCGGGGTGCCGACGCCAATGGTATCCCCGAGTGAAACTTCATAGCAGCCCATGGCATGTAACTCGCCAGCGACCCGCGCCACTGCCTCAGGTTCAACCATCCCTTCGTAGGGACAACCAAGCACGCAGGAAACGTACCCGCGAACCTTGAGCTTTTGCGCAAGAGCGGCTTCTGCAACCGAACGGAGGCGCACCAGGCTCTCTGCAATGGATGCGTTAATGTTTCGCCGGGAAAAGGACTCCGAGGCAGCAGCGAAGATTGCAATCTCTTCCACACGACTGTCCAGTGCCTGTTCCAAACCCTTCAGATTGGGCACGAGTACGGGATAGCTTACGCCAGGCATACGGCGCAGCCGAGCCAAGACCTCAGCCGTGCCGGCCATTTGGGGAACCCATTTCGGAGAGACGAAACTACCCGCTTCAACGGTCTGGAGACCGGCCGCCGCCAGCCCCTCAATGAGTGAAACCTTGCTTCCGACAGGAACGAAGCTGCTTTCGTTTTGTAAGCCGTCGCGAGGCGAGACCTCCACAATGCGAACGTGCTTCGGATAGGAGACGCCAGCCACTCGTCAAGCCTCATCATCCAGCGGCCAAGTCTTTTTGTGTTTCGGTTTTGAACGAATTGCGCGTTCGTCCAGGGTCCGGGACGGCCCGGGGCTCCCGACGCGCTTTCTGGCAATTGCTTTGACCTGCTTATTTTTACTGAAGGTCTTCTTTCGTTTCGGGGCCATGAGACGGTCGAAACTTATACTACGCGATTATCGAACGCCTTAGTTTCGACCGCCGGATCAAGCTCATTGGGGGTCAACATATTGAAAGCAATTTTCGAGCGGGAACGAATGAAAGAGAAAAGCTTTTTCGCGGCCAACTGCTTCTCCCGCTCAATTTGCCGTGCAAGAGCTTCTGTTTGAGCATCGGCGGCAACCGCAGCAGTAGCGGCGAGCGCCTCATAAAAGGCGCACTCGCCAGCTTCCATCCCGAAGGCGCTAACCAGGTGCTCCAGGGTGCGCTCCTCCGGTATATGCCCGGATTCCAGCATTTGCGCGGAAGTCTCGAATGATCGTGTGATGCGTTCCGGCTCGGCGCGGCCCTCGCCTAGCTTCTGGAGACGGTCTGTCAGCCGCTCCCGCTGAAGCCGGATCTGCTCGGCCTGGGAGGCGAAGGCGGCTTGTACGTCTTCATCGTCGCCCTCGCCGGTAAATTTGCGCAAAGCTGCTTCGAAATCCTTCCCGGCAGCGATTGCTTCACTCAAGAGATTGCGGACGAGATCCGCACCGGCTTCAGCCAGAACAGCCACTCCCTTTTGGAGTATCCGCCATTACGCTGCGATCTTCTGCGCCGAATTTGGCCAGATGCCGAGTTCAACAAACTCGGCTTCAAACCGGGCTTGCTCACGCGGGTCGGCCGATGGCCTGAGACGCCGGCAGGTCTCCTTCAAAGCTTCTTCAAGGGGCCGGTTCGGAGCGTCGTCGCCCAGCACCACCCGGACCAGTTCCTGCGCGGCACTGCGGGCCTCAGGGGCGGTCTTAGCAAACATCATAGCCTCGTAGCGCGCGTTCACAAGTTCGGTATATCGGTTCATGGTCACCCTCAAAAGTTGGATGCGTCCGCAGTCGATTTCGATGCGTCGCGCCCGTGGTCGGTTTCGTTAAGGTTTGTACAGCCGGTCCTAGGCCGGCGCGGAAAAGCCAGCCGTTTCCCTCCCTGACGGTCGGCGTTCTGTAGCCGCCTGCAAAGACCAGCCGCGCAGAAACTACCGCTCAGACATGTCCGGCAAGTTTAGCTTTTGGTATGTGAACGGCCATTTCGAGATAATTACGCACCTCGTCGTCTGTAATCTGGGCAAAATCTTCATACCAGATCCCCACCGCGCCAAACGGGTGCGGTGTTGCAGCGCAAACCACCGCGTCCACTTCCTTTCGAAAATCGTCGCAAGTCTGCCGCGCGGCGACGGGCACGGCGACAATAATTCGCGCCGCCCCTTGCGGGCGCAGGGCCTTGCTGGCAGCCAGCATAGAGGCTCCCGTCGCCAGGCCATCATCTACCAGGACTACCGTGCGATCCCGCACTGAAACCGCGTGCCGTCCTTCCCGATACAGCCGCTCACGCCGCTCCAGTTCACGCTGCTCGCGAGCTGTGATCTGATCTACAAGCTCTTTCGGGACCCGCAGATAATCGATGAGATCCTGATTTAGGACGCGCACGCCCCCGGTTGCGACCGCTCCGATGGCCAGTTCCTCGTCACCGGGCATCCCCAGCTTTCGCGCCAGGAACACATCCAGCGGGAAATGGAGGGTGCGCGCGATTTCGTATCCGACCGGAACTCCCCCGCGAGGCAGCGCTAAAACGACGGCATCCGTTCCGGCAGTGAGGGGTTGCAGGTGTTCGGCGAGAACCTGACCAGCTTCGCGACGGTCTCGAAAGAGTGCGATATAGCCCTCCGGAAATCAACCACGAAGAGAGGAGCTCTCCTGTGTATAATGAGACGCCATCCCGCCAGTGGAACGTTTCGAACGCCACGTAACCTTCCTCGCCGCGCATTGTCTAGAAGAGCGATGTCTGAGTACGATCTTAGATCGGCGTTTCCTTTGAATGACAAGGATTTCGTGGTACACGGAACCACCTGGACCTGTCGCCTGGCGGAAGTATCCGACCAGCGCCCCGAAGCCGACCGACTCTCGTGGTACCTGATCTTCCAGACCGGCAAAGACGAGAGTAAGCCGCTGGAGACGCGCAAGCTGGAGATTGTTACGCCCGCGACCCGCTTGCTCGAGAGCGGTTTTCCAGAAGATCTCGACGATCGCCTGGTCGAATGGCTTTTCACCGAGGAACAGGATGGACGCCGGGAATGGCTCGATTACTGAACTGGGCTTTAAGTTGGGTCGTATATTATCGGGAAACGTGATATCCCGTCCTCTCACCAGGCGAACGGCATGCCGGTTGCTTGCGTCCTCAACCGCACTTTTCGAGATGAATACCCGGGCGAATGCGGCTCAGCGACACATGTTTCTTTCGCTAAACAGTGTCTTGGTTTCCGGCCGCGTACCCTGGCCCGATTTCGCGCGGCTGGCGGCCAAAGTCGGATTTCCGGGTACAGATGTGATGCTCAAACCAGCTATGCAGGCTGGAGCGGCAGCCACGAACCAACTGCTTTCTGAGTTGAAGCTCCGGCCCGCTGTACTGGATTTTCCGGTCGAGTTCCGAAAGGACGACGCTACTTTCCGCGAGTCTCTCTCGCAGCTTACGGCTGCCGCACAATTTGCCGCCGCCATTCATTGTCCGCGCATGATCACCTGGATCATGTCTTCCAGCGACACGCCGAAAGAGGAACTCCGCCGTACCTACAAGCAGCGCTTTACCGAGAGCGCCCGTATTCTGGCGAAATCGAACGTGCGGCTAGGACTGGAATTTCTCGGGCCGCTGCATCTGAGAAAGCAGTTCAAATACGAGTTCATCTGGCGGATGAACGATATGCTCCAGTTTGCAAAAGAGTGCGGCCCCAACGTAGGATTGCTGCTGGATGCGTGGCACTGGCATCATGCGGGCGCTACCACGCAGGACATCATTAATGCCGGCCGGGAGCGCATCGTACACGTTCATTTCGATGATTCGGCCAATCTCCCCCCCGAGCAGATTCGTGACAACCAGCGGCTGCTGCCCGGCGAAGGCGTCATCAACCTGACCGGATTTCTGAAGGCGCTGCAGACGATTGGCTACACGGACGCGCTCAGCGTGGAAGTGTTCGGCCGCGGCCTAAACAAGATGCCTCCCGAGCAGGCGGCGAAGCTGGGCCTGGAAAGTTCACTCGCGGTCTTTCGTAAGGCCGGAGTTCCCGAGGGATGAACCGGCGTCGTCATCGCATTTCACACAGTTCAGCTTCGTTCCCAGAAATGGCGCACGGCTTTCCGGTGTGAGCACCCAGGGGCGATTCTGCCAGGGAGGATCATGCCGGACGTGGCGTGTGTGACCGCATGCCAGATCTGCGACCCAATGCCCTTCTTCGTCCTGGTGAAACCCGATAATCGCCTGTTCCAAAGTGTCTCCTATGCGGCGGCCAACTCTTCGACAAACCGCTGCATTCGCGTATGATGCGATCCCTCCCAATAGACTCGTCCGCACTCCTGGCATCGCTTGAATTCGCTGTACAGTTCGCGCACTCGCTCGGGCACGAAAGCCAGAATGTCGTTCTTCGCAGCGTGCTGGAGCAAGCCATTACAGGCCATGCATCGCGTGAACGGCTGAATGCGCCGCGCCAGATCAAATCGCCGGACGATCTCAGCGGCCTGCTTGCGGCTGTCGGTTTCTCGCAACCAGTAGCCGTGTGTGACGGCCGCATGCTTCAGCAAGCCGCGATCGCGTGTGAGCAGAATCAGGCCCTGCTCGCTCGAAATGCGCACCAACTCCGGATCTGTGAAGCAACTCCGGTACAACGTATCGAATCCCAGCATCCGCAAATAGGCGGCAAGCTTCCCCAGATGCACATCCAGAACAAATTTCGGGTTGCGGAGCGGTTCCTTTCGCACGCGCAACTCGGGCGTGATATCGATGGATTCGAACATCGGATATACGCTGATCCGATCGCCATCCCGGACCAGATATTCGGAGCCCGCCGACTGGCCGTTGGCAACGATCAACTCGACTTCCGTGTGGGGCACGCCGAAACTTTCAATCATGTCCATCACTGTGCCGGGGACGTAGAAGCTCTTTTCCAGCGTTTTGTACTGCTCGATGGACGGCAAATGATCGTTCAACTCCGCGTAGAAGCGGAAGTAAGCGCGGTGAACGGAAGGGTTCACAATTTCATGCTAGCGTTAGCGGCACAAACTTCCAACAATATCGCGCCGCTCCTCGACAGTCGCGGTTCCGTGCAAAGCGGTGATGAACAGAATCGCGGGGCCGTGCCGATCGGGACGGAATAGCCGGCATTATCGCTGCCGCACTACACTGGCGCTTTGTCCTTCGCTCCAGTTCGTCGAGGTTGAGATAGCGTTTGAGGAATGGAGTATCCATTCACGCCGATCGAACCGGGGCAGATCCCGGTTGCTGCCGAGGCAGCGTTTCAGTGCGTCGTAAACACCTACGCGAGCGAGACAAACAAGGTGATTTCCATTTGGCGGGCTTTCTCAAATGAGGATCTTGCATTTCGTCCCCATCCAAAATCGAGCACAGTGGGAGAAATCTTTAAACACGAACTGCTTTCGGGACGGCGGTTTTTCGGCGAATTTCTGCAAGGGCCGGAGCCGGAGGCGAGCATCGTCCTGCCGGATCCGGTCAGTGTTGAAGCCTGTTGCGAGCGGATGCGTACGCTGGCCCGCAGGCGGCTCGATTTCTTAGCCAGCCGAACGGAACCATGGTGGCTCACCGAGGCGGCATTCTTCGACGTTACGCGGCAACGAATCTGGATTTTTTGGCGCCGCGTGTTGCACACAGCCCACCATCGGAGCCAATTGACTGTTTATCTCCGATTGCTGGACAAAGATGTGCCGCCGACCTACGGACCAACGGCGGATTTCTCATGGTCTGGGGCGGATCCAACGCATACGGTGGAAGCATCCGGGCGACATTGATTGATTGATCCGGCTCCGTTATCATCGAGAATTCGCCGCCAGTCACAATCGGATTGATGGGCCTTGATCAGGCGGCGGTGAACAATAGGGTGTGTATGGCAAGTACAACAGAAATCGCAAAAGATGTGTTCCGGATCTCCGTGTTCGTTCCAGAGATCAACCTGGAGTTCAGCCATTTCCTGGTAAGAGATGACGAACCGCTGCTCTTCCATGCGGGACTGCGCGGCATGTTCCCTCTGGTGCGCGAGCAGGTTTCGCGTCTGATCGATATCTCGAAAATCCGGCACATTGGATTCAGCCACTTCGAGTCGGATGAATGCGGGGCTTTAAACCAGTGGCTCGAACTGGCGCCGGCTGCACAGCCAGTCTGCGGCTTGGTAGGCGCCGTCGTGAGCGTAAACGACTTTTCTATCCGGCCCGCCCGCGTTTTGACCCGTGATGATGTCTTACCAACGGGCCAGTACCGGTTTCGATTCATTCCTACACCGCACGTCCCACACGGATGGGACGCCGGCGTTCTCTTCGAGGAATCTGAACGCACGCTATTCTGCTCCGACCTTTTTCATCAATGGGGTCATCGTGAACCGGCAACGGCGGATAGCATCATGGAACGATGTAAAGACGCACTGCTCGAAAATGAGGCTGGCCCGTTTGCGAATTACGTGCCATACACCCACCACACTGGCCGCGTGCTCGAGACATTGTCGGAATATGCTCCGAAGACCCTTGCCGCCATGCACGGATCGACCTACTACGGCGACGGAGCACAGGCGCTCCGGGATCTCGCAATCGTAATGCGCGAAGTGCTCGGGCCCAAAGCGCAGGAAGGCGAGACCACATCCATGGGAACAATCAAAGCGTAGGATTGTCCACGGCACGGTAGCCGAAACTTCAACCACTCCCGCTTGATCGGGCAACCGGACGTTGGGCACCTCGCCGCGCCGCGATTTCGGCAACCGGCCGGCGATGCGCCGGGTCGCGCGATGGTCCTTCGTACTCCCACAAAACTTCCCAGTCGTTGAAGAATCCGCGCAACTCACCAGGCCGTGCGCGCTTCTCGCTCCATGTTTCATCTGCCTCTGGCGTATGCACGATCGCTACCGCCACTCCGCCCGGCCGTACGGCAGCCTTTACTTTTGCGAACAGATCGCGCTGCAGATAGTAGGCGATCACGACCAGGTCGAAAGCATCGCGCGGCATCGCAAATTGCGGAGCGGTCAGATCAGCAACTTTTGTATCGATGCGCAATCCCCGTGCTGCGGCGCGCTCTCTTACCAGTTCAATCGCACTCTTCGAACCATCGACAGCCGTTACCGTCCACCCTCGCTCCGCCAGATACAGAGCATTGCGGCCGGCTCCACAGGCCAGGTCAATGGCGGTTCCAGGCGCGAGTTTCCCGGCAATTTCTTCCAGCAGTATCGTAGGGGCCTCTTCCCTGCCCCGGTCGCCCGAGCGATACTTTTCTTCCCAGCCTGCAATATCCATCAGCGGATCCTATGAAAATAAGGACAGTTGCTCGCGCTCTGGCGCGCACTTCTGCTTCTGATCATCGAATACAGACCGACCGCCGAGAGAAGGAGAGATCGCGAACTCGTGCTCGACGACTTGTTCGAAATCGGCTTCCGCCCGATAATGCTGCTCTACTGCGCGCACCAATCCATCCAGCCGCTTGAATCCGTCGATCTTGTCCGTGCGGCCGAGCTTGGCTTGATCGAGCGATCTGCGCAGTACCGAAAGCGACTCATCGTAGGTCTTGAGCGGAACAGGAAACGGATGCCTGTCCTTACCTCCCAGCGCGAAGGAAAAGCGCGCCGGATCGGAGAACCTGCTGGGCGCGCCGTGAATGACTTCCGCGACCAGCGCCAATGTCTGCAGGGTGCGCGGTCCGAGATTCTCAGTCAGCAATAGGGACGCAAAATCGCGCAACTGCCGCTCGTAGCTCACGGCCAAAACCGCGCCCAGCCGCTTCAGATCGACATCGGTCATGCGCACCTCGTGGTGCCGCGGCATCGACAGCCGCCGCACTTCGGAGATAGTCTTGTCGGGATTCTCAGATGCGATCGCCAGCAGGGCATTCTGCGCCGGTTTCGCGCGCCGGTCCACCAAGTTCAGAATGGTCCCCTCGCTCTGGCCAACAATCGCGCTGTGCGGTTCAGAAACGAAATCGCGAACCGATGCCGAGTGCCAGTGATAGCGTCGGGCCAGCCCGCTGCTCTGGTTCATGCCCTGCTGAACAACGGCCCAATCGCCGGCCGCAGTTACCGCGAAGTTATGCAGGTAGATCTGAAATCCGTCGCCAATCGCGTTGTTGTCCACCCTTGCAGTCAGGCGGCTGGCACGGACGAGATCTGAGCCAGGCAGGCCTTCCGAATCCGCCACGGTCAAGAGTTCGGCGGGAGTGTTTCGCGACTGCTTGCCGCGCCCGCCGCAAATGTACAGCCCGAGTTCCTTCGCCCGGGGATTCACACCCCGTTTGAGCGCACCCATTACGGAGGTCGTGATGCCGGACGAGTGCCAGTCCATGCCCATCACGCTCCCCAGCGCCTGGAACCAGAACGGATCGCTGAGGCGCGTGAGGAACTCCGCCGCGCCGTAATTGTAAATCACGTTTTCGGTAATCGCTGTTCCCAGCCTCTGCATTCTCTGGGCCAGCCACTCCGGCACCCGGCCGCCGTGCAGCGGAAGATCTGCAAATCCCGAACGCTTCATTGCCTACTTCATTCTAAAAGCGCGCACAACGGCAGCACGGTTTATGGTGAAGGGGTGACTCCGCTTTCGGAGTATAGTTCGCGCCGCGAACGCTGGCAACATGAGCAGGAGTTCCTGCAACGAAAATTCATCCTGATCGGCAACTGGCGTCTGGTTGTCGGAATCGCCGCCGCCGTTCTGGCTTGGCTGGCCTTTGCCAGCGGCGTCATCAGTGCCTGGTGGCTCGTCCTGGCCGTGCTCATCTTCATCGGACTCGTGGCATGGCATTCCCGAGTGATCCGCGCGCGCACGCTCGCCGAGCGCGCGCTCCGCTATTACGATCACGCTCTGGCCCGCCTGAACGATGAATGGTCGGGGAAGGGGACCCCCGGCGACAACCTCCGCGATCCGGCTCACATCTATGCCGATGATCTCGATGTCTTTGGGCGAGGTTCGCTTTTTGAATTGATCTCGACAGCTCGCACCGCCGCCGGAGAGAGAGCGATTGCCGCATGGCTGCTCGCTCCCGCGCCCCTCGAAACAGTTTTCAAAAGGCAGAACGCTATTCGCGAACTGAGCCCGCGTCTCGATTTCCGCGAAGACCTTGCGTTGCTGGGCGAAGATATTCGTTCCGAAGCGGATGCCGTTTCGCTCGCCAATTGGGGATCGGCGCCTGCTATCGAGTTCTCTCCCGTGCTACGGCCCCTGGCTCTGGCGCTCGCGCTGGCAGGGCTTGCGACCTTGATCGCCTTCTTCGCGCACGTGCTCCCCATTTTTCCGTTCGCGGCCATTCTGGCGTGTGATTTCATCGTCCTTTACGTCATCCGGAAGCGTATTGTGAACATTGTGGCCGGCGTCGAGACGCCCGGACAGGATCTGCTTCTCCTTTCCCTCTTGCTGGGCCGTTTGGAGCGCGAGCAATTCGAATCTCCGCTGCTCCGCAAGTTGCGCTCGGAACTGGATGTCGCCGGCTTGCCTGCCTCGCGCCGCATTGCCAGCCTCAAACGGTGGATCGAATTGCTCGATTCCGGCGATCACCTGCTCTTGCGCATTCTTCGGCCAGTCATAATGTGGCAGGAGCAGGCGGCCCTGGCGGTCGAAGCATGGCGGCGCGAATCCGGCCCGCACATCGGCCGCTGGATACGCGCTGTCGCCGATTTCGAAGCCCTCTCGTCATTCGCCGCGCTCGCCTTCGAGCGGCCCGATTGGACCTTCCCCGCCCTACTTGAACCCGCGGACGCCTGCTTCGATGCGCAGATGCTGCGCCATCCGCTGCTTCCAACCGCAAGATGCGTCCCCAACAACCTGACGGCCGGGGGCGATGTCCGGTTGCTCATTGTGAGCGGCTCCAATATGTCAGGCAAGAGCACGCTGCTGCGCGCCGTTGGCCTGAACGCCATATTGGCCTGGGCCGGAGCGCCCGTTGCCGCCGCCGTACTCAGAATCTCGCCGCTTCAAGTCGCGGCCTCCATGCGGGTCGTCGATTCGCTTCAGGACAATCGCTCCCGCTTTTTCACGGAAATCAGCCGCATCCGCCAGATCGTTGAACTGACCCGAACAATGCCTCCGGTCCTCTTTCTTCTCGATGAATTGCTGAGCGGCACGAATTCACACGATCGGGCTATCGGAGCGGCGGGCATTGCCCGGGCGCTGGTCGAGTCGGGAGCCATCGGGCTGATAACGACGCATGACCTTGCGCTTGCAAACATGCAGCAGGACCTGCACTCCGGCGTCACAAACGTTCACTTCGAGGACCAGATTTCGGACGGCGAAATTCAATTCGATTACAAGCTGAAGCCGGGCGTAGTCACCCGCAGTAACGCCCTGGAACTGATGCGCATCGTCGGCCTGAACGTTTGAATTAGCCTTGCTGCGCGCGCGCCGCAAGGAATCGCCGCTGCAACTCCTCCGGATGGATTTCCTCCACGTGCGTTGCTATGTACCATCGATTGCCGGCCGGATCCACCACCGCAGCCGTCCTGTCGCCGTAAAACTCATGCCGAGGCTCTTGAATGGAACTGGCGCCAGCTTCGATCGCGCGCATATAGACCTGATCGACTTCTTCCACGTACATGTACAACGTGACCGCTTCCGCTTTATACGGGCCGCGTGCCGCGCCCATCATGAGCATGGAATCGCCTATCTTGACCGATGCGTGCGCCACTGTTCCATCGGGCGCAACATTCCAATCGAACTGCTTCGCGTTAAAGGCGCGCTTCAGAAACTCGATTTCGATCGAAACATCTGGAACCATCAGATAGGGCGTAATGGTGTGATAGCCATCGGGCACGGATTTGACACTGACCATGGAAGCCTCCTCGTGCTTTGCATTATAATCAGGCATCCGATGGAGGAAACTGATTGGGTCTCCCTGCCGCGCGCCTGACTGACCCGACCGTACACGGCGGAATCATTACCGCCCCCGGCTGCCCGACGGTGCTTATCGGAGGATTACCGGCCGCCCGTATCACCGACATTCACACCTGCCCAATGGTGACCGGCATCATTCCGCATGTCGGCGGTCCCATCGTTCTCGGCTCGTTCACCGTTCTGGTCGGCGGGCTGCCTCAGGCGCGTCAGACCGATATGCTCGTGTGCGTGGGCCCTCCCGATACCATCATGATGGGCTGCCCAACTGTACTCGTCGGTATGGTGGGCGGGGGCGCCGGATTTGCCTCGATGGGCTCCGGCCTGAGCGGTGGGTAGCATTCTTTTTGCATGCCGGCGCATTTTGAAATCGTCGAAGGGCCTGCCAAGGGCCGCAAGATCGACATCCCAATCGGGAAGGCGGTCACCATCGGACGCACCAATCGGTCGATTGTCAGTTTCGCCGAAGACGAATGGATGTCTGGCTTGCACTTTGCCGTGGCTTTGCGGAACGGTACGCTCTACCTTTCCAATCTCAGCAAGACCAACGGCACGGAACTGAATGGTGAACGAACCGAATCAGCCGCTCTGAAACCCGGCGACCTCGTGAAAGCGGGGCAGACCGTATTCTCCGTCGTCGCGCCTCCACCCGCACCGTTTCCGGCAGAGTTCCGAATCGGCGGCTGGGCGTTCGAGCACGCGCCCGAGGGGTGGGAATTCATTGAGGGCGTCGGATTTAAGCATCCCGTTCAGGAACCATTTCGCGCCAACATGTCTGCCGTGGAAGAGGCGCTGCCGCAGGGACATACTCTGAGCACTTATGTCGAGTTACAGATGCAGCTCGGACGCGAGCACATACCCGGGGCCGAATTCAAAGGCCCGGTGGAAGCGAAGGTGCGAGGCGCAGATGAAGCGCTGGCACTCAGCCTGATTGCGCCTGTCCAAGACAAAGGCCAAGCTCTGCAGAACCAGATTTACGCACTCCACAGTAATGTTGTCGGAGTCTTTACTGCAACCGCTCTTGAAAGCCAGGTCCAGCTCCTGCGCGGGGCAATGAAGAGCATCCTGAAGGGCGTAAGTTTTCACCAGACATAAATTCGCGGAAATAACGGTACGTGTTGGCAACGCTTTAAACGGAAAGCGCCTTCAGGCCCGTAATGCCGGCCACAATCAAACCGACACATAGCAACTGCAATGGAGACATGGATTCTTTCAGCAATACCATCCCGACGAGCACCGTACCCACCGTTCCAATCCCGGTCCAGACCGCATAAACTGTTCCTATCGGAAGTCTTCGCACCGCAATCCCCAACAGCGCCATGCTTGCGATCATGGCCGCGACAGTTCCAACGCTCGCACCGAGCCGCGTGAAGCCTTCCGTAAATTTCAGTCCCACCGCCCAGCCCACATCCAGCAGGCCCGCAATGACCAGAATGATCCATGCCATTTCAGGCAGCATAGCAACTCAAAACATTCCGCGTGCTACAAAGAGCTTACTTGCTGAAAAGGGTCTTCAGGGCATTTGAGTATCCGGATTTCCGGCTGATGTGGCTGGGCGCCTGTACATCAAGCATTGGAAGCTGGATGCAAATCCTGGCCCAAAGCTGGCTGGTTTATCAGCTCACCGATTCCTCTTTCTATCTTGGGCTCGACACCTTTTTTGGCCAGATCCCCGTCTTTCTTCTTTCGCTGTTCGGCGGCGTATTTGCCGACCGCCGGAGCCGGCGGGGTCTCTTGCTCATGTCCCAGGTCATCCAGTTGACCTCTGCGTTTGTGCTGGCTGCGCTCGTCGCCACCGGTGTTGTGCGCGTATGGCACATCTGGTGCTTGTCGTTCACGGTGGGGGTCGCCCAGGCGTTTGGCGGACCGGCGTATTCGGCGCTCATCCCCACCCTGGTCGACAGGAAAGATCTCCAGAACGCGATCGCCCTGAATTCCATTCAATTCAATCTGGCCCGCGTGGTGGGGCCTGCCCTTGGCGGGCTCGCTCTGACAAAACTGGGAGCAAGCTGGTGTTTCACCCTCAACGGAATCTCCTACATCGCAGTGATCTTTTCTCTGCTGATGATCCGGCCGCAGTTTGTGCCGGAGAAAACCGCGGAGTCCGTCATCAAGAGCATGCAGGTGGGCATCAACTTTATCCGCCATCGCGCCGGGATGCTTTCTCTGGTCGCGCTCGCATTCCTTACCACCCTGCTCTCTTACCCGCTGATCACGTTTTTGCCGGTTATGGCCCGCGATGTTTTCCACGGCGGCGCAAACACCTTCACTCTGTTCCTATGCCTCTCCGGCGCCGGGTCCGTCGCTGGAGCTTTGTTCGTTGCCGCAAGCCAGAGACACACGGGACTCGCCAAACGGTCGCTGATCGTGATGCTACTTTTGGGGCTTCTGATTACCGGCTTCGGAGTATCAAGGAATATCGGCCTGAGCACCATTCTGCTCTTTGCAGCCGGCGCGGGACTGATGATCGTCTTCGCCATCAACTCATCTCTGGTGCAGCTCTACGTGAGCGATTCCATGCGCGGCCGGGTCATGAGCGTCTACAACGTTGCCTTTCGCGGTGGAATGCCGCTCGGAAGCCTCATCTCGGGCCTTTTAATTCACCAGACCTCCGCTCCTGCCATCATGGCCGGAAACGGCGTATTCGTGGTTCTGCTCGCGCTCTATTTTCTCTTCGTCCGCCGGGATGTCGTCAAACTCTGATCCTGACCTGCCCGCTCCCTACAATGAAATGGAGCATGTCTTCACAACTCAAATTTGTTCTGTTGTGCTTTGTGGCAGGTGCAATCGCCGCAACCAGCATCGACACCAATCTGATCAAGGCGCGCGACCGCCAGGATCTGAAATCTCTCGATGCCATCATTTCGAAATACAAACAAAGCGCGGACGCAGATAAGAAATCCCCCGAAGCCCAGTACAAACTTGCCCTGGCCAATTCATATGCCGCCGAAGTGGCCTTGGAATTGAAAGACCGAAAGGCGTCCGAGAAATACGCCGAAGCGGGCATCGATCCCATTCGCGCCGCCGTGGATCTGAACAGTAAAGACGCCGAATACCACCGCCTATACGGGCAGCTCTGCGGGCAGGTGATTCCCGCCAATCCTCTTCTTGGAGCTATTAAGTACGGCCCCTGCGCTCGGGATGAGATCAACAAGGCCCTAGAGTTGGATAACAAACTCGCCATGGCGTACGTAAGCAGAGGTGTCGGGAACTATTACTTGCCGGCGCAAATGGGAGGCGGCGCCGATATTGCCCTCAAAGATCTTGATAAGGCAATTGCCATCAACCCCAAGATCGCCGAAGCCTACCTTTGGAAGGGTCTCGCTCTCCGCAAAGCCGGTCGCAACCCGGAGGCCCGGCAAGCCCTGGAACGCGCTCTTCAACTCGATCCTGACCGCCTCTGGGCGAAGCAGGAACTCGCCAAAGTGCCTGCTCATTAAATGCGGCGAGCCCTGCTCCTCGCGCTTTCGTTGGCGGCGATCACGTGTGCCGAGTTCGTGATCTTTCCAGGCCATACCTATCTGCAAGGAAGCACTCAACTCTATGTCCCCATGCTCGAACGCCTGGACGCCCCAGGCTATCTATCGCGCGACTTAGTCGCCACACATCCGAATCTGACTTACACCATCTACGATGAAGTTACCCTGTTTCTGCATGAGGCTGGACGGCTTGACTTCGAAACTGCTCTGACTGCTCAACAACTTGTCTTTCGGGCAGCGGCCATTATAGGCGTTTATCTACTCGTGAGGTCGGCCGGGTTCGGCAGCCTTTGGGCTCTGCTCATATCGGCTCTGGTCAATGCCGGTGCGTTTCTGCCTGGACCGGACGCTCACCTTGTCAACCCGGAGCCCGTCCCCTCCGCCTTCGCCTTCGCGTTGTGCCTGCTGGCAATCGGATGCCTGGCGAGTGAGAAACCTCTGTTGTGCGCTCTAGCTGGCGGCCTCGCGTTCCTTTATGACCCGCCCATTGCCGCGGTGGTGTGGATCGTCGCTCTGATCGCATTTCTTGCCGACCGGCATGTCCGCAGATTGCTTCGTCCCGCATTGACCATATTTCTTATCTTTATTCTTCTTCTGGCAAACCTGGCACAGCTCCAACCCGGTGTTGCCGAATCGGAGCCGCTGTTCAGCAGGATTCCTTCCGATGTCGCGGCGATTTTACGAGCCCGCACACGCTCTGCCTGGGTTACATCGTGGGCATCGCATGAAATCTGGATTTACCTATTCATCCTGATCTGCGGGTTGTGGGCCGTCGCGCGGATCTGGCCCTCGCTCAACCGGCAACTGCGCTGGCTACTTCTCCTGCCGTCGCTTCTGGGCATTTTAAGCGTGCCTGTCTCGGCTTGGGTTCTCTCCCAGTTCGGCTGGTGGCTGATCCCACGTATTAAACCCGCGCGCTGGCTGCTCTTCACCGTCGCGCTCTCGCTAGTTGCCTGCGGCATCGCAGGAATACAGGCAACCCAACTGCGCCGCAAATTGGAAGCAGGCGCCTGGTTTTGTTTCATTATCGCCGTCCTGGTTATCACTCGGGTTACCGCGCCACCGCCGCAGACCCTTTCCCATAAACAGGCAATCATCAGTCTGGGCCGCTGGGCCGAATCGAACACCTGGGGAAGTTCCATGTTCGTTTTTCCCGATGCCGGACGCGACCTGTATCCGGGCGTTTTTCGCGCCGAGAGCCGCCGTGCTCTCTGGGTCGATTGGATGAGCGGTGCGCAAGGCGATTACTCCGCCACAATTGCCCGAACGTGGAATGAACGCTGGCATCGCGATATGACGCACGTGCAGACTCTACAGACGCTTCCCATTGATTATTTCGTTCTCAAACGTTCCCGCCGTCTACTCCGTATTCAACCCGTTTTCGCTAACAGAGATTTTGTGGTCTACGATTCCCGCGACCTGGAAAGCATCACTACCCGTTGATTCCGCCTTACTCGTGTCTATCGGTGTTTATTCGCGGCCCGTTCCTGCCGCTTCGTCCGCCCGATGATCTACCGGATTACCGCTTCCGGAACACCGCCTGAACCAGGCCGCCCCATTTGCGATTCACCAGCTCAGCCAAACTGAACGCAAGCGCGAGCGCCAGCAGCGCGGGCCAGAGCCGCCAGGAAGTGTAGATGGACTTTCCTCCCGCTTCAAAAATCGAATCTGGAGACGGGTTGAGGCGGCCTCCGGTCAGGCTTGCGATCCGCGAGAGAAGCGCATCGTTTGATCCGTAGTCGTGCGATTCCTGCTGCTCCCGGTATAATCCGACTTCCGGGAAAGCAACCGATTCGGCAACCGGCCGAATGCGGAACAAACCACTGGTCCGTCCAATGTGAAGACGCCCGCGGTACGCGTGATTGGCGGTTTTCTCCACATTGATCCGCTGCCGGAACCCTCGCGGGCCAATTACAAAAATCTCAGGGGTGGCGGCCGGTTCGGGCAATTCCGCCGAGAGCCGGTACCTCACAACGATATCGCCATTTGCTGAATCGTAGTGAGCGCTCGCCTCGGTCTGAGGCGTATGAGTCAGCAGGTCGCGCGTTGCGTTGATCCAAAATTTGTCAAACCCGGGCCAATCGATCCAGGCTTCGGCCCAGCGGCTTTTCGCATCTGAGGTAAACACCGCAGCCCGGCCCAAACCGTATTGCCAGCGCACATATAACGGGTCTCTGGCTGGAATCTTGGCATCGCTTAGAACTGCGGGCTCTTCCGCCGCGCGCTCCGGGCCGATCGCGAGGATGGTATCCGCTCCCGGTTTCGCGGTAAAACGTGCATAGCCTCTCAATGCTGGCGAGGACTCCATATTCGTACCGTCCAGAATCTCCGCCGGATGTTCTACAACTGGTGTAAAGCGCCGTTCCACCGCTGTAGACCCGCTGTAATCCTGAACATCTTTGAGCAGAATCTGTTCAAGACCCTGTGGCTCGTTCAAAAAATAGCTGCGGCCGCCCGATGTGGCCGCAATCTTTTCAAGATAGGTGCGGTTCACGTCCTGGCCAAGCCCAACGGTGGAGATCGTGACCTCATGATTCGCGGCTTCCCTGGCTAACTCGATGCTGTCTCCTTCCTCGGAAATGCCGTCGGTGAGCAGCACGATATGTTTGTAGGTCGCCTTCGATGGGAGCACTTTCCGGTACGCTTCATTCAGAGCCGGAGCGATCTGAGTTCCGCCATCCGGTGTGATGCCGGAAATCAGGCGCGTGATCAATCCTTTGTCCACTGCGTGGCGGATGGGAACTGCCCATTGATAAGAGTTGTCGAAGATTAAAACGCCGATTGTATCCAGAGGCCGCAAGTGATCCACTACGCCAATAGCCGAAAGCCGCGCAAGTTCGATCTTTCTTCCCTCCATCGAGGATGATTTATCGATGATGAGCACAACGGAAGTGCCTTGCGGCATCTCCGGCGGAGCAAGCTTGGCGGGCAGCGCGCGGTCAAGCGCGTCCAATTGCTTATCCGGCTTATACACCTGGTGCTCACCACCAATTAGTAGTAAGCCGCCGCCGTTCTGGACATAGCTTTCCAGGTTTTTCTTCTGCTCATTGCTGAAACGGTTCAAATCAAGGTTGTTCAGAATGACGAGTTGGATACCGCTCAGGTCACGGTTGATCTGTCTCGCATCCCGGGAAACGTCCAGGTCGGCATCCTTGAGCGCCTGGAGCAAGTTTCCATCGACACCGGGCGGGTCCTGGGACAAGAACAGGACTTTGGCTCGCTTCAGATCGATTGGCTGCTCAAACGACAGCTCACCCAGATTCCCGGCGGAGATTCGGCCGGAGATGGCGATGGCTCCGCTCGAGTTCACGCGGGCGTGAATACGCACCGTGTTCAAGCCGCGCTCAAGCTGGATGGGGTTATCGCCGAGGTTCTTTCCTTCTGCTGAAAGGTCCACGACGCCGTTCGCCCGCGCAGGCGAGGAGATAGTAAGGTCAACTGGAATCTGCTCGCCGGCATATGCTTCGCGCGGAAGTGAGAGTGCTTCAAGGCGAAGGCTGCTGCTGGATCGCCCAGCCAGGGGAATCGTATCCACAGGCACCTGCAGTGCTTGCAATTCGGCAATTGCCCGGGCGGTGCTGCCTTCATTCTCCTTTCCGTCACTGATCAGAACGATTCGAGGAATATAGCCGCTGGGAATCGCAGCCATGCTGTCTGTTAATGCCGCTTCCAGGTTCGTGCCGTCACCTGCTTCGCCGGAGGTATGCACCAGATGCAGGCCGCTTGAAAACTCGCGCGGCTGAAGGGAGCGAACCTGAGCAGCAAAGGGAATCACCTTCATCCAATTTCCGTGCTTGGCCTGCTCAAGTTCAGCCGTGATGGAGGAAGCGCGCGCAAGGTCTTCGCTGCTGATGCTTCCAGACGTATCCACAAGCACAACCACCCCGGTCTTGGTGTTCGGCATGACGATTGTGGGTTCGGCAAGGGCCAGCAGGATGAGCGCAAGGCTTAGACCCTTCAGCACCAGCGCCAACCGGCGGCCGGCCCTTCTCCACCGATAAATAATCCAGGCGACAGGAAGCAGCGCAAGCACCAGGAAGAGCGGATGACCGTAGCTCATCGGGACACCAACTCTCGATCCTGATCCGCCGGATGAGCGGAAGATGCGGCCTGAAGTGCATTTTTCCGGACGGCCGCGCGACGCTGACCGTAACGCAGCCATTCGAACAGAAGGACCAGACCGGCCGCGATGGCAAGCCATTTCCAGAGGTCGATTGCGGACGGCAGAAAGAGAGCCGCCGGCGGCAGCCCTTCTGCAACTTTATGCGGATGCCACTCCACATCGGCGATGTCCGGAAGAGTTAACGAAAGGATGCGCTGATGTCCACCGGATGCAATCCGCACGATGTCCGGATGGGCTGCGAATAGTTGGACGGCGTGATCCCGAATGGTAAATGGAATCGGAAAACCGCTTTGCCCGGTCACCCGAATCCCGTCGCTCCCCTCGCCGGGATCAAGGGGCACAGCCATCGCGCCGACCGGGCCGGCGGTGATTTCCGCCGAGTGGAACGCTTCAGGAGAGAGCCATCGAATAAGATCGGCAAACAGCAGGGGCGTCGTCACCTGGAATCGCAGGCCTGCCGTGAATGGATCAAAGCCAATGACGGCAAGCTTCGCGTGTCCGGATTTTTGCGGCCGGGCGACCACAATCGGCCCATTCGCCACGCTGCCAACCAGCAAATCATCAGCGAACGTTTCAAACACTTCAGCGGTGGGAAACTGTGCATCCTTCGCGTACAACGCGGCTCCCAGCAGGCTGGACGAATCCCAACTCGTAATGGAAGCATTCTTGACTACGGCTCGCACGGGCAAGGGCGTCTTAGGCCCGGGAGGATCGATCCAAAGACTCGGAATCTCCGGCGTCGAAGGAGCAGACATTTCGTCAAGCAGCATCACGTCGGCGTCCGGCTTCGGACGGTACTGCGATGTTCCGGCAATTGTGACGCTGATTCCCCGGTTTGCCCGCAACAGAGGGCTGAGGACATCTGGCCGGTCTGTAAACACCGCAAGCTTCAGCGGCCTGTTTCTTCCAAGCCACACTTCGGCGCGATCGTCCTGTGAAAGGCTGTCATGCGGCTCCAATTCGAACACCAGCGCCCCTGTCGCACTCGTTTCAAATGTGTATTCAACGGTCCGCTCCTGGTTCGACGGCAATTGGACAATACGGGGAGCAAATGTATACCCCGCAAACTGACCGTGAAGGTGTACGCGGCTCGCGGCTGGACCGTAATTCTTCAGTGTCACGGTTGCGTTCCAGGCGCCGGTCTCCGCGCCCGGTTTGACTCCAACGTGCCGGATGCCACAGTTGCCGCGGTTCGCGTCCACACGGATGAAGCGCAGATTCGGCACATTCTGGTTATCGCGCGGAGGATTTCGAACCAGTCCCGGACCTATGTAGACAATTTCCCCCGGGCTGCCGCTTGAGGCGCTCAACGCTTGTGATGCGAACCCGAGTGCCTGTTCAAGATTCAAGGCCGAAAAGCCGGAAACCGATTCCTCCACGGCCTGTTCGAGCGCGGTATGGAGAGAAGTAAAAGCCGTCGCGGGGGCTGCCAGCGAATCCGCGTGAACAACCATCACAGGGTCCGAAGACTCCAGGGCAGCCAGGTATTGCCGCGCCAATATCTTCTCACGATCAAGCAGTGTTCCCTGCTCCGTTTTTTGAGCTGTCCAGGCGGATGTATCAAGTAGGAGGACGTGATTCTGACCGCGCCGCTGGCGAATACCCCACTGTAATTGCGCGATGGCTAGCAACAGCAGAAGCAGGCTGAGAATCTGCAGAAAAAATGACCAGGGTTCCCGCATTCTTTTCCGGCTCTGGTGCTCCTGGGCGGTCACAGCCGGTCTCCAAAACCTGAGAGTGGAGACAATTTTTTTGCGCTTCATCTTGTCCAGGAGGTAAAGCGTGACGATGAAACCCGCAAGCGTTCCCAGTAGAACAAAGAATTCGGCGGCCGTGAGGTTCAGGAAAAACATGTAAAGCTAATGAACCCGCGAAGTAGCAAAAAGCGGTCCAAACACAACTTCTTCAATTGGATTCCGCGTCGAGAGTCCGGCATAGCGTCCGCCGTTACGCAGGGCGAGTCTTTTCAACTCGGACGAATATCCGTCGAACGCTTGCGTGTACTCTTGCCGCGACCGGTCATCCAGCGCGATTTTCACCTGAGTCCCCGATTCGGCGTCAACCAGCTCAATGTCTCCGTCGCCCGATGGCTCGCGATCCTCCCGGCCCCAGAGCTGAATCAGTAAAAGCTCATGGCCAAAATCGGCCAGGTACTGCAAAGGCCGCAGGCAATCGGCGTCGTCCAGAAAATCGGAAATGATAATCGTCAGCCCGCGCTGCGGATAGGTAGTCAGATAATCGCGCGCAATTTCGAAATAGTTCGTGCGGCCTTCCGGTTTCATGCTGCGCAGGAAGATTTCCGCTGGTTGAAAGCGATGGCGTCCGCCGCTGGCAAGGAACGGCTCCATGAGGCGCGTTGAGAACGGCTGCAATAGAATGCTGTCCAATCGAACCAGGCCCATGTAAACCAGCGCGGCAGCCAGCTTGCGGCCATGGTCGAATTTGGTTGCTTCCCCTATGCCGCTTCCGGCGGTCATGGATGCACTGGCATCCAAAAGCAGGCGGACCGGAACGCGGGGCTCAACCTGGAATACCTTGAGGAACAATTTTTCGAAGCGCAGATAGGCGCGCCAGTTCACTGCCCGGAGATCATCGCCCACGTGGAAGCTGCGATGGTCCAGAAACTCCTGCCCAGGACCGGCGAAACGCGATACATTATGTCCACCCACCAGCCCGTCGAAGGATTTCTGCCATTGCAGAGTTAACCGCTCCAGCTTCTCCAGGAAATGGCGGTCAACCAGCGGTTCAGACATTTGGTGCTGCTTGAAGAGAACTACGATTGAGAGCCGAGGCCGTTCAAAATTCTCTGCAGAATGGTTTCGGTGCTTTCCCCATCGGCGTGCGCGTCGAAGTTCAGGATGATGCGATGGCGAAGCACGGCGGGCGCAACGGTGGTTACATCCTCAATACTAAGGTGGAGACGGCCGCGCATCAAAGCCAGAACCCGGCCACACTCAATCAGTGCTTGCGCACCGCGCGGGGAACTCCCGTATCGGATGTAGCGGTTCGTGATCTCCGACGCGCCGGAGGCGCCGGGCTGCGTCGCCATGACAAGCTCAATCGCGTAGTGTTGGACGTGCGGAGCAACAATAACCTGGCGGCAAACCGCTTTCAAAGCGGCGATCTGTTCGCGCTGAAGTACCTGATGGAGATCGGCGTCTGTACCCTTGGTGGTCAACTCCACAATGCGATTCAGCTCATCGCGGGATGGATAAGTCACCACAATTTTCATCAGGAAACGATCGAGTTGGGCCTCCGGCAGCGGATAGGTGCCTTCCATTTCAATCGGGTTCTGAGTAGCCATAACCAGGAAGGGAGTTTCGAGCGAATACGTATTCGTTCCGCTGGTAACCGTGCGCTCCTGCATCGCCTCCAGCAGGGCCGATTGTGTCTTGGGAGTCGCCCGGTTGATTTCGTCCGCTAAGACCAGGTTTGCGAAAACCGGGCCGGGCTGAAAGCGAAGGCTCTTGTGTCCGAACTCGTCTCCCTCCATCACCATGCTGCCGACAATGTCGCCGGGCATGAGGTCGGGAGTGAACTGAATTCGTGAATACCGGAGGTTCAAGACCCGCGCCAAAGTACGCAGCAGCGTGGTCTTTCCCAGACCCGGAACGCCTTCGAGCAATACGTGGCCGCCGGAGATGAGGCAGATGAGAACGCCATCGATGACATCGGTTTGGCCAACGATGACTTTCCCGATTTCTTCGCGTACACGCCCGAGCTCGGCTGTCGCCCGATCCACGGCCGCCGCGCCGGCACTCAGTATTTCTGCCATTTCACCTTATTTTAGGGGAGGCCGTGTAGCACTGACGCAGCGAGTCACTGAGAATGAGATGCGAATAGCATGCCTGCCGGTTCCACTCCGCGACGCCGGCAGTCGTCCAGGTAGAGCTTTCCATAGCTCTCAAGCACGTAATCTTCGTGTGAAAACCCAAGCTGCGCCGCCTTCTCGTCGATCCAGTCGCCTGGGCCTTCCAGCTCAAGAAAGTTTCCGATTGGCGTTTCATCAACAGTGAGAACGCCCGCCGGATGACCAGCTTCAATATACTCGGTTCGGAACTTTTCGTAGCGGAAAGCGGGGAAATAGCCCAGGTGCTCCAGAATCTGCCGCAGGGCTTCGAGCGAGCCAACTGAGGTTTCGATCTCCGGGCGCGTCTTAAAGCGGCCCGGTTCCGAAGCTCCTTTCCAGGTGATGACGGAATGGTCGCCCGATTGGCGCAGGCGCAGTATGGTCCGGGCGTGACGGAGCGCCTGACCGGACGTGTCGTACAGTGTGTTCGATTCAAACTGCCGCGGGCTTCGGAGAGTGAACCCGCAAGCCTTCAGGCGGTCACAAATTTGCGCGAGATCCGGAACCCGGATTTTGACTTCTGTTTCGACGCCGCTGGTGGCCATGTTGGAGTTGGTGGATAGCGCTCGGATAGCGAAACTGCTTTATTTTCGCATCTACCTGCGTCCGTATAATAAAGGGACGCGCCCGTAGCTCAGTTGGATAGAGCGAATGACTTCGAATCATTAGGTCGGGAGTTCGAGCCTCTCCGGGCGCGCCAGATCTCATTAGAAACATTCGAGTTATCTGACTCCAACGCTTCGTCGCCTCCAAGTTTCTCTGCGGTATGCCCAAAAGTATGCCCACCCTGA
>DATIMA010000040.1:0-3487 GCA_035475915.1 Bryobacteraceae bacterium
GGTTCTGGAGGCGATTTACGCTTTCAAACAGAGGCTCTGCTATCTGCTGCTGAAAAAACATCAGAACCGGAAGAAATGCCAACAGCTGGCCCATCGCTTCCTGTGGCACGTGAGCGACCCCGTTGTTGCGGGTGGAGCGCCCCTGGTTGCGCTCGGCAAAACTCTCTTTGCTCCTAAGGAACTCTTTCCGTTAACACAAGGTCAAAGCCGAGCACGCGAGCTTGCGCCCTGAGGCGGTGTTCCACTGATCGTGCATGTTGCGTTTTCAGCCGAGCAAACACAGTATCTTCGTAAGCTTGGCGGGTGGCCAGCAAGTAGTAAATGATGCGCGCTAGCTTGTGGGCGGCGGCGGTAATTTGCTTTGGGATCTCCCAGCCGTGTTTGCATGCGACGGTAAAACGCTCCCAAGGCGGACTGGCTTCCTTGGAGAGATTGAGCTGCCACGCGAAGTGCCACAGCCACCCGGTTTTTCACGCGCTTCGTTCCGGCGCGCAGCACTTGTCCTCCGCTGATCTCATTATTGGGACAGAGCCCCATCCAAGAACTGAATGCAGGGGCGCTGCGGAATTTATAAAGATCCGGGCCCAACTCGGCCAAAATAGTCTGGACGGTGAGGACGCTGATGCCCGGAATCGAAGTAAGATCTACACCCAGGACCCGATAGGCCTCATCGCGGAGCGTTATTGCCCGCGCCGGTGGCATCACCTTGCACTTGTTGACTGAATCTTTCGCCAAAGGCAAAGGCTGGCTGGTTGCGTCAGTTTTGGTCACGAGACGGCTGATCAGGCGTTCGATCTCAGCATCACAAGCTGTGATCTGGGTCTGGTAAACGCGAAACAAGCTCACGGATTGTTGCAAGGTGAACAGATGTTCGGGCCGATAATCTCCAATCGGCGCTTTGGCGATCATTTCTTTCGTGGTACAGATGGCGGATCGCGCAGAGCTGCCAATCTCTCTGCGTCCCGTTCGCCCGCAACTATGGCATCGATAATGGCTAATCCCGTTGCACCCGTGATATCGCTGATCACATGATGCAATTGCAAGTTCATCTGATTGAGCGCTTTCTGCATGTGCAGCACGTGCTGCCTTGCTAAACCCACAAGGCTGTCGCGGTGTCGCAGCACCGATCGGATCGCGCAGACCTCTTTCGCTGGACGGATTGAGGCCTTTAACAGCCCAACTGAATGTAGATATTGAATCCACTGACAGTCAGCGACATCCGTCTTCCGGCCCGGGACATTTTTGACGTATCGTGCATTCACGAGAAGGACCTCCATGCCCGCAGCTTCCAGCATTTGCAGCAGCGGAATCCAGTAGACGCCTTTGGATTCCATCGCAAGGGTGCGGATGCCGCACGCCTGTAACCACTGGCATAGCGTTCTGAGGTCCTCAGTGAACGTCTGGAATGATCGGACCGGTTCAGCATCCCGGTCGTTCGGTACCGCTACAAAAATCTCCGTCGCTCCAATGTCGATTCCAGCGGCGTCGGCATTAAGCAGCGGTAATACGGCTTGCTTTTTCTTTCTCGTTTTGCTCGGCATATATCCTTGGAAGTCACCAAGGCGAGTGCCAGGTCGTGGATATGAGTACTCTCCTAAACGGAATCGCAGCCTTCGCTACGTCACCACTGTCTTGATCACGGAACCTGGAGCCACACTGGAGAAACGGGCTCATTGAGCACCATTGCAAGCTCGGCTTACTTTTTGGCCTCGGCTGCTCCATTGTGCCCTTAAGTTCCTTATCTGCCTCGCCTGCCCACGCAGCCCCACACTGGAGAGAAGAAATCGCAGTCATGTGGCGCTTTACCCGCAACGACGGAATCACCGAAGGCTTTCACACCAAAATGGAAGTCCTCCCGCGCCAAGTGATTTCGGTATTCTGAACTGGCCCAGTTCGGCGGTTTAAACTGGCCCACCCTCTAGACGAACGGGTACTCTGATTCGGGCTTCGCCCAAACGGAGGGGACTGGTTGGACTGGAGAGCGAAAGTGGAGTTATTCGAGCAGATCCGGCGGGAGTACGAGTTCGGGATCGGGACCATCGTGGGCGTGGCTACGAAGCTGGGGTGCACCGGAGGATGGTGCGAGAAGCGATCGGCGGCGCGTTGCCGAAGCCGCGCAAGAAGCCAGAGCGTCTTCGACGGAAGCTGAAGGCGGCGATCGAGTTCATTGACGCGATCCTGGAAGCCGACCGAAAAGGGCCGCGCAAGCAACGGCACACGGCGCATCGGATCTGGACACGAATCGGGCATGAGCTGCCTGCGTGCAAGATCGCGGAGCGGACCGTGCGCGAGTACGTGCACGACCGCAAGATCGCACTGGGATTGATGGTGCGCGAGACTTGCGTTCCGCAGAGCTATGCCTGGGGAGTAGAAGCGCAGATTGATTGGTACGAAGCTTACGCGGATTTGGCCGGTGAGCGAGTCAACCTGCAGGTGTTCGCGATGCGCAGCATGGCCAGCGGAGCCGCGTTTCACTGCGCCCACCTGCACGCGACGCAGCAGGTGTTTCTGGAGGCGCACGAGCTGGCGTTCGCGTACTTCGGCGGTGTGTTCCGAAGTTACGCTATGACAATCTCACGTCGGCGGTGAAGAAGATCCTGCGCGGGCATCGCCGGGAAGAGATCGCTCGCTTCGTAGCGTTCCGTTCGCACTGGCGATTCGAAGCGGAGTTCTGCACGCCGGCCGAGCCGCACGAGAAAGGCGGCATTGAAGCGGAAGCCGGATACTTTCGGCGCAACCATTGGGTGCCTGTGCCTTAAACGAAGGACCTCGCGGACATGAATCGCCACCTCCTGGCGGGGTGCCAGCACGACGAGAGGCGTGTGATCGCGGGACGCGAGCAGTCGGTGGGCGCGGGCATGGCGATCGCGAGCATCTGCCGCCGTGCAGTTGGCGCTTTTTTCTTTTCAGGAGCTTTCAACTTTCAAAATGTCTACAGCTACGCAAATCGCCTCCTTAAATGGAGCCAAAAACGCGCTCACCGGCGCGACCGTCCTCCTGCCCAGTGACGATGTCGCCGCTTATGAACGCCTGATCGCCAGTCCTTCTCCGAATGGGAGCCCGAAACCGATCGCGAAAAGGCGCTCGTTCAATCCATCGCCGATACCCAGTGGCGTCTGCTCCGCATCCCTTCGCTTGAATCGGGAATCTACGCACTTGGCCGCTTGCAATACGCTGACAAATTCGCCGACCAGCCCGAAGCCGTTCGCTCCGCCCCCTTCTCGAGGCTTATATCTTTCAGACTTCACGTCGCGATCTAACGAATCTCCGCATCCAGGAATCCCGCCTCCGCCGTCATCGCGAAAAAGATCTGGCCGAACTCGAAACGCTCACCGAAGAGCGCCTCGCCAAACGCGAAGCCCGGCTGACCGCCGCCGCGCACATGTATGAACGCTTCCAGGAGAACGAGGACGAGTTCGATCCAGCCGAATTTGGCTTCGAATTTTCATTTGACGAAATCGAAGAGCGTGTCGGCCTGTTCGAAGGC
>DATIMA010000041.1:0-12636 GCA_035475915.1 Bryobacteraceae bacterium
GCACCCGGGCGCGCCTGATCCGCGCGAAACGATGGCCAGCTTTTATCCTCTGTTTTACGGGCCGGACGTCGTCGACATGGATCACGTCTATCAACTGATGAGTGGTCAGGCACAGTTCTGGGCTGACAGTTGGGATCGAACTGCTTCGAAATCCAGGAAGGGGATCTGGGGCGATTCCGCCAATATTTTTCACCCGCGGCATCCGGCGCACGACCAGACTCTGCCACTGCCGCCAGCGCCGTCGGGTGACTTGAGTTACGCCTCGACTTGGGCCAAAGAGAACGCGAGGCGTCTTGAACTGGCGGGCAAGGCGGCGCAGGACAATGATCTGCTGGTTGGCTTGCTTCGGGAAAACTTGCAGAGAGCGCGTTTCAACCGCTACAACCTTGCAGTCTTCCTGTCTATTGCACGGCTGTGCCGGCAAAACACCGACATGCTGGACGGCATCCGGCGAATGAATGACTTGCTGACGCAAGCGGCTAAATCGCGCACGCGCGACGCAAACGACAGCCTGGCGAGCGTGGATGAAGCGCTTGACATTGCAGATCAAATCAGGCGGGAACGAAACCGCGTGTTCTCCGATACGGTGGCGACGTGGTACAAGAGCTGGCTTCCGCGCGTTAAGGAAGCGAACGGACGAACATTCCTTCATGAGCTGGACGACGTGAAAGATCATCTTCCGGACAGGACGGTTGATATGAGCTATCTGGTTTACCGCGAGAAATTGTTGCCATTCGGAGAGTGGGTCAACAGCATTGCGGCAGCGCGAGATACATTTGCGCGTGCGCACAATTTGCCGGAACGCAACTTCCACTTCGATTGGGAGGACCTGACGCCGCGCAGCTATCCTTAGCCATATTCGAAACCGGCCAGCGCGAAGATGGAATCCATGGCGGGACGCACGGGCGCTGCGCCGGGACGCAACGCGCAAGCCATCCGTGAAAGCCGACGGGCTGGCTGAAAGCCGTACTGCGCTGCCAGTTGAACCGCCACGGTGTTCTGGGGAGCGAGATCCCAAATCAGGGGCAATCCAAAATTCGCATGCAAGCCGCAGCACAACAGCCGTTCGGCCGAATCGAGGCCGGCGGCGACGCATGGCCCAAATTGCGAGGCAAAGCTGCCGTGACGCCACAAAGCAAAACCTGACCCGTTGAGGGATGCGCCGCCAGACGCGAGGAGAGCATTTAGCAGCGGAGCGCGGGATACACCAAACCCGTCGCAGCTCGCAATCGCCGAAATCTGAAGAGCATGTCCAGAGCAATTGGCTTCCGGAATGGGCAAGGCATCCGCTGGCCGATGCCAGCGCTCAACCGGGTATTCGAATTGAAAACCGAAGTCCGCATAAATGCCCGCCCCCATTTCCGTTGCGTCCAGCTTTACCCAAGACAGGCCGCGGTTGCGAAGATGATCGAGGGTGTGTCTCATCAATCTGCGGGCGAATCCGCGGTTGCGAAACTCGGGAGCGGTAAGCACCATACCGATCCAGGCAAGATCTTCTCCATAACAGATCGCGGTCACGGTAGCCGCGAGTGTTCCTTCGCAATCCATCCCAAAACAGGTGTCGGGAGCAAGCGTCAGCAATCGGCGCCAATCATCTTCGGTCTGATTCCAGCCGGCGGCTTCTTTGAGGCGCATGGCTGCGGGAATGTCAGAGTAGTTTATAAGCCGAATTGACAAGGGTCCTGCTAGGAACCAATTAGCTTCGCGTACACGCCCCGCGCGACTCCAACATCGGTCGTGCCTTTCACAATCGCCCGGCCGTCACGGAAGAATGTCAGATCGTATTTCGGCATCGCAATTCTGAGCGCAAATTCGTTTACGCGAACATCGCCGAAAGGCGCTAACCGAGCGGCAAGCTGCTGCAGATCCAGTGGTCTCGTGGTTTCGTGCAACTGCACGGCGTTGCGGCCGCACAGGCTGACAGGAGTGCGCCGCTGTGCGTCCAGGTATCGAAACTCCCGCTTTGCGCAGACGCGGCATTCCGGATCACGCTCGCCCGCGGCCGCGCGCTTCGCCATTCCGGACCAAATGTCGAGCGTATGGATACTGCACTCGAAATCCGTCCAACCTACGATGAGCCGCAAGGCCATCCCAACCTGTAGGGCCGCTACTGAAGCGGTGGCCGCTGCAAGTACGCCGTTCACGTCGCAGGTCGGCTGCAAGCCCTGCGGCGGCTCCGGATAGATGCACGCAAAGCAGGGTCCGCGGTCAGGCACAACCGGCATCGCGATTCCATAACTGCCAATAGCCGCGCCATAGATCCAGGCTAAATTTCGCTTGACGCTAAGATCGTTGAGGAGATACCGAGTCTCGAAATTGTCGGTGCCATCCAGGATCAGGTCGCATCCAGCGATTAATTCTTCTGCATTAGACGGCGTCAGGTCGGTGACAAGCGGTTCCACCTCAACATGGCGATTCAATTCATGCAGCCGGCGCACCGCGGCTATGGCTTTCGGCAGTTCCTCGCGCGCGTCCGCCTCGCTGTACAGCCATTGCCGCTGCAGGTTCGTGTAATCGACGTAATCGCGATCAATGAGCCGCAGCCGCCCGATTCCTGCGCGTGCCAGCGCCTCTGCATGAAAGCTTCCTAGTGCGCCACAGCCGACGATACAGACAGCAGCTTTTCGGATTTCTTCCTGGCCCGCTTGCCCGATCGGGGCAAACAGGATCTGACGCGAATACCGATCCTTCTCTTCGGGCGTCATATATGACGATGCTAACAATGGGGCGGCCCTGCACGGTGGCTCTGCTCTGTTGCTTAGCGATTTTCGGACAGCCAAACGCAACGACGCAGGACGGAACGCCCCTTATTAAGGAAGCGCTCCGGTACCAAGGCCGGCGAATTACCAATATAGAATTTCAGCCCGCGGATCAGCCGTTGACGAGCCGTCAACTGATGGAGCGGCTCCCGTTCAAGCCAGGCTCCATCTTTGAGGAGCGCGACCTGCGGCGGGCTATTCAAAACCTGTTCGCCAGCGGAAGGTTCTCAGATCTGGCGGTGGATGCCAGCGAGGCGAAGGGCGGCGTCGCTCTGAAATTCATAACCAGGCGTGCGTATTTCGTTGGCCGCGTGCTGGTCACCGGCGTGAAGGAACCGCCGAATAACGGCCAACTTGCCAGCGCCACGAAGTTACGGCTGGGGACTGCTTATTCTGAGTCCGGCAAAAACCAGGCAATCGAATCAGTGCAAAACATTCTTCGCCAGAACGGGTTCTACAACGCGAACATCGATGCGGAAATTCAATTTGAGCCGAACATCGAACAGGCCAACGTATTTCTGAATGTTGATACCGGCCCGCGCGCGCGCTTCGATCTACCTGTTATCACGGGATCTACCGCCGCCGCGAAGCAAAACCTCATCCGCGCCACTCATTGGAAGAGACTTTACGGCCTTTTAGGATGGCAGGATGTAACCGAAGCCCGCCTCAGACAAGGCCTTGAAAATATTCGGCGCTATTACGAGAAGAGGGATCTGCTGCAGGCCAAAGTGACGCTGAAACGGCTGGAGTATTCCGAAGAGGCCAACACGGTCCGGCCGTTTGTCGATATTGAGGCCGGCAGCCGGATAGTCGTGCGGGTAGAAGGCGCATCCATCGGCCGCGGCAGGCTGTCGGAATTGGTTCCCATTTTCCAGGAAGGTGCGGTCGACCCGGACTTGCTGGTAGAAGGGCAGCATAACTTAGAGCAGTACATGCAGGCTCTAGGCTATTTAGAGGCCAAAGTCACTTACACTATCTCGCAGGGAAAAAATTCCCGCGAGCAAATCATTACCTATCGTGTGAACCGCGGCCCGCGGCACAAATTTGTCTTTCTATCCATCAGCGGCAACCGTTACTTTCTGTCTCAGGCTATTCGCGAGCGCCTCTACATACAACCGGCTGAGTTCCCCCGGTTTCCTCATGGCCGGTTCAGTGAAGCCTATCTGAAGCAGGACGTGCAATCTATTGAGAACCTATATCAGTCGAATGGCTTTAGAGATGTAAAGGTCACTACACGCGTTCAGGACAACTATGGCGGCGCAACCGGTCAGATCGGTGTTTTTATATCCATCAAGGAAGGCCCGCAATGGCTTGTGTCGAATCTCTCCATAGAAGGCGCCGGTCTCGACCTCGCCGCCTTACAACCCATGCTGGCCTCCGCGCCAGGCCAGCCATACAGCGAGATCAATGTCAGCGAGGACCGCGACAACATTTTGAATTACTATTTCAGCCGTGGATTCCTGAACGCAGCATTTGAATATTATGCAGCACCCGCCGAACAGCCGGACCGGATGAACGTGCGTTATGTAATCAATCCGGGCGTGCGCAAATACGTTCGGGATGTCCTTGTTAGTGGTTTGGATACCACCCGTCCAGCGCTTGTCTACGACCGCATTGAGTTGAAGAAGGATCAGCCGCTCTCTCTAACAGCCCAGACCGATAGCCAGAGAAGGCTCTATGACCTGGGCATCTTTGCGCGCGTGAATACCGCAATCCAGAATCCCGATGGCGAAGAAGATCAGAAGTACGTTCTTTATGATATCGATGAAGCGCGCCACTACTCGTTCAATGCCGGGGTGGGCGCACAGATCGCGCGCATTGGCGGCGGCGTCACCAGTCTGGACAATCCCGCCGGAACCACGGGTTTCGCCCCTCGCCTGTCATTAGGCATCAGCCGCATCAATTTTCTAGGGCTCGGCCAAACCGTCGGATTGCAGACCTCTGTCTCCACCATTGAACAGCGGGCTTCTCTCGCTTACTTTATTCCCCAGTTCGTATCAAACGAGAATCTCAGCCTCACGACATCCTCTCTTATCGAAAACTCAAACGACATCCGGACCTTTACCGCGCACCGCCGCGAGGCATCCATCCAGCTTGGGCAGAAGGTTTCACGTGCCTACACGGTTCAATACCGTCTGGTGTTCCGCCACGTGACTCTTTCCAACGTAAAAATCGACCAGTTGCTGGTACCGCTGCTCTCACAACCTGAGACGATTGGATTGGCGGAGGTTTCGCTGATTCAGGATAAGCGCGATGACCCGGCGGATGCTCACCGCGGTATTTACTCTACCGTAGATCTTAGTTATGCACCGGGCGTTCTCGGGCAGACCCATTTCGCGCGCGCTTTATTTCGTAATTCCACCTATCATCCGTTCCGTCGCGAGCTTGTGTTCGCCAGAAGCACGCAGTTTGGCTTTCTCGCCTCCTCATCTCCCGCCGCCAGTATTCCTCTCGCCGAACGGATTTATTCCGGTGGATCCACTTCGATTCGCGCCTTCCCGGATTTTCAAGCCGGCCCGCGGGACTTCAAAACGGGCTTTCCGCTCGGAGGCAACGCGCTCTTCATAAACAATTTCGAGCTGCGCTTTCCCCTTTATGGCGACAATCTCAACGGCGTACTCTTCCATGACGCCGGGAACGTCTACTCGTCCTTGAGTGACATCAGCTTCCGTTTCCGCCAGCGGAACCTCCAAGATTTCAACTACGTGGTGCAAGATGTCGGCATTGGGGTTCGATATCGCACTCCGATCGGCCCGCTCCGCCTGGATTTTTCGTTCAGTCCCGATGCGCCGCGCTTCTTCGGTTTGAAGGGCACCGAGCAAGACCTTATCAATGGCACCGCAGTTGCGACCGTTCAGAAGATCAACTCGTTCCAGTTTCATTTCTCTCTGGGACAGGCATTCTGATGCGGAAGATCCTGATCGCCGGCTGCTTCGCACTGATGCTTCACGCAGAGATTGTCGATCGCCTGGCGATCACAGTAGATCACGAAAGCATCACGGAATTGCAGCTAGACGAGGAATTACGAGTAACCGCCTTTCTGAACAATCAGCCGGTTTCCAGGACAGTAGGCGCGAGGCGCGCCGCCGCCGACCGTCTAATAGAGCAGCTTCTCATCGAGCGTGAAATAGAACTGAGCCGGTTTCCCGAGCCCGGTCCGAAAGATGTGAAATCATACATCGGGCAAGTTCAATCAACCTATGGCGCTCCAGACCGCTTCCAGAACTCGCTTCGCCAATACGATCTCACGGAAACTGCGTTGGACGAACATCTCAAGCGGCAGCTTACGATTCTGCGCTTCGTCGAATACCGCTTCCGGACGGCCGTATTAACTGCGCCAGACCGATCCAGCCCTCAGGGCTTAAGCGATGAACAGATGGATGAGGCGCTTGCAGCGTGGCTCGAAGAGAGCCGAAAGCAGGTGAACATCGTGTATATTGACAAGTCGCTGCAATAACGCTTTATGACACGGAGCAGGCGCTGGCTTTTTATTACTGGAGTTACCAGCGGCGTTCTCGCGCTTCTGTTCGGGGCAGCGCTCTATACGCTTCAAAGCGGTTGGTTCCAGCAGAAGCTCCGGCAGCAGGTAATTTCCCGGCTCGAACGGTCGACTGGCGCTCGTGTGGAGGTTGGGTTCTTCAACTTCGACTGGCGCACGCGGACCGTGGATCTCAAATCCCTTATTTTTCACGGATCAGAACCGCCGCAAGCTTCGCCGCTGTTCCAGGCAACTCGCGTACGGGTTGGCTTCAAGATTGCTTCTCTGCTGAACCGGAATCTGGACTTCGAATCAGTTCAGATCCAACAGCCTGAAATTCATCTGATCGTCCGGCCCGACGGAAGCACCAACCTTCCGGCCCGGCCGGATCAGGATGGAAGCTCCGCGATTCAGAATCTGATCGCGCTTCACGTGCATCGCTTCGATGTTGAAGAGGGTGGGCTGCAGATCAATTTGCGAAGGATGCCGCTCCGGTTGCACGGCCAGGACATGACGGTGCAGTGCAGGTACGATTCACAACACCCAGCCTACGAAGTGCACCTCGCTTCGAAGAAAGCCAGCCTGCTACGAATCAATTCGGCTCCATTATTGGCCAGCATAGATCTGCAGGCCAGGATTGAAAGGAACCTGATGTTGGTACGCGCGCTGCATATCGCGAGCGGTAATTCAAATCTCGATGGCAGCGGAACCGTACCGAATTTCGCGAATTTGTCGGCGGACTTCCGGGTTTCCACTAAGCTCGACGCCGCGGATGCAGCGGCTTTTCTTCATTCAGTGCAGTGGCCCGCTGGCGAAGTAACTGCCGGCGGAACCGGGCACTACGATCCAAGCAGCGGCATCAATTTTCGGGGAAATATTGCGGGCCATAAGCTTTCGTACAAATCGGGGTACGTACTCTTCTCAAACGTCGATCTCAATTCCGATCTGACCGCATCGGACGACCATATTGAACTCTCGCATTTCGTTTTAACAGCTCTCGGCGCGAAGCTTGCCGGGCGCGCGGAACTGGCCCATTTCAGAGACCTGCAAGTTAATGCTGAAATCAAGCGGCTCGATTTCCGCCGGGCGGCATCGGTCCTGTTCGACCGATCGATCCCATGGACGGCGATTGCTGGCGGCCAAATCTACTTTTCGGGCGATCTGGCGAGGCGCTTTCCGGACGGGCTTCTGAAAGCCAAATTGAATCTGACCCCCACCTCCGCGGGAACGCCTGTCTCCGGAAACATCGATTTCGGCTACCAAATTCCGGTGAGGACATTCGATTTTAACCGTTCACGCCTCGATTTCCCACACACGCACCTGTCGTTCTCGGGCTCTCCGAATGCAGTCATGAATGTGGCGCTCGACAGCACCGATCTGAACGAATTGAGTCCCGCGATCTTCTTTTTCCGGCCTTCTGGCATCCCAACTCTGCCCGTTATCGAGAGCAATGGCAGCGCTCATTTTGACGGAACCGTGACGGCACTGATGGCAGAGCCTCAGATTGCAGGTAATGTTGCATTCTCTAATTTCGAGTTCCGTGGAAAACCTTGGGACCAATTTCGGTCGTTCGCCAAGCTGTCTCCCAGTGCAGCCGATTTTACGGCGCTCACAATTACGAGTGGATCGTTGCATGCCGCCGGCAATGCTCATCTGGAACTTGCAAACTGGACTCCTGAGAATACGAGCCGCGTTCGGCTGAATGGGCACTTTCAAGGCGTTGACCTCGCGCATTGGGCCCCACAAATCCCGGCCGCCGGCCTGTCCCCAGTTGCCGGCATCGCTTCCGGTTCAGTCGATCTCTCGGGACCGATCTCGAATCCGGTGGGAAAAGCACAACTCCGAATCGAGGGTGTGGATTCGAACGGCCTGCGCCTGAATCAAATGCAAGTGGAAGCCGCGCTCGGCCCCAATCAGGTGCGGCTCACCCAAGGGCGCTTGGAAGCAGGCGCCGCGACCGCTTCGTTCTCCGGGACCTATACGCATGATCCTGGCTCCTGGCGTGACGGGCGGGTGGCAATAAAGATCGACAGCAACGGATTTCCTCTCGCGAGCATTCCCGAGTGGCGTCAACGGGAACCCGGCGTGGATGCTAATGCGGAGATCCACGCCCAAGGCACGCTTCGAATCGCTTCCGGCCACATTGAGCCCGCAACCGCAGGTGGAATCCTGAATCTCCGGAACATCGCCTTGAATAACATGCCCTTCGGGGCTCTCCGCATCAATGCGGTGACGACCAATGACGTATTGAAAGCCAACCTGGCGGGCGATATTGGAGGCCGTCCAGTTACCGGCGCCGCCCGAGTCCAAATTGCGCCCGGCAGCCCGATGAACGGGGAGCTTCATTTCGATCGCGTTGACGTTTCCGTTTTGCGCCGCATCCTCTATCCCGGACAGAACACGGCTTGGCCGTTCCAGGGAACCATGGCGGGAGGCCTGAGGATTGAAGGTCCGCTGCTTCAGCCACGCCGCTGGCGCAGCACGCTGGAAGCGAATCAAGTGGAACTCAGATCGAAACTTCCCGAATCGGGCCATCAGTCTGAGGCCACCGGATTGGTACTCCACAACAGCGGGCCGGTCATCGTGGATGCCGCCGAGGGTAAGGCCACAGTGCGTCCCTTCCAACTGAGCGGGAAAGACACCGCATTGAACGTGGCAGGATCGCTTGGCTACCAGTCGAATCGTGCGTTGGACCTTCATTTGAACGGATCCATCAATCTGCAAATTCTGCAGATCGTGGACCCATCTCTTCAATCCTCAGGTCACGCGGCGTTAAGGGCCGACCTCGCGGGAACGCTGACCAAACCCGCTATCACCGGAGCCCTGGATATTGAGCGAGGGTCGTTTTTCGCCGCGAATTTACCAAACGGGCTCAGCGACGTGAATGGCCGCATCGCATTTAATCGCGACCGCGCCACGATTCAGAACCTCACCGCGCGAACCGGAGGCGGCGAACTCACGTTCGGCGGTTTTGTGAGTTTCGGCGAGGCCGGGCCTCTTGTCTATCACGTGCAAGCGAATGCGGATAACGTGCGGCTTCGCTATGCCGGAGGGATCAGCCTGACTGCGAACGCAGATCTCCGGCTGACCGGATCCAGCCAGAGCAGCATCCTGTCGGGGACCGCAACAGTTTCGCGCGTCGTCTTCAATCCGAACACGGACGTGGGCAACTTGTTGGCAGCCTTCGAGGCAACCGCGGCTGCGCCGGTGAACACCAATGACTTTGTGAACGGCCTGCACCTGGACGTGAGTATCCAGAGCGCCCCGAATTTGCAGCTCAGCACGGAACTGAGCCGCGATGTAGAAGCCGAGATTGAAATTCGGCTTCGAGGCACGCCCGATCATCCCCTTCTGCTTGGAAGCATTTCCGCCAATCAAGGGGACATCAAAGTCTTCGGCACCAGATACAGCATTAATCGGGGCGAAGTCAATTTCCGGAATAGTGTCCGGATTGAACCAGTGCTTGATCTCGATCTCCAGACCCGGACGCGCGGAATCACCGTGAACATCACGATTTCGGGAACCATGGACCGGCTCAACGTTGCTTATCGCTCCGACCCTCCGCTTCAGCCTCGGGATATCATCGCTCTCCTCACCGTCGGGCGCGCGCCTGAAACATCATCCAATGTGCGCAGCGTCCAGACTTCCAGCGATGTTACTGCGCTGCGATCGAACCCCAGCACGGTCCTGGGCCAGGCCATCTCGCCGTCTCCGGGCCGCCTTTCGAAACTCTTCGGCATCACCAACGTCAAGATTGACCCGATGGTCCAGGGGATCATCACAAATACGCCGCAGGCGCGGCTTACTCTAGAGCAACAGATTTCTCGCGACCTGACGGTCACCTATGTGACTAACCTTTCGCAGACTGCAGAGCAGATTTTTCGAGTCGAATGGGCGCTGAACCGGCAGTACTCATTAGTCGCCGTGCGCGATGAGAACGGCGAGTTTGGGATCGATATCCAATATAAAAAGCGGTTCCGATGAGATTACGTACTGCGAAAGGGCGGCTAAAGATTGAGCACAGCATCATTGACGGCTTGCGGCCCGTGCTGCAGCGTCTGCTTGAACAGAATGCCGAGATCCGATCCATTATTCCCGGAGTGATCAAACCGGTGCGCGATGCCCGCGGAGAGCCGGTGATTCGCATCACTGTTCCCACCAGCAACGGATGGAAAGCAATCGCGCTTAGCGGAGGAGCCCGCCAGGAACTGTTCGTGAGCACCGCGCTCAGTAAGGACGAATTGGAGTTGCTCATCCGGCACGCGCTAAGCTCCAGGTAAAAGTTCCTTTGCTGACCATTTTTATTTGCCTGGCGTTTTTGTCCGCCCCGCCCGCGCCCGCGACCTTCAGCAAGGATATTGCGCCGCTCATATTCGAGCACTGCGCGCCTTGCCATCATTCGGGTGGAGTCGGGCCGTTCCCGCTCATAACCTACGGGGATGTTCGCAAGCACGCCTCGCAGATTGTCTCCGCCACAGAACGGCGCTACATGCCTCCCTGGCCGCCCGAGCGCGGCTATGGTGATTTTGCGGACGATCGCAGTCTGACTGAAAATCAAATCCGGCTGATTGCCGATTGGGTTGCGCAAGGCAGGCAGGAGGGTGATCCGGCCGATTTGCCCCGCGCTCCCGAGTTCAGCAGCGCATGGCAGATGGGTCCGCCCGACCTTATTCTGCAAATGGCGAAGCCGTTCCGGATGCCGGCCGGAGGCAGCGATGTCTTTCGCAATTTCGTCATCACAACCGGGTTGAAAGAGACCCGGTATGTCCGCGGCCTGGAGCTTAGGCTGAGCAATACGCGCGTGGTGCATCATGCGAACGTGGTCCTCGACCGCACGCAATCGTTGCGACGCCGCGACGGCGAAGATGGGCAGCCCGGCTTTCCCGGAATGGATGTCACTACCGAAGCGGCAGCAAATAACTTCGATCCCGATTCGCACTTTCTCTTCTGGAAGCCGGGTAGCATCCTGCGCCCCGAGCCGGATGACATGAGCTGGCGTCTGGACCCGGGTACTGATCTGATCCTTAATCTGCACCTGCAGCCCACCGGGAAGGAGGAATCGGTTCGGGCCGAGGTGGGCCTCTATTTCGCACCACACCCGCCTACGCGCTTCCCCATGCTGATTCAGCTTGAACATGATGGCGCAATCCGTATTCCGGCCGGCGACAAAACCTTCGCGGTGACTGATAGCCTTACTCTGCCGGTTGACATGGATCTGCTGGCGATCTATCCACACGCGCACTATCTGGGAAAGCTGGTAGAGGCCTGGGCCGTGCTTCCGGACGGCAGCCGCCGCTGGCTGATCCGCATCCCCGATTGGGACATCAACTGGCAAGCGGTATACAACTACCGCCGCCCGGTTCCGCTTCCGAAGGGAACGACGGTGAAGATGCGCATTACATATGACAACTCCGCGGCGAATCCGCGCAATCCGAATCATCCACCCAGACTCGTATTGACCGGAAACCGCAGCGAAGATGAGATGGGACACGTGTGGCTCCAGGTACTGCCGAAGAAGAACGGGACGATGCAGGAAGACCCCCGGCTCCCTCTGGAAGAGGCCATCATGCACCGCCGCCTGCAGAAATATCCGGCCGACTTTCTAGCTCACTACAACCTTGCAGCTCTTATGGAGATGCGAGGCAAGCTGGACGAGGCCGCCGCGAGTTACAAGGCCGCGTTGCAAGTGGATCCGAAAAGCGCCACCGCACGGAACAGCCTGGCTGGTGTCCTGATGATGCAAGATCACCTTCCCGACGCTATTCAGCAACTGCGCGAAGCGCTGCAAGTCGATCCCGGGTATCTGAATGCCCATTACAATCTTGCCCGTGCGCTCGCGGCAAGCGGAGACCTGGACGGCGCCGGCCGCCAGTATGGGGCGTTTGTCGCCGCTAAGCCGGATGATGCCGCTGCACAGGCGGGCCTGGGAACCGTTCTGTTTCACCAGCGCAAGTTTTCCGATGCACTGACGCATTTTCGCGAAGCCGCCCGGCTTGATCCGAATAATGCCGATGTGGAAGCGAACCTCGGCACTATCCTTGCGATCACCGGCGATCTTCCGGCAGCCGCCCAGGCGTTCGAGCGCGCGCTTCGCATCAATCCGGACCACGAGGCAGCTCGCGCGAATTTGGCAAAAGTGCGCGTGGCGTTGGCCGGGAAAAATTGACAGGCTCAAGCAGCTTTTTTGTGGGTGGCGGCTTCGCGCCGCAACTGCTGCTCCCAAGAGGCGATGGGGCGGGTGGAATTGCGCTCGCGGGAGGCGATCCACTCGAGAACCTGGGCTTGGACCTGCTCAATTGAAATTTCGAAGCCAAATTCGGCGAGATCGAAGGGCGCGCCGGTGCGTTTGGCTTCCTGCAAGGCCCCGGCCGCCTCTTTGATCTGAGAGTTGATACGCTT
>DATIMA010000042.1:0-4510 GCA_035475915.1 Bryobacteraceae bacterium
GGAGTCAAAATATCCGGCTCTGCCCGCGCGCCGCCGATTCTTTGAACAACTCGCCGAACGCGTTCGCAATTTGCCCGGCGTGGCATCCGCCGCGATATCTACTGAAATTCCGCTGCAGGGTGGCAACAACGGCTACATCAAGGTGGATGGCGAAACCGATCCCGCGCTATCAAGCCAGCTTGTCGGCTGGAACTACATCACCCCCGAATATTTCCACACTTTGGGTATTCCGCTTATTAAAGGCAGAAGTGTCGCTCCGGAAGATTTGGACCGCGCAGCGATACCCGCTCAGAAATTGTTTGATTTGTACAAGGCAGCCGGAGGACAAGCGATGAAGGTTCCACCGGACTTGTCGTTCGTGACAGTTATCAGTCAAACCATGGCGCAAACCTTCTGGCACAACCAGAACCCCGTTGGCAGGTCATTTCACTGGAACGACGTGAAAGTGGTGGTTATTGGCGTAGTCGGCGATGTGAAGGAGTATGGAATTCGGGCACACGCGATGCCACAGGCTTATCTCCCGCTCCCGATTGCGCTCCCCTGGTCCCCTTTTGCCAATCTGACCGTCAAAACCCGGATGCCGGCGAAAGCTGTGCTGTCCGCGATTCGTAATCAGGTGCGCGCTCTGGATCCCAATCTGGCCTTGCTCCGGCCGCAGACGATGGATGACGTAATCGCCAGTGACACACAGGATGCAAGCGTTCAGGCTTTCCTGCTGGGCACGTTCGCCGTGCTCGCATTGGTGCTGGCGGCTGTCGGACTTTATGGCGTGATGTCGTACCTGGTAGGTCAGCGGACGCGCGAGATAGGCGTTCGCATGGCACTTGGTGCGCAGCAATCGAACGTTCTGTGCCTCATTATGAAGCGCGGAGCCATCCTCACTGTGACAGGCATCGTGATTGGAACGCTTGCCGCGCTTGCACTCACGCGCTGGATATCTAGCCTGCTTTACGGGGTTAGCGCCGCAGATCCCCTGACGTTTGTCTCTGTCGCAGCGATCCTCGCGCTAGTTGCTTTGGCGGCCTATTACATTCCGGCCCACCGGGCGACAAAGATCGATCCTCTCGTGGCGTTACGTTACGAGTAGAGGATTTGACGTAAGGTTTACAACTTACTTGCGGCTATTCTTTTGATTCCGATGCCGCTTCTTTCCAGCCTTCATGCGCCTGGTGAGCCGCTTTAGCCAGTTTGCGTCCGGCAACTTGAGCAGCTTTCTCTGTGTGAACGGCGACGGTATGCGCCGCCTTGCCGAGTTTGCCGGCCGCTGAATTCGCGTCCTCGTGGCGCTGCTTTGCCGATTCGCTCGACCGGGTACATGCCCCGAGACCCAGAAGAGCGCCGATGAGGAGGATGCCAGCACCGGAACGTAGTAAATACATACGATTCTTGGATGGTTCGGAGCGGGGAAAAGTGACGGCGACCCAAGCGGAGTGGGCCTGGACATGCAAGAACCCGTCGAGACGGTGTTTTCGATGACTGAACTGGCAACAGATTACGAACGATGTGCAGCGACAATTGGAAAAAACGCCGGTATCGCTGCAAGAACTATCAGGGAAAAAGTTACCGACTTCCAAAGCAATCCCCGGGCGTTTGTCGAAGTCGATGTGAAAGATGCGATTCGGGAAAGGCCCGGGACCTTTCTGCTGGTAGCTGCCGGCGCCGGATTGCTAGTCGGGCGAGCGTTGCGCCGCCTTTAATTGAGAAGCCATATGGATGGAGAAATTAACAGACCAATCAGTTCGATTCTGCAAGATGTGGCCGCAGATGTGACAGGAATTGTCCGCTCTGAAATTAAGCTAGCGAAAGCGGAAATTGGCACGGAAGCCCGGCAATTCGCTCGCGCCGCCCCGCTTGCGGTAGCGGGCGCCGTTTTAGGACTGTTCGCGGTGGGCTTTTTGCTCACGACAATTCTGCTAGCGATAGCAGTCGCACTGCCGGCTTGGCTGGCTGCCCTGATTGTATTTGTGGGGACCGCGGTTATTGCCTGGATCCTATTCACGGTTGGAAGGGCACGGCTCCGGCGTATTCACGTAGTACCTGAAAAGACGGTTCATACCCTTAAGGAGAACTCAGAATGGGTCAAAGCCCAAGCCAGATAGAACACGAGATCGCAAAGAAAAGAGTAGGGCTTGAGATTCACGTACGCGAGCTGGAATCAAAGCTGCAGCAAGCCGTTGACTGGCGAACTTATGTGCGGCGAAAACCGCTTGAGATATTGGCAGGCGCGTTCGGGGCCGGCGTTTTTATTGCGTTTCTGATGGGGAAGCGCTAGCTTCTTCACTGAGCCGCTCCGCCATGTAGGAACTGCGGACGAACGGTCCGCTGAAGACCATCTTGAATCCGAGAGATAAGCCGAATTCGCGATAAGAATCGAACTGACCCGGGGCAACATATTCCGCCACCGGCAGATTGCGGCGAGTGGGTTGAAGATATTGTCCGATTGTCGCTGCATCTACTTGGGAATCAGCCAGGTCACGAAGTAAGTGGTGCACCTCGTCTTGACTTTCACCGAGCCCTACCATCAGGCCGGATTTGGTCAGTGCCGGGCTGTGGCGTTTTGCAAAACGGAGCACGGCGAGGGATTGCTGGTAATCGGCTTGGGGGCGCACACGGCCATACAGGCGGCGGACCGTTTCCATATTGTGATTGAAAACATGCGGCCCGGCGTCGAGCACCCGAGCTACGGCATGATGATCGCCGCAGAAATCGGGTGTGAGGACTTCTACCCTCGCCTCAGGCAGTACCGACCGTACCTGACGTACCGTTTCAGCAAAATGATACGAACCGCCATCCGGCAGATCGTCGCGATTCACGGATGTAATAACGACATAGCGAAGCTTCATGCGCGCGGCCATTTGGGCGACATGATGGGGCTCATCAGGATCGAGCGAAAACTCGCGTTTGGCGGCCGAGCCCTTGGGAACAGAGCAGAATCCGCACCCGCGCGTGCACAAATTGCCCAGAATCATGAACGTAGCAGCGCCCCGGTGGAAGCACTCGTGAATGTTCGGACAGCGGGCGGACTCGCAGACCGTATGCAGACCCCGCTGGCGGAGTTGGGATTTTAGAAGGTGGACGGATTCGAAATGAGTTTCGCCTTTCCGAAGCCACTCAGGGAGTCGCGGCCGGGCCGGAACACCCGCAATCTGGACAAACGAACTGGTCACGAGATTCCATTGTTGCACCGGGAATAGTGCGGCTCCCGATTCGGAAGCGTAGAATAGTTCAACACCCCCGGATGAAAAAGGTAGCTCTGCTGCTCACGGCGTTCACCGTGCTGATGAAAGGCCAAACGGTTCAGAGGAGCCTTCCCCCACCGCCGCCCAACCCGGAGATGAATCTTCCGGCCCAACAAGTGGGTCCGAACGATCTGCTTTCGATTTCGGTCGAAGACTGCCCGGAACTGACCCGCAATTTCCGGGTGGCAGCAAATGGCACACTTGCGCTGCCGCTTTTGAAAAAGAGAATTCAAGCCGCGGGCAAGCTACCGGAAGAGATTGAAGGCGAAGTCTCGCAGGCGCTGATGGATGATCGACTCCTGGTGCAGCCGGTGGTATCAGTCTCGGTTGCCGAATATCGCAGCGTTCCGGTCAGTGTAATGGGTGCTGTGCGACGTCCGATCACGTTTCAGGCGGTCGGGAATGTGACGCTGCTGGATGCGCTCGCGAAAGCTGAAGGGCTGAGCGCGGATGCGGGCGCCGAAATTCTGATCAGCCGGTCGGGGGCAGAGGCCGCCGGCACGTCCGGCCTGGTCCAGCGCATTCCGGTCAAAGGGCTAATTGACAATGCAGATCCAGCACTCAACATACGCCTGCAGGGCGGCGAGGAGATTCGAGTTCCGACCGTCGGCAGGGTGTACGTGGTCGGCAATGTTAAAAAATCCGGCGCATTCCCGATTCTGGATGGTGCGAATACGACCGTTCTGAAGGCAATTGCGGTTTCTGAAGGATTGCTCCCCTTTACAAACAAACACGCATTCATCTACCGGACAGAAGCCGGCAAAGGCGGCCGCAGCGAAATACCGATTGAACTCAGCCGCATTATGGACCGCAAAGCGCCGGATGTTCCGCTGCGGGCGAACGACATCCTCTATATCCCCGACAGTAAAGGCCGCAAGATGACCGCACAAACTCTGGAGCGACTGGCGGGCTTCGGGTCGAGCACGGCATCGGGACTGCTGATCTGGAGATAGGCCGGGACAAGTTCCGAATGAAGCAAGTTGAACGTGGATCTTCTGAGCTGACCAACTCGCGACGCCTGCCCCAACTCGCGCCAGCCCAGCCCTATTCGGGATTCGAAGCCGATGATGCCACTGTCTCGCCAACGCACTACCTGCTGGTTGTTTTCCGGCAGAAGTGGAAAATCTTAGGGTTTATTGCAGCTTGCCTTTTAGCGACCTACCTGGTTTGCTCGCGTCTGACACCCGTGTATCAGGCCACTGCGAAAGTCGATATCGACCGGCGCGTGCCTGCCGGAGTCATTGGGCAGGAAGCTACACAAGGAGCTGTAA
>DATIMA010000043.1:0-10188 GCA_035475915.1 Bryobacteraceae bacterium
CCGGTTCCACTCTCCAGCGTGGAATAGAAATTGCCAGCGGTGCCAGATTTCAGCGAGCCATTCCTGCTTCCAATCATGCCGCTGGCGTGCGGGCACGAATCGTGCGGCGATCGAAATCATCACAGCGCAGCAGCGCAGCGAAAACGGGCGCTTGGGCTCCGGTAGCATAATGTGACCTCACCGGCGGGATTTCGTCGCCTGCAATCTCCCCAGCAGGGGATACCGTTTCTGTGATCGCTCGAGTACTTCCGACCCGATACGGGTAACCCGATAGTATTTGCGAGCGGGGCGCTGCTCGGCCGCGGCTTTCTTCTCCGATTCCCATTGCGAGGAAATTAGAGCGTCTGTTTCCATGCGCCGAAGAGCCGGATAAACGGTGCCGCTCGGCAGTCCAGTGGCATCCATAATGTCGAATCCATAACTGCAGCCCTGATCAATGGTTTGCAGAATCAACGCTGCGGTATGAGACAGGTTAATTGGATCCCTCATAAATACCTATATAGGATTCTACACCTCTATGTCAGCTTCAGAAGTTCGAACGCGGCCGGCGGCCGGTCTTCAAACGTTAGAGTCCGATCCATCGGAATCATATCCAGGCGGTACCGTCGCACCAGGTACCAGGCGAGGAGGAGCGCCATCGCAAGACCTGTAAATCGCCACGGCGCGATCAGCATCCAATGTTCAATTCCGGCAAGCGCCGGCACGATTACCAGGACCGCAAAGATTGAGCCGAAAATACGCAATAACAGTTGCTTCAGCTCGGGCTGCGCGCTGCATGTGAATGGCAGCTTTCGAAATCGAACCAGCACCAGTTCAATAAACAGAAGAGTAAATGCGATCACCGTGCCGGTATGACCGATTGCAACGGCCCATCCGAAATGGCGCACTGTGATGGGGAACAAGGCAAGCACTTCCCAAGGCAAAGTTGCCATCAACATCAGCTTGCGGGCGATTGCGCGCGGTTCTGGCGGTGGGTTCGGGACCGCGATTTGGAAAATCCAATTCGCATCTAACGCGGCGGGGATATCGAAGGCAAACCGCAGCCCGCTTATCAAAAAGAACGCGAGCATCAGGGGGACCGCTATCAACCCGGAGCCCGGAACTGAAGTCTGTCCAGGTTGGTTGAAGCTGCCGGCGGCTGCCTGTGCAACAATCACCAGTCCGATGCCGAGATACCCTCCAAAGAACATAATGTGCTGCTCGCTGCGCGTCAGAACCTTCAGGGCGAAGCTGTAGCACGCGCGTTCAAATTGCGACCGGAACAAGAGCGCCCAACAGCTTTCCGGCAACGAAACACGAAAACGTCGGGTGCTGCTCCCAATCGTTTCCAATGATTCCGGAAGCCGAAGAAAATGCCGCCGGTAGCAGAGCGAATAGGCAGCAATGGCCACAAGGATAGCCGTGCAAAGCGATAGCAGCGCCTGGTTCCCCAAGATGGCCGCGGCTGGATTCGCAATACCCAAAATGCTTTCGTACAAGCCGAGAAACCAAAAGGATGGCAGAAATTTCAGATAGGCCGCGGATTCGACCGGAACGCGTCCTGCAAATAGCTGAAAGAATAGATTCGCCAGACACTCGGTCAGAAGAGCAACCACCAGAACCAAACGAGTGCAGATGGAAACAAGCCGGTACAATCGCGCAGGAACAAGCAGCATCAGCAATCCGGCCAGCGCGAAAATGCTGAAGAAGCTGAACAGGCTTGCGGCCATTACGGTGGTTGCGTGGCCGATTACCAATCGAAGGAACACACCGAAGCTGTGGCCACTCAGCGAGACGATAGCCGGAAAGAGAAATGCGGAGGCGGCATTCACGTCGATGGCGAACAGCAGCGCAAGCCCGAACAAAGCCAGAAAATTTGCCAGAAAGATGTTGCGGATCTCGATCGGCAGCGGAGCGAGGTTCCAAAAGTCCCTGCGATCGGGAAACAGCCGGTTCCAGCGCAAGATCATAATGAGCCCGGTTATGGTCATCGACATCACAACGAAAAAGTATTCGTCGGAAACCGAGGCCCGGTACGGATCAAGATGTTGATGCCGCAGCCACTGCAATAGCGGAGAGTATTTGTCGGCGAGCAGGATCGATGCGAACGCGCCAGGCGACGCGAGTATTGCCAGAACGGCTCCCAGACTCGGGTGGAGCGCCCCGCCAGCCTGCTCGGTCTCACTCGATAGAATGCGCCGCACAAAATGCGCCACCAACGTCCAGAACGGTCCCGGCGAAGAGAGACCGGCGCTTCGCCGTTGATTGTTCATGCGTTGACCACCGCGTCGACGATTGCGTTCGCCGATTCCTCGGCATCCGTTTCTTGCATCAATTGCGAAAAGGCCGCCTCCAGCGATGGCCTCTGCTGCAGCCGCTTCAACTCGTCAACAGATCCATACGCCAGTTGTTTGCCCCTTTGAAGAATGATCACGTGAGAACATACTTTCTCTACAATCTCCAGCACGTGCGAGCAGTAGAAGATCGCCTTCCCTTCCCTGCTCAACGCCAAAATCAGTTTTCTGAAGATCAGCGCCGAGGTTACATCGAGCCCGGACAGCGGCTCATCGAAAACAAGAATCTCCGGATTGTGCAACAGTGCCGCGATCAGCAGGATCCTCTGGCGCATGCCTTTTGAGTAGGTCGATATTGACGTGTGGCGGTGCGCGTGCATCGAGAAGACTTCGAGTAGAGCGCCGGCCCGCTTCTGAATCACGCGGGACGGCAGGCTGCGCAACCGGCCGGTCAGTTGCAAATATTCCAGGCCGGAGAGAAACGGATAGAGATTGGCCTCTTCGGGCACATAGCCGACCTTGCGCTTGTATGCCGCGAGATCGTCGTGAATACTGGAGCCGTTGAAAAGCACCGTTCCGCTGGTCGGCTCCAGCAGCCCGATGATGATCTTCACCGTCGTGCTCTTCCCCGATCCGTTCGGCCCCAGGTAGCCGAGCACCTCGCCAGGGCCGACCGCGAAGCTTACGTGATCGATCGCCGGTATCGAGCTATAGCATTTCGTCAACGAGCGAACTTCCAGCATTCTGATAGTAGGATACTACATAGCAAGTCGTCGAACAACGACACGCATAGGCTCGGAACTCGTTAAGCAAGAAGCCGGCCCACGCCGTACATGTTGTACGTACAATAAAAGTATGGGCTTCGAGTGGGGCGAGCGCGACAAAGCCGGACGCAACTATCGCAAGCATGGCGTTCGCATGCTCGAAGCGATTCCCATCTTCGACGATCGGTTGGCGATTACGCTGGCCGACCAGGAAAGTGATCCGCACGAGGTGCAAAGATGAAAGATAATTACGATTTCAGTAAGGGGAAGCGGGGGCGGATTCTTCCGGAACCACCGCTTGAGCCCGGAAAAGTAAAAATCACTATCCGGCTCGATGAGGACATTATCGACCGCTTTTTTCAAATTGCCGAGCAGTCGGACGAGCCAGTCGGTTATCAAACTCTCATAAATTCAGCACTCCGCGAGTACCTCGAAGGCAAGGCTCCGAAAATTGAAGATGCGCTGCGGCGAATTATCCGCGAGGAACTCAAGGGCAGCGCCGCGCAGAAGAACTTTCGGTGACTCCCCGGCGATACTGACGCTATGCGCCCTCACTCGTTCGCGGCATTCTTTGCCTGCCTCGGCGTGTTGCTTGCCGATTTCACTCCGCAATGGAATAAACCTCTTCCTCCCTACCGGGTCATTTCGAATCTTTACTATGTGGGAACGAATTATCTCGCTTCGTTTCTCATAACCACACCGGAGGGCCATATCCTCATCAACCCGGACTATGAACAATCCGTGCCTCTCATTCGCGCCAGCGTTGAAAAGCTTGGTTTCCGCTTTTCGGATATCAAAATCATCCTCATCAGCCATGCGCACGACGATCATGCGGCCGGCTGCGCGCTAGCCAAAAAATTGACTGGAGCAAAGCTCATGGTCATGGATGCCGATGCCGCGGAGATCGAAAACGGCGGCGCAGGAGACTTTCAGTACCATCAGCACTGGACGCCAGTAAAGGTGGATCGAATCTTACACGATGGCGATATCGTTACTCTCGGCGGAATGTCGCTGGTCGCACATTTGACTCCGGGCCATACGAAAGGGTGTACAACCTGGACAATGGAAATCAGAGAAGGTGGACACCCGTATCACGTTGTTATCGTGGGCAGTCCGAACGTGAATCCCGGATACAAGCTTGTCGGCAACACGCGATATCCTCAAATCGCGAGTGATTACGAACGAACGTTTCGCGTCCTCGCGAGTCTCCCTTGCGACATTTTTCTTGGTGCACACGGGGCCTATTACGATATGAACAACAAACTCAAAAGGCTTCGAGCGGGTGGCCGCAATCCGTTCATAGATCCCGATGGTTATCGAGCCTATGTTGCGGAGCGTGAGCATGCATTCCGGGCCGAGCTTTCGGCGCAGCAGCAAGCGAACAGGTGAGGACCGATGGCGTACAGCGCCTTCATCTCTTATAGCCATACCGCCGACAGCAGACTTGCGGCCGCGCTGCAATCTGCTTTGCACCGGTTTGCCAAGCCTTGGTACAAGCTGCGTGCTTTACATATTTTTCGAGATCAGACCAACCTCGCGGTAAATCCCGCTCTGTGGTCCAGTATTCGCGAGGCGCTCGATCAGTCGTTGTTCTTTATCCTGTTCGCATCGCCGGAAGCAGCCGCCTCGCCCTGGGTGGCGAAGGAGGCGGAATACTGGGTTGGCAAAAATGGGCCATCGCACATCCTGATCGTCCTCACCGGCGGCACTCTGAAATGGGATCACGCTGCCGGCTGCTTCACGCCGGAGCACACGAACGCTCTCCCGGAAAACCTGCTCCGTTGCTTTCCCGAGGAGCCTCTGTTCCTCGACCTCCGCTGGGCGCGAGACAGCACCGCTCGCCTTCGCATGCGCGAGCCGCGCTTTCACGAGGCCGTCCTCCAACTCGCTTCTACCCTGCACAACCGCCCCAAGGACGAACTAGATGGCGCGGATATTCGCATCCGGCGGGAAACCCGCACACTGGCTGCCTCCGCTCTGATCGCGATTCTCCTGGCTGCGCTCTTTGCCTGGCGTCAGACGCTTGTGAGCCATCAAAAGTCGCTCCAGAATCTCGCCGCTAGCCTCGCCGCCGGTTCTGTCAAAGTCCTCGCCGATAATCCGGAGCAAGCTCCTGTGGCTGCGCTTCTGGCTATCGAATCGAACCGCCTTAACCCTTCGTTTGAAGCAAATCAGGCGCTGCGGGCCGCCGTCTCCCTCTTGCCGGCAGAAGCTCAATCTTACCGGCCTGGAGACGCGAATCCGATGGAACGCATTCGCGACATGGCATTCTCGCCTGATGGCGTCATCCTCGCCGTGGCTCGCGATGACGGGGCTACCCAACTCATCGATGTCCTCCACCACAGAGTGATCGGTTATTTCACTCCGGACGAACAGCCCGCGGCAAAACTCGAGTTCCCCGGCGTGCCAAGCGCTTCCCTCGACAGCAATTCGGCCGTTTCCGTAGCCTTCAACTCCACGGGTTCTTTGCTTGCCGCCGGCTCTCGCGATGGCTTTGTTCACATCTGGGCAGTTCCCGGCGGCCGGGAATTGCTGCGCATCTGCCTCAATGCGTCTGTTTCTCAAGTCGCATTCGGCCCTACAGGTAACGAACTAATTACAGCTAGCGACGACGGTCACGTGCATCTTTTCGACACCGTTCGCTCAGCCCTTATAGCCGATTTCAAATGTCCGGACAAGGTCGTTTGGGCTTCCTTCAGCCCCGGCGGCAACCTGATTGCGGCCTTGTCTTCCGATGGCGTGATTTCACTTTTCGATCCCATGCAGCGTAAACTCCTTCGCACGCTGGCCGGCGGTGATGCCGCTTTCAACCTGGCTTTCAGCAGGGACGGTAAGCGTTTGGCGTCGGCGAACGGTGATTTTGCTTTTGTCTGGGATGTAGCCACCGGCCGGCAATTACTCAAAGCCACTCATGCCGCTTCGTCCGAAACACTGACACCGCAGCAGTGGATTGTTGATGCGGCTCTCAGTCCCGATGGCCGGTTCCTGGCGTACGCGGCGCGTGGCGATGATTCGGCCCATGTGTGGAACGTAGAAACCGGGCGTCAGATCCTTCAACTGAAACACGGCTCGGCTGTCGCCGGCGTCGCCTTCAATGCGGATGGAACGAAACTCGGCACGGGCTCATACGACGGCACCGCGCGTGTCTGGGAACTTCCGTCCGGAACCGAACTGGAACGCGTTGCGCATCCTGGAGGAGCCGAAGCTGTTATCTTCAGCCCGGATGGCCGCCGCTTCGCCGCGGGCGGCGTCAACGGTTCCGTTTCTATATCCGAGATGCGCCGGGCCGACCGCCCGGTTTCCTTGCTTCTGCCCGCAGATGTTCGCTGTGTTGCCTTCAGCCCGGATGGCCGGCGCTTGGCAATCGGAACTACCTCGGTCCACTCGTCGCCTCTGGTGAGAATCGCTGAAACCGGCGGCACTACTCTTCGCGATATCGAATTCCACGGCGCTCCCGTTATCGATAAACTCTTTTTTCTCGATTCGAATGATGTGGTCGCGCTGTGGAGCAGCAAACTATTTCTCATCAAGGTTGACCAACCTTCGGTAACTCCGTTGCCTGATGTTGCAGGGGAAACGCGGATCGACCCTGCGGGCAAGCTGCTTGCCTCCCAGGACGGCAACCATATCCAGCTACGCAGCTTGCCTGACCTTCGACCCATCGCCTCTCTGGACGGCCACTTCCCGCCTCTGCTCCGCGTCGCCGCCGGCGGCAGGCTACTGGCCTTCGAAACGACCAAACCGCCCGGCGAATTCTTTGTCGATATCTGGAGCGTGGCCAGGAAAGCCCGCATCAGCCGCATTCGTTTGCCCTCCGAATTGACTCGTATCGCTTTTAACTCATCTGGCACCGTTGCGTTTACCGCGCAAAACGAGAATCTGCAAGCCTGGGACATACCGTCCGGCAAGCGGCGTTTCTCGCTATCTGCCAGCGGTGATATCGACCTGATTGTTCCCGCTCCTTCCTCCGCTTCCTTCGCAACCATTACGCACGGATATCTCACGGTATGGGATGGCAGCACCGGCACAGCTTTAGCGCAGCTCCCCAATGCGGGCTATCTCCGCAGCGCCGCTTTTAGTCCGGACGGCCGGTATCTGCTCACCGGATCCAACGAAGGTTCCGCCGCCGTCTGGCTCTGGCGTTCGGCCGATCTGCGCGACCAAGCCTGTGCCCGGCTTACTCGGAACCTGTCTCACGAGGAATGGTCCCGCTGGCTTTCGAAACAACCCTACCGCCTTACGTGCCCTAATCTGCCGGTTGCCACTGAATCGCCGGTATAGCTCTCGATTTTTATCTTTTCTTGAGGAACTTTGCACCTCGTAGTCCGTCTCAACCAATCATGACGAGCGTCGGCCAGGATATCCGTTATTGCCTGCGCGGTTTCCGGAAACAGCCGGGCTTCGTGGTTATGGCCGTCGTGGCGCTTGGCCTCGGAATCGGTTCTGCAACGGCGATCTTCAGCGTAGTCGAAAATGTGCTCTTCGAGCCCTTTCCGTACCGCGATGCCGAGCACATTCTCTCCGTGCAAGTCCATGACTTGCAACACAGCGGGAATGGTGGCCGCGGCGCATACACTACCCCTGAGTTCCTGGAACTGAAGCGTCAGACCCACACCCTCGCGGAGATGGTCGGCATCAACAATCTGGATGTCCTCTACACCACTCGTGAGGGAACCGAGCGCCTCCAGGGTGTCCGCGTTACCTCCAACACCTTCGAGTTCCTCGGCATTCACCCTGTCCTCGGACGAGGAATCCATCCCAGCGATGGCAAGGCCGGTGCTCACCCGGTTTTCGTCATGAGCTACAAAATGTGGCTAAAGTACTGTAACCGCGATCCGCACGCCCTCGGAAAGACATTTTTATTCAACGATGAGCCGCGCACGCTGGTTGGCATCATGCCGCCGCGATTCACTTACTTTGGTGGTGATATCTGGTATCCGCACGACCCCGCGCTTGCTGAGCCAGATGCAGACCGGTCCTATTACTTTCTTCAGGGGCGGCCCAAACCCGGAGTGACCATGCAGGATGTGGAGCACGATTTCGAAATCGCGACCCATCGCTTAGCCAAAATCTATCCGGACCGCTACCCGGAGAAATTCAATATCCATGTCGAGAACCTCACCGATATGGTGGTGGGCCGCTTTCGCAATACACTCCTGACACTGCTTGCGGCGGTCGGCCTGCTACTGTTCATCGGCTGTACGAACGTGGCGAACATGCTGCTGGCTCGCGCCACTTCCCGCGAGAAGGAAATCGCGATTCGTTCCGCTTTGGGAGCGAGCCGCTGGCGCATTGCCCGGCAAATGCTGGTCGAGAGCGCATTGCTGACCACTGGCGGGCTTCTGCTCGGTTGCCTTCTCGCCTATGCGGGCGTGAAAGCGCTGGTCTTAATGATCCCGGACAACACCATACCGTCAGAAGCAGTCATCACCCTCAACTGGCGCGTCCTGTTGTTCAGCCTCGCCATCGCCGCGCTCACCACGTTTATCGCGGGATTGGCGCCCGCCCTCCATGCCTCGCGAAAGCAGCTTGCCGAACCTCTGAAGGATTCCGGCAAAGGCGTGAGCGGCGGTTTCCGTCACGGCGGTTTGCGCAAGCTGCTCGTTATTAGCGAGATCGCACTATCGCTGATTTTGCTCGCCGGGGCGGGACTGCTCATGCGAACGATGGTGGCCCTTCAGACCGTCGACTTAGGACTCAACCCCGACAACGTTCTGGTGATTCGCCTTCCGCTTCCGAAAGACCGTTACAAGAACGCCGCCCAAGTGCAGCATTTTTATCAGCAGTTGTTGCAGCGTCTCAAGACTCTGCCGGGCGTCATTGCCGCGACTGAAACCAGCACTCTTCCTCCCTATGGAGGCATTGGAAGCGAAGCAGACGTGCCCGGCAAATCGCATTCCGATAAATGGAGGGCAATCTATCAGCTTTGCAGTGAGGGCTATTTCCCGACCGTGGGCCTCAAGCTGCTCCGCGGGCGTGTGCTCACGGAACAGGAGGTCTCCGATCGACGCCACGTCGCAGTCGTGAATCAGACTCTGGTTAAAAAGTTCTTCGGAAAGGACGACCCCATCGGCCGCCAGATTGTCCTCAAGGATCTCGGCACAATTCCGGACCCGGTGAAGGATCCATCTTTTACGATCGTGGGCGTTATCAGTGATGCCAAGAATCAGGGTATTCAGGAGCCGGTCATTCCGGAAGTATTCATTCCCTACACGCTCACCGGCTTCTACGAGCGCGGCATCCTCATCCGGACCGCTGTCGCTCCCCTCTCGCTGGAAAATGCCGTGCGCCGCGAGATCTGGGCGGTGGACCGCAGCGTCGCCCTGACACTCACCGGGACGATGAAAGGCTACCTGAAATCGTTTTCCTACTCAGGCCCGGAGTTTACCCTCACCATTCTGTCGATCTTCGCCGGAATCGGTCTGATCCTCGTCGCCATTGGCGCATACAGCGTGCTCGCGTACACGGTATCGCAACAGACTCATGAGATTGGAATCCGGATGGCGCTTGGCGCAACCGAGCAAAACGTTTTCCTCATCGTGCTCCGTACGGGCACCCTGCTCGTGTCTATCGGATTGGCCGTCGGGGTTGTCGCAAGCCTTTTCCTGAACAACCTTATTGCGAGCCAATTGTGGGGCGTAAAGCCGCACGATCCGCTAACCATGATCGGTGTGATCTTGGTGATCGCGGCCATCGGAACGATCGCTTGCCTGATTCCTGCCCGGCGCGCCACCCGCGTCGACCCTGTGGTGTCCTTACGCTACGAATAATGTCCGGACAGGCCCGGCCACTCCACGACACGATAAAATTGAGCATCTGAAGATCGCTTCCCTATCGCGAATTGGCTTCGTTTCGTTTTTTTGTTGTGCGCTTCTCGCATCAGCGAAAGACCGTTGGACGGAACTCAATATCGGACCCTTTTCTGTCGTTACCGACAGCGATACCGGTGCGGCCCGCGAAGCTCTTACTCAGCTCGAACAGGTTCGCTGGGTGCTGGGCGGCTTATTGGAATCGCAGGACTTACAGAGCCTCTGGCCGATGCGCGTTGTTCTGACGAGCAAGAATAACGGTACGAAGCCGGAGCAAGTGCAGTTCGTTTGGCAAAACGGGCAGTATGTGCTGATCGCACAGCCCAAAGCACGCATGCCGCT
>DATIMA010000044.1:0-35396 GCA_035475915.1 Bryobacteraceae bacterium
GGACGTGACCGGGGTGGCGAAGCTGCCCGAAGGGATGGAGATGGTGATGCCGGGCGATAACGTGTCGATTGAAGTGGAGCTGATCACGCCGGTCGCCATGGACAAGGGCTTGCGTTTCGCGATTCGCGAAGGCGGCCGGACGGTCGGCGCAGGTACGGTTTCGGAGATTGTGGAGTAAAGGATAATCGAATGCCGCGCGAAATTATTCAATTCCAGTGCAGCGAGTGCAAGAATCGCAACTACAGCAAAACGAAGAACAAACGGACGACTACCGAACGTATTGAGCTTAAGAAGTTTTGCCCGTATTGCCGGAAGCACCAGCCGCATCGCGAGACGAAGTAGGTATCAGTTTTTCTGGTAGGCTGTAGAGGAAGTTCAGGTTCACATCGAACGTAGGGGCATAGGTTTAACGGCTAGACCAGCGGTCTCCAAAACCGCGAGTGGGGGTTCGAATCCCTCTGCCCCTGCCATGAATCCGCCTCTCCCAATCCAGTCGAGTGCAAGCAAGTAAAATTGAGTTAATTTCTTAACAGGTATGACGAGCGCAGTAAGTTGGCCGCAACGGACGAAGTCCTACATAGACGAGGTAAAGGGCGAGATGCGCCGGGTCTCCTGGCCGACCTGGAAGCAGGTTCGCGCGACGACGGGCGTGGTGATCATCTCCGTGTTCCTGTTTGCCGCGTACTTTGAAGTGGTGGACACCATCGTCAACAGCGTGATCACACGCATCATCAACTACTTCACACATCATTAAGGGCCGGCTAGACTGGGCCGGAGGAACAGGCAATGGCAGACGAAAGATTTGAAGATAAGGAGACGGTGCAGGCGCTCCACGATGACGAGGCTGCATCGGAGACCTCGTACGTCCCAGATGCCGGTGATGCAGATCCTTTGGAAGAAGACGAAGGGGTGCGCGCCGAAGAGATCCACGACGACCATGCGGCAGCAGAAGCTGCCAGCCAGGCTGTTGCGACTGACGAAGAACCCATCTCTGGACCAACCAAGAACTGGTACATCATCCACGCCTATTCCGGTTTTGAAAACAAGGTCGCTGAGTCGCTCAAAACCCGCGCACAGGCGTTTGGGTTCGCCGATCGGGTGGGCCAGATCTTAATCCCGACCGAAGAAGTAATCGAGCTGCGGAATGGCAAAAAGGTAATCAGCAAGCGGATGCTGTATCCCGGTTACGTTCTCGTCGAGATGGAAATGGACGACGAGCTTTGGCACGCGGTGAAGAATACTCCCCGCGTGACTGGATTTGTGGGCGGCGGCACCAAGCCGGTGCCGCTGACTGCCGATGAAGTGAACGCGGTTTTATACCGGCAGAATTCACCTTCTGAACGCCCGCGGCCGAAGATGACGTTCGAAAAGAACGAAACCGTGAAAATCATCGATGGACCGTTCACGAACTTCTCCGGCAAGGTGGACGAGATCAACAGCGAGCGAAATACCCTGCGAGTGATGGTCACCATTTTTGGCCGCTCCACACCCGTAGAACTGGACTTCTTGCAAGTAGAAAAAATTTGACACCGAGCCGGAAGCGTAAGCGACCTAGAATGGAAGCGGCATCTTAGGAACGAAAGAGATACATGGCGAAGAAAATCACAGCAGCAGTAAAATTACAAATCCCGGCGGGCAAGGCGACACCCGCTCCGCCCGTCGGCACCGCGCTCGGTCCTCAGGGCGTGAATATTATGGAGTTTTGCAAGGCGTTCAACGCAAAGACGTCGGCAAAGGATCAGGAAGGGCTCATTATCCCGGTCGTGATCACTATTTACTCCGACCGGTCCTTTACGTTCATTACCAAAACTCCGCCTGTTGCAATTCTGGTGAAGCGCGCCGTGAACTTAGCCAAAGGTTCCGCTGAACCGAACAAGAATAAGGTTGGAACCATCACCGAAGAGCAGGTGAAGGAAATCGCTAAAATCAAAATGCCCGACCTCAATTGCTTCACTATAGAGGCCGCGGTGGAACAGGTCAGAGGCGCCTGCCGCAGCATGGGCGTCGAAGTCGGTTGATAATCGTCCTTGCTAAAGACACTCGGTTCCGTTACGCTAGAAATCGCTGACGGTAAAGTGTTCCAACCTTTGGAACGCTAAATAGGGAACCTGGTGAGAATCCAGGACTGCCCCGCAGCGGTAAGCAGGAACGAACGCTCGAAAATGCACTGTCCCGCTCGGCGGGATGGGAAGCCGAGTTAGTAGAAAAGCAAATCACAATTTGCAGCGCCTGCGAGTCCGAAGACCTGCCGCAGCCCGCGCCGAAAGGAGCGGAATGTAATCGCAGCCTCGTGGGAGGGCCGTTCGGTGTCTTCAAATCGCTTCCGTTCGTTACTTATCTGTTCAGCTCTGCTGCTGAGCATCCATCCGGACCTGTATGCAAGCTCTGCTACCGCAACGCTCACAGGAACCGTTGATGATTCCTCCGGTGCTGCCGTAGCGGCGGCTGCAATTAACCTCCACCAGCGTGCCGGATCAGCCGTGTTGACGACGCGATCCGATGCCAGCGGAGAATTTTCCTTCACAGACGTGACGCCCGGGGAATACCTGCTGGATGCCTCTGCGCGGGACCTTTCGCTTCAGAAGCCGCAATCCTTAATTCTCACTCCGGGTAAGACTACGAAAGTTTCCCTTCGCCTGGTAATCTCTGCGCTGAAAGCGCAGGTGAGCGTCACTGCGGCGGATGCTCCGCAATCGGTCGATCAAATCTCGAAACAGCTCGATGTCGTAAATACGTCCGAAGCGGAACGGCGCGGCCTTCTCTCAGTTTCGGATGCGGTCCGTTTCATTCCCGGCTTGCGCGTCAGCACGCGAGGCGGACCCGGCGCGTTCACCACCATCCAAACACGCGGCCTGCGCGTTACCGACACGGCCATCCTCATTGATGGTTTTCCCTTCCGCGATCCAACCAGTGTCCAGAATGAGGCCAGCGCCTACATCGGCGATCTTCTGCTGGTCGATTCTTCGCGAATCGAAGTGCTGCAGGGTTCTGGATCCTCGCTTTATGGCTCAAATTCCATGTCCGGTACTGTCAACATCATCACCGATCCTGGCGGCGGCCCGTTGCGCGGCGATGTTGACTTGCAGGGCGGAGGCCTGGGTCTGTTCCATGGTGTGGCGCGCCTTGCCAGTGGAGCGCTTCATAACAAACTGACATACTCGGGCGGTTTATCGCGCTTGAACGTAACACGAGGTGTTGACGATGCCGGTTCCGCGCGCGACTGGAGCGGTCAGGGCACGGTCAGCTATGCGCTCCGGTCCAACATGCGGCTGATTGCCGACCTGTTCGGCAATGGCGGCTTCCTTCAGGAGAATGTCAGCCCAACCCCGGCGCCGACGTCGCCCCTAATGGGAATCATTCCAGCCGTTCCCTTCGGCACTTTCGTTCCATCGCTTAAAGATCCCGACGCCGGACGTTACTCCCACTTCATCAACTCGCTGTTTCGCTTTCAGCATGAAATCAATTCTCACCTTTCCTACCGCCTCGCTTACGGCATGGTGGACACGGTTCGCGACAACACCGACGGCCCCGGGGGTCCTGGACTTTTCCAGCCGTTGTTTAACACATCCGATCGGTACGCGGGCCGTGTCGATACAGTGCAGGCGCGGATCAATTACCTGCCCGGAGCGCACCAGGTGATCACCGCCGGCTATGAATTCCAGCAGGAACACTATTTGAATCTTTCAACCGATGAGAATCCCGACCCTGCTCAACGCGCTTTTTACAGGACGGATGCACGCCAGCGCAGCAACGCTGCGTTTGCACAAGATGAGTTGCGTTTAATCGGAAACCGGCTCAACATTCTGCTTTCCGCTCGCTTCACGCAGGCTTCTCTCGATCAACCAGCTTTTGTTGGAGGCGGCCCTTCACCATATGCAAGCTCCCGCCTTCCAAAGCCGCCGGCCGCGTATACGGGCGATGCCTCTCTATCGTACTTTCTGCGAAGTTCGTCGACGAAGTTCCGCGCTCACGCAGGGAACAGCTTCCGGTTGCCTTCGCTCTTCGAGCGATTCGGCGGATTTCTGTTTCAAGGTTTCGATTTCGCATACGGAGATCCCAGGCTGAGTCCCGAGCGCGCCGTTTCAATTGATTTCGGCTTCGATCAGTACCTGTTCCAGGAGCATTTGAAGATCAGCGCCACCTATTTCTATTCCCATCTGCAACAGGTAATCGGATTTCTGGATTTCCCCCCCGGCTTCATCGATCCGTATGGCCGAACCGCCGGATATTACAACACGGCCGGAGGGATTGCGCGTGGTGTGGAACTCAGCGGCGAATTTCGTCCCAACGCGCGGACCGCCATCTTTGCATCCTATACCTATACGAATGCGCAGGATCGCGTTTCGCAATACTACACCGGAACCGGCTCGGCCCCGCTGCAATCGCCCCGAATTTTGCCTCATTACGCGACCTTCATCGCAACGCGGCAATTGGGAAATCATTTCGATCTGGCCGCCGACTTTGATGGTGGCAGCGATTACTTGTATCCGTTGTACGGGTACGCTTACCGCTTCGCTGGTCCGCATCAGCTCGGCCTTTCAGCCGGATACAGTGTTCATCTGACGGAACGGACCGCGGCGCGATTTTACGTGCGCGTGTCCAATGCCCTTGGCCAAAATTATTACGAGGATGGGTTCCGGACGCCTTCCCGCTGGGCGGTGGGGGGAATCCACTTCAGCTTTTGATCACCTGGAACACGCGCCAGAGCGCGCTATACTCGGTGCGTATGGCGTTTGCCCAACGTGCCGGTGCGGTGAGCCAGACGGTTCCCATCGACCGCGGAGCCGCCGCGAATCTGCGGTTCATCCGCGACACCATGGAGCGCGCATCGTCGTTTACGGCCGTTCCTGGCTGGGGCGGCGTGGTCATTGGCATTAGCGCCATCGCCGCTGGAATCGTTTCCGCCGGCCACCCCGCCCGCGCGCAGTTTTCGGTTTGGGTTGCGGAATCTGTTCTGGCGTTGCTGATCGCTTTTGTCGCCGTTCGCCTGAAATCGAAGCGGCTTGATCTTTCTCTACAGACGCGTGCCGCGCGGCGCGCGCTGTTGAGCTTTGCTCCACCATTGCTGGCGGGCGCGATTCTTACTGTGGTCCTTTTTCAATCCGGAATCGTAAGCGTGCTTCCCGGGTTGTGGCTGCTGTTGTACGGGGCTGCTGTGGTTACCGGAGGCGCGTTTTCCGTCCGCATTGTTCCGGTAATGGGGCTGTGTTTTATGTTTCTCGGCGCTGCTTCGCTGCTAACGCCTGCCAGTTGGGGAAACGGGTTTTTGATCCTGGGTTTCGGCGTGCTCCACATTGTTTTCGGGACCGTGATCGCTAGGAGGCATGGTGGCTAGGCCTGCAATGGCGCGCTCGAATGACGACGAGCCAGTGAAGCCTCGTCCGCCGAAGTCGGTAAAGCCGGCGGTCGAAAGGGAGACGGTAGAACACGCGCTTCCGAATCTGGATCGGATCATCCACGAGCGAATGCGCCTGGGAATTCTGAGCGTGCTGGCCGTAAATGATACGCTCACATTCAACGAGTTGAAGAAATTGCTCCAGACTACGGATGGCAACTTGAGTGTGCACGCCAGGAGGCTTGAAGAGGCCAACTACCTGGAATGCACGAAGAGCTTTGAGGGCCGTATGCCAAAGACCGAATATCGTTTGACAGCGGCAGGCCGCAAAGCGTTTGAGCGTTACCTGGATCATATGGAAGCCCTGATCCAGGCCATGCGCGAACATTAAAGCCGGCCCCCCTTGTTATACAGTCGAGAACATGAACCGCCGCAATATGCTCGCCGGCCTTGCCGCATCTGCCCTCGTGAGCGCTGATACTCCTCCCGCGAGTCCCAAGAACACCTATCTCGAACTGAAAACCTGGCGTTTTCATAACAGCCCGGAGAATCAATCCGCACGAACTGCCGATTACCTTGAGCACGGCCTTGCTCCCGCGCTGTCCAGAGCCGGCGCCAGGCTGGACGGCGCATTTTCGAACGTAATCGGACCGGACGGGCCTTATTACGTCACACTGACGCAATTTTCCTCTCTCGGCACAATGCAGGATGTTCTAGCGAAGCTCACCGCCGATGAACAGCACCAACAGGCGCTGCAAAAGCTGAGTTCCGGCTCCGGGCTGCCTTTCGTGCGCGTCGATAGCAGCCTGTTGCGCAGCTTCGATGGAATGCCTGAACCGGCTGTTTCCGCGCCTTCAGGAAAGTCTGCACGGATATTCGAACTGCGTACCTATGAATCTCAAACTTTCGTGACGCTGGCGCGTAAAGTCGGCATGTTCAATAGCGGCGAAATGGGAATTTTTCAGCGGCTCGAGTTCCGGCCGGTATTTTTTGGCGAGACGATCATTGGATCTAGCCAACCTAATCTAACGTACATGCTGTCCTACGACAACCTGTCAGACCGCGACCGGCTTTGGCGCGCATTCGGCAGCGACCCGGAATGGAAAAAGCTCGTTTCCCAGCCCGAACTGAAGGATTCCGAGATTGTAGCCAATATCAGCAACGTCATTCTGGCGCCTCTGCGGTTCTCAGCCATACAATAGGCCGGCTTTCTCTCCCCTGATAGAAGATAAAATCGCTAAATGCCTCCGCTCCGCATAGTCCTCCCTGGGGGCAGCGGCCAGATTGGCCAGATTCTGGCCCGGCATTTTCATGAACAGGGCCATTCTGTAACCGTTATTGCGCGCCATCCCAAACCGTCCGAATGGCAGACCATCACCTGGGATGCAAACACCCTTGGCGATTGGGCCGGCGCTCTGGATGGGGCAGATCTCGTCATCAATCTCGCCGGACACACCGTCAATTGCCGTTATAACGAAACGAACCGGCGGCAGATTAAGAATTCTCGCATCTTCACAACTAATCTAGTCGGGCAGGCAATTGCGGAGAGTTCACATCCGCCGCGCATCTGGATGAACGCCAGCACTGCCACTATCTATCGCCATGCCCTGGATCGTCCCATGGACGAACTTACGGGTGAGGTTGGCGGAAATGAACCGAATGTTCCCCGCAAATGGCAGTTCAGCATTGACGTTGCCACCGGCTGGGAGCGCACCTTTTTTGCCGCGGAAACTCCACGCACGCGCAGAATCGCCCTTCGCAGCGCGATGGTAATGAGCCCGCATCCGGGCGGGATTTTTGATACTCTGCTTTGGCTTGTCCGCCGCGGACTCGGTGGGCGCGCCGGCTCCGGCCGCCAATACGTCTCCTGGATTCACGATGTCGATTTCATCCGCGCCATTGAATTCCTTATTGCTCATGATGAGATTAGCGGCCCCGTTAATATTTCATCTCCTTTTCCGCTGCAGAACTGGAAGCTGATGTTCTGCCTGCGTCGCGCCTGGTGCACAAGCTATGTCGGACTCCCCGCACCCAGGTGGGCCCTCGCCATCGGCGCAGCAATCCTGGGCACCGAAACGGAGCTCGTTCTCAAAAGCCGGCGCGTTGTTCCTCGGTTGTTGCTCGATTCCGGCTTCGAGTTTCACTTCCCGAATTGGCGCGGTGCCTGTCACGATCTGGTTGAGCGCTGGCGTCAGCTAAACGGCGATTAGCACCTTCGGACCCGCCGTTCACTTTACGAAACCTTGCCGCGCCAGTTCGAAACCCGCGTACGCCAGTAGCTTGTTCCGAAGCTTCCCCTTGACGAATAGCCATGCGGCCTCGAATGCAACGTCAGACAACATTCCACCGCCGCCTTGCGTCAGCAGTTCCCTGGTGACTCTCTTCACCCGATCAACGGCCAGATCTCCCAGCTTCTTCAGCGCGTCCTGATCGATAGGCTTCCTTACCACCGCAATTTCGGGAGTTAATTCCGGAACGACCGGTATCACTGGAAACAAGCGCGTTGCCGTCCCGGAAGGTTTCCCCTTGGCCGCCCCAAACCCGAACTGAGCATCAAGGCGGTTTTGAGCCGCGAGAGAAAGCGAATACTGCTTCATGATCGCGTTATCCCAGGGCAGACCGAAATGGCTACGCAGAAACCATTGGCAGTTTCGACGGCCCAACTGGTAGTCATGTTCGCGAAAGGCTTGCGAGACAAAACCGCCGAAAGCTTCAAGTAAAGAGCCAGCGAGTGGTTCCGTGTTGGGCAAAGTGGAATTAGGCGCGATGATCCATCGGCTGGCCACGCTCGCCTCCGCCGTCAGCTTGAGATTCTCGCCCTGTATACGGCTTTGGTTCACAAGGGCGCCCACAAAACGCGTCAGCAGGGAAAACATAGCCGCATCCGGCATCGCTGGCAGCTTGCCAATCGTTTCGGTCGAGAGCGGTGCGACACTGACTACGGCGCGGTCCGCCACTTGGGGATCGCGCGGATTACGGCCGGCAGGCAGAGTCGGTTGCAGGTCCGCCAGGGCAAAGCGCGCGCAATCAAACGGGCTATTATTTGTCGCGCCTCCATCTACGTTGAGCGTCTCAAAGGAGAAAGCATCTCCGAGATCCCAGGATGGCCGCATCGGTTCGTTCTTTTCGCACTCGCAAACACCATCATCGCGGCATTTTGGATTCGCCTGCGAGATCCACCAGCGCCGCTCATTGTATTCGCCGGCCCGTCGTGCCAGTTTCTGCGGCGCCAGTACAACCGGAAAGGCGCTTGTCGCGATGGCGGCATCGGCCAGTTCGGTCCATTCCTTTCCGCCCTTCCCGTCTAGCGGAACATAGTCGCCACCCGGCCGGTCCGGGTTCCACCAAACCTCGAAAGCCCGCCGGTCCGCGTAATACAACGTTCTTTCCGAAGCGGCCGTTTCCGATTCGATCGCGTATGGCACGCCGCGCAGATTGGTTAGCGTGAGAATCACTTGCAAGCCGTCGCGCACCCACGCTCGCCGCTGATTAAGCGGGGCTGGAATCTGCAACGCGTGTGACGCGATATTTCGGATCGGTGTCGAATCCAGAATCGAGACAACTTTACCGCCGCTCCCATCCAGGTCCGCGTGACCCAATAAACCGCTTAGATCGATGTCCCGCACCCAGCTTTGAAACAGGGTATTCACGTTCGCGTTTGCCGGTAGCGATTGCTGGCGAACGTGGTCGAAATTCTGGCTCAGCGCCGCTGCGGTGAGCGCGGCCGTTATTCCCCCGCCGGACGCGCCCGCCATCACGGCGAGTTCCACTTCATGAGGAGGAATCGTCCACTGCTCGTAATTTGTTCCGAATCGCTCAATCTGCCGCTCGCGTTCCGCGTACCAGGCATCCATCGTTTCCACCAGAAAGTCGATCACGCCTGCCGTGTAAGCACCGGCCGACACTGTTCCGGACATATTTAAGCCAAGATAGAAAGGTTGTGCCACCGTACAATTCTCACTCGCGCGTAAGATGATTTGAAACGGCCCGCAGCCAGATGGCAGCGGCAATGGCGCCCGGGTCGGGATAACCCAGGCATCGCTCGCCCAAGTAACTCGAACGCCCCCGCCGTGGGAGCATCTGCGCGGTCGCTTCGGCGCACTGTTCGGCAGCAGTTGCTGCGTCGCTTAACACCTGCGAGAGCGGCTGGCCACTTTCAATGCCGTGGCTCAATGCCTCTGTAAATGGGAGCAGAGCATCTAACATGGTTCGATCGCCTGCCACTGCTCCGCCGGCTTCACTCACTGCCCGGCAAGCCTCATTACACGCCCGAACCCATACTTTCGGATCGTTCGCGGCTGCCGATTGCAGTGTCTTGGCCGCACGTAGAATCAGTACGCCGTAGAAAGCTCCTGACGACCCTCCCACAACACTCCGCAGCTTTTCCGCAAGGCGGCTCAGGCAGTCTGCAGCCTTGCTGCCCGGGTCTGTTCGCAGCATCTCTTGAACCGCTGCGGCTCCTCGCGCCAGGTTAATGCCCAGATCGCCGTCGCCCACCACTCGATCTAACTCCGTCAAGTGATCCCTGGCATTAAGAATTGCCTCGCAAGCTGCGTCAATCGCGCGATGCAAATGGCTGCCGGTGGTGATTACCCTCTCCGGCTCCGTCGCGGTATCCACGGCGCGCGAGTTGGTCGTCCTCTCGGTAATGGATCGCCTGTGCTCCATCGATACTCGCGGCCAAGCTGGTGCGCTGGTCGGCGCATCCAGCAAGCGAAAGCGTTGTTCGTTCACGCGCATCACCGATACGGACACGCCCGCGGCATCCAGTGATGACATGAATGTTCCGGCATATACGCGTTCCACGGCAAGGCCTCGCGATGCAAGCGCACTTACGACCCGTCGCGCAACGATGGCCAGTTCCATCCAGGTCGTCGCGCCCAGGTTATTCACCAGCACGGCAATCCGGTCACCCGGGCGCAGCGAATGTGCTTCAACAATCGCATCAACAATTTCGTCCGCATGTTCATCGGCCGTTCGCAGCAGGCTCCGGCGTATACCGGGCTCGCCGTGAATGCCAAGCCCCAACTCCACTTCCCGTTCACCCAGAGTGTAACTCGGCTTTCCGGTTGCTGGCGTCGTGCCGGCCGATAGTGAAATGCCCATGCTCGCGATATCCTGGGCCGCGGAGCGCGTGCTCGAAACAACTTCTTCTAGACTCATCCCTTCAGCCGCTGCTGCGCCCGCGATCTTGTGGACCAGAACTGTGCCGGCGATGCCGCGGCGGCTCGAAGGTTCGTGTGTCGCCGCTAGCGCAATATCGTCGGCAACCATCACAGTCTCTACTCGGATGCCTTCGGCGCGGGCCATCTCTGCCGCGAGCCCGAAATTCAGTCGATCCCCGGTGTAATTCTTCACAATCAGCACTACGCCCTGGGTTCCGGCAACCGCTCGGATCGCGGCCAGAACGGCTTCTACCGGAGGCGACGTGAATACTTCGCCCGCAACCGCCGCGCTCAACATGCCCGCTCCAACAAACCCCGCGTGCGCCGGTTCGTGACCGCTCCCTCCACCGGAAATCACCGCCACTTGTCTATCGCGCACCTGTTCGGTATCGGCCCGCAAAATGACTTTGTGATGCGAAAGCCGCGCCAAGCTTGGATAGATCGTCAGCAAGCCCTCCAGCATTTCGTCGACGACATGTTCGGCTTGATTGATCAGCTTTTTCATTGGCGCGCAATTACACGCAATAATATGATCATCCCGCCCCGCCGAAGGAGGCGCTACGATATGAGATCCCATCCACTCGAAAGCCTCTGGCAGGACTTTCGCTATGCTGCTCGCCTGCTGCGCGCGAAACCAACGTTCACGGCGATCGCTGTTTTATCGTTGGCTCTCGGCATCGGCGCAAATGTCGCGCTCTTTCAGTTGGTGGATGCCCTGTTGCTGCGCAGCCTTCCGGTTAAAGCTCCGCAACAATTGGTTACGTTTGCCGATCATTCAAGCCGCACCGGCCATTTCTCAGATGATCCCAACGATTTCACTTATCCGCAATGGGAACAAATCCGCGCGAGCCACAAACCGTTCACGGACGTGCTGGCCTGGGGTACAACTCATTTCAACCTCGCGAAATCCGGCGATGTTCGAAACGCCGACGCAATTTTCGTCAGCGGCAATTTTTTCCAAGCGCTCGGCGTTACTGCCCTGATCGGAAGGACCTTTACTCCCGCCGATGATCATCGCGGATGCGGAGCGGCTGGTGCGGTGATCAGTTACGGATTCTGGCAGCGCGAGTACGGTGGAAATCCTGAGATGCTGGGACGCGATATCAGCCTCGACGGGCACCCAGTTCCGATCATCGGAGTTACGCCGCCGGGATTCTATGGCATCGAAGTGGGCAAGCAGTACGCCATTGCTGTCCCTCTCTGCGCACAACCAGTTTTCAACGACACCAACTTTTTGAATCGCCGCGATGCATGGTGGCTCGGTATGGCGGGCCGCTTGAAACCCGGCGTTTCGCTCAAACAGGCCGGTTCCTATCTCGAATTCGTCTGGCCCGGCATCCTTCGCGAAACTATCAGTCCCAATTACCGCCCCGAAACCGTGAAGGAATATCTGAAACTGAAGATTCGGGCCGAGCCGGGCGGCAACGGATATTCAGATCTCAGGTCGGACTATAAAGACCCCTTGTTGTTACTCCTCTCGATTGCAGCCCTGGTGCTTTTGATCGCTTGCGCTAACGTGGCCAACCTGTTGCTCAGTCGCGCCACGGCTCGCCGGCGTGAAATTGCCGTCCGGCTGGCAGTCGGCGCTTCGCGCTGGCGGCTGATTCGCCATATGCTGACCGAAAGTCTGCTGCTAGCTGTGCTCGGCAGCGCGGCCGGCATTATCCTCGCCCACTGGCTTAGCCGCTATCTGCTTTCCCAATTCAGCACGCGTTATTATTCGCTTTCGCTTGATCTCAGTCTCGATGGCCGCACTCTAGCCTTTATCGCCGGCATCACGATCGTTGTTTGTCTGCTGTTCGGGCTTTTTCCGGCCTTGCATGCTACCGCTATGAAGAGGGCGGGTGAATTCAAAACGGCCGGCCGCGGGCTCACGGCCACTCGCGAGCGCTTCGGCGTCCAGCGGCTCCTGCTCGTATCCCAGATATGCCTCTCGCTTGTGCTCCTGGTCGCCTCGCTGCTGTTTCTCCGCAGTTTCCGCAACTTGATAACGATCGATCCGGGGTTTCGCGAATCCGGCATGTTAATCGTCGAAGCCGCGCCCACAGGGCTTCCGGCATCGAAAACTGCACGTCTCTTGCTCAGACACCGCTTGCTCGAACGCGTCCGCGCCATCCCGGGTATCGATTCTGCGGCTGATGTTCGCGATGCTCCGCTCTATGGTGGATACTGGAACGACGATTTCGAGTTTGACAGCTCGCCGCAAAAAGGCACAGTCCTCCTCTCGACTTTCAATCGGGTAAGCGAGGGCTACTTCCGAACCATGGGTACGCCGCTCGTTGCGGGCAGAGACTTCGATGCCCGCGATACACTTTTCTCTCCCGCCGTTGCTATTGTGGATCAGCTTTTCATTACTCGGTTTCTGCATGGCCAGGATCCCATCGGTAAGCGGTTCCACGTCGAGGTCGGGCCGGGCGAGCAGTCGCCTCATTATCAGATTGTTGGAGTTGTCAAAAACAGCGTTTACAGAGATCTAAGCTACAAGCGGGAACCGACCGTGTTCGTTTCCGCTGCCCAGGATCCGGATCCCAGGAGCACCGCAGACATCGTTGTTCACTCAAAGCTACCCCTCATAACGACGGTTTCCGAATTGCGCACCGCGCTATTCAGCGTTACTCCGGATCTGAGCGTCCAGTTCCATTCCTTCCGCGAACTGGTCCATGATTCAATCCGCCGCGAAGATATTCTGGCTAAAATCTCCGGCTTTTTCGGGCTGATCGCTGTCTTGCTCGCCACCATCGGCTTGTACGGCGTCTTCTCTTATATCGTTACGCAGCGCCGCAATGAAATCGGAATTCGCCTTGCCGTCGGAGCGGATCGCGCCCGCATTTTCAAAATGATCTTCCGTGAATCGGCCATTTTGTTCGCCATCGGTGTCTCCGTGGGAACCATACTGGCGCTCGCCAGCGGCCGAGCTGCTAAATCCTTGCTCTTCAATTTGCAGCCGGATGACCCGGTGACAATCATTGCCGCCATCGTAGCGCTTGGCATTGCGACTCTCCTTGCCACCGCAATTCCCGCACACCGCGCAGCAAGCGTCGATCCGATGGCTGTGCTTCGAGACGAATAGCGAACGTTAATTCACATCCAGTGGCCCAACTTCCACCCAAGCCCGCTTGCGCCAGGACTCAAGCCCCTTTTCCGCCAATTGCACGCCCTTCGCGCCCTCCAACAGATCCCAGCGGAACGGCTCGTCTGTTACTACATGCTGGAGAAACAATTCCCACTGGCGCTTGAACGCATTCTCGAATGGTTGTTGCTCGGGCACATGCTGCCATCCGTCAAAAAAGTTCAATGGGTTCGGAACGTCCGGGTTCCAGGCCGGCCGAGGCGTGGCCGCATACGGCTGAATCCAGCAATCGCGCAGTCCTGCTACCGCCGATCCTTTCGTTCCATCCACTTGCATTGTCAGCAGGTCATCTCGCCGCACGCGCACGCACCAGGACGAATTGAAGTGCGCAACGATTCCGCCCTCCAGTTCGAAAGTTGCATAAGCGGCATCATCCGCCGTCGCATCATACTGCCTGCCCTGTTCGTCCCAGCGTTCCGGAATGTGTGTCGCTCCAACGCATGAAACCGCGCGCACAGGACCGAAGACATTATCCAGCACATAACGCCAGTGGCACAGCATGTCAAGAATGATTCCGCCTCCATCTTCCTTTCGATAGTTCCAGGACGGGCGCTGAGCCGGGACTGCATCGCCTTCGAATACCCAATAGCCAAATTCGCCACGCACTGAAAGAATGCGACCGAAATAACCGAGATCCCGCAGAGTCTGGAGCTTCAGCAAACCGGGCAGCCAGAGTTTGTCTTGCACAACTCCATGTTTCACCCGCGCGTCTTTTGCGAGCCTGTAAAGTTCCAGTGCCGTCTCCAGATTCGCGGCAACCGGCTTTTCGCAATATACATGCTTTCCCGCTGCAATGGCTCTCTTGATGCTCTCGGCGCGCCGGTCCGTCGTTTGCGCGTCGAAATAGATCGTGTAAGCCGGATCTGCCAGCGCCGAATCCAGATCGGTCGTGAACGGCAGTCCTCCGAATTCCCTTGAGATCGCTTCCAGCTTCACCGGGTTTCGGCCGGTTAACAGAGGCTTTGGCATAATCGCCTCGGAGTCACTGAGCTTCACGCCGCCCTGTTGCATGATGGCGAAAATCGACCGGTGCAGGTGCTGATTGAGGCCCATGCGTCCGGTTACGCCGTTCATGATGATCCCGATTTCGCGCGTGCGGGTTGTGCTCATCGGATCTCCTCAGACTTCGCGGTGCACTGGGGTTGCGCTCCGGCCGGCAAAGGCGGCGCTTCCACGCCGGCGCGGGGCAGCGTGCCATTCAACTCCTGACGCCAGTGCGCGACATCTCCCGCCGGACCGTAGCAATAAATCATCCGGATCGGGGTCGAGCCGGTATTCGTTAATTGATGAAATACCCGCGGTGGAATGTATACGGTTTGGCCCGCCCGCACGGTCATCTTCTCCGTACCGAGGCACATCTCACCCACCCCCTCGACGATGAAATAGATCTCCTCCTGTTCCTGGTTGTGCCATGGCACTTGACCGCCATTGGGTTCCAGCACGACATGGCCGAGCGAAAAATTTATTGCCTGAATGGGGCTCGCGCCGCCAACCAAATTCTGTGTTCTCCTTCGCGCCGGATACGTTCGTCCCGGAATCTCTGCTAAATCGGCGATGGTCATTTGTTTAAATCTTATTCGTGTCCAAACCAGTAGCTCTTGTTACCGGCGGAAGCCGTGGAATCGGCCGCGCGATTGTCGAAGAACTTGGGCAAACCCATCACGTCGTCGCCACCTACAACACCAATCGCGAAGCCGCGCAATCCGTAGCGGAACGCACTGGCACAACGGCTCTAGCTTGTGACTTGGGCGACCTATCTTCGTGCCATCGCTTGGCCGCGACGCTGCGCGAAACCTTCCCGGAAATTGATCTGCTGGTGAACAACGCAGGCATGGCGCCCCGCGAACGCCGCGACATTCTCGATGCAACTCCGGAAAGCTTCGATGAAATCATTGCCGCCAACCTCAAGGGCCCGTATTTTCTCACGCAATCCATCGCGCGGCGCATGGTTGAACAGGCGTCTGGCCGGATCGTTTTCATTAGCTCGATTTCCAGTTTCACAGCATCCACAAATCGCGGCGATTACTGCATGTCGAAAGCCGCCCTCAGCATGGCTGTCAAGCTATTCGCCGCGCGTCTGGCGCGCCACAATATACCGGTGTTTGAGATCCAGCCTGGGATCATCCGCACGGACATGATCGCCTCGGTAGCCGCCGCCTACGAAGAAAAAATCGCAAGCGGTCTCTTGCCTCAACCCAGAATCGGCGAGCCAGTAGATGTTGCCCGCGCCGTTCGCGCCATCGCCGATGGACAGCTCGATTACTCTACCGGACAGGTGATCCACGTGGATGGCGGTTTTCACCTGCGAACGCTGTAAGATTACAAAAAGTCGGCCCAGACCTCTCATTCGTGCCGCAACGCCAGGATGGGGTTGACTCGCGTGGCCCGAAGAGCCGGAATGCAGCACGCCGCAAGGCCCAAGATGACGATCACAATTACACCCCCAATGAGGGCCACCGGGTCGAAGGTCGCAACCGTCCACATCTGGCTCGAAATCACGCGATTGCCGCCAAAACTGGCTGCTGCGCCGATGAAAACGCCGAAGGCAATCAGTCGTAGAGCCGTTTTGAAAACGGCGCGGAACACGTCGCTGCGTTCCGCCCCGAGCGCCATGCGAATCCCGATCTCACGGGTCTGGCGTGAAACCGTGTACGCCATTACTCCGTAGACGCCGCTCCCGACCAGCGCGAGTCCAATCCCGGCGAAGGTGCTCAGGAGTAAAACGCTGAAACGCGGACGCGCGTAGGATACATCGTGCAACACATTCTCCATCGTTTCCGGATCGCGGAATCCAACGTTTTTGTCGATGGCGCGGATCTCGCGGCGAATAGCATTCAACATTGTGTTGGTGCTGGATGATGTTCGGACCACGAGGTCAGCAAAGCGGAAGCTGCCTATGCTTGAGGGAATGAAGGCTTCCGGAAGAGCAGGTTCCTGGATGCCCTGGTTCCGGATGTCGGCAACCACCCCAATAACCTCGAACGAAGGATCGGACAACGAATCGGGAGCGGACGCCAAGCGTGTCAAACGAATTCGCCTGCCAATCGGGTCCCCGCTTTCGAAGTATTTGCGTACAAAAGTCTGGTTCACGACTGCCAGCCTGCGCGCGTTTGCCACATCGCTCTGCGAGAACGCTGATCCGCGAAGAAAACGCAATCCGAGCGTGGCGAAATAGCTGTTGCTACAGCGCTGAAACAATCCATTCCATTGCTCGTAATGTGCTCTCCCGGGCACATCGATTTCTGTTGTCATCGCGCCGTACGGTGGGAAACCGGTTGTTTCGGCCGCCGCAATGACGCCCGGCATCGCGGCGATACGCGGCAACGCCTCGTCGAAGAACTCGCGACGGCGCGCCGGTGTGAAGCTTGAAAGCGATATCGAAGTCAACACGAGGTTGTGCGGATTGAAGCCCAGATCGAGCCCGGCCATCGACAGGAAACTGCGCATCAAAACGCCCGCGCCGGCCAGAAGAACCAAGGACAAAGCAACCTCCGATATCACCAGGAAGTTGCGCAGCGGCCCCCGGTTAAAGCCGCCGCCCGCTCCCTTGCCGGAAGCGGCCAAACTGGGAATCAAGTCCCGACGCGTGGCGTAGAGAGCAGGCGTCGCGCCGAACAACAGCGCTGTCAGAATAGCGATTGCCAGGCTGAACAGCAGAACCGCCGTGTTGACGATTATCCGGGTCTCAAGTGGGATCGTGTAAGGAGGAATGAAATGAGTGAGCGCTTTGATTCCTCCGTAGGCGATGGCAATTCCGATTACGCCTCCGCATAGGGCAATGACCATGCTCTCGACCAGCAGTTGGCGCAGTATCTGGAAACGCGTAGCGCCCAAAGCCCCACGGATCGCGATTTCCCGTTCACGCGCAGTCGCGCGTGCTAGCAGCATGTTCGCAACGTTGCAGCACGCAATCAAGAGTAATAATCCGACCGCGCCGAACAAGGTATACAGCACCCAGCGGAACTTTCCCACCACCCAATCGATCACGGTTATGACTTTGATGGTGAACTGCTTCGGATATCGGTCCGGGTACAAGCGCGCGAGCCGCGCGGCGATGAGATTGAGTTCGGCGGCCGCTTGCTGAAGGCTTACGCCGCGCTTAAGCCGGCCCTGCAGCCAAAAGCGCTTCTTCATGGCCTCCGGGTCGCTCCGCGCAGCGGGGTCGGGAATCCATGCGTCCGCAACATTCCAGGTGAAGCGCGGCGGCATAACGCCAACCACGGTCATCGGCTTGCCCCCTATCGCAACTTTGCGGCCCAACACGTGCGAATCAGCGCTGAAGTACCGTATCCAAGCTTTGTGGCTCAGAACGGCAACCGCCGGCGCTCCGGGCTTCACGTCATCCGCATTGGCGGTGCGTCCCAATAGCGGTGGCACGCCAAGAAAGTGGAACAGATTCGGAGTCACCGAAGCTACCGCCCATTGCTCGACGCCCTCGGAAGTTTGGTATAGCATCGGCTCGGTATCCGTACCGACAGCTTCTTCGAATACATTGCTGTCATCGACATAGGCGCGAAATTCCGGAACGGTCAAGCCGCCGCGAATGCCGCCGCGGCTCTGCGCCGTATCTTGAATCAACACATCAACCATCCGGCGCGGATCGGTGTAAGGGAACGGATTCAATAATACGTTCTGAATCACGCTATACATCGTAGTCACCGAGCCAATTCCCAGCGCGAGCGTCAGGATAGCGAGGCCCGCGAAACCAGGCCTTCGGACGATTTCGCGAAAAGCGTAGCGAAGATCGCGCAGCAGCCAGTGCATACGTTAAAGCCTACACAAAAACGGAGCTATATTTTCACCACTCGCCATTTTGCTCCGGTTTGATCTCCACATAGTCGAGCGCAGCGGTATCTCCACTGCCGCGCGTTCCCTCGATCCGGATGGTATCTCCGGACCTAAGCGGCAGTCCTGAAATCATCCGGCGTGTCGAAGTGTCCCCATTTGGAATCTTCGCCGGAAGTTCCGCATCTGCAAGCCACCCATCCACCGGTTGGTTGTTCAAGTACACGCGAAACTGCGCTACGCCGTTCTTTAGATCAAAATATTGAACGATCAAGTCAGCCCACTCACTTGCGCCGTTGTAAACGAACTGCGCCGTACAACCGCGCAGCGGAGCCTGACAAGTAATCGCTTTACCGCCCGATGCATCTTCCCATGGCGTGACCGGCTCAACCGAATAGCCTTCCAGCTTCATCGATTCCGCTTCTATGCGATCGGGGAAGTGCCCTGCTCGCCCTTTTTCATCCGGAATTCCCGACTCGCGCAGAAACCAACTGCAGATCGCATCCCGCCAGACAATCGCGTGCCCGGCCTGATATTCCAGTTCTCGAAGAATCGCCTCATACCGCTGCTCGTCAACGTGTCCCTGCAGCGCCTTCCACCATTCCGGAAACTGCTGTGCTTCCGCTGCTCCGCTGTAGTGCGAATCGTAAACGTACTGAATCACGCTCTTTCCGGAATGGAGCACGTACGTATACGGCACGTGATGCATGAACAGCAGCAGATTGTCGGGACACGTCTTCAACGATTCGTACATGCGCGCCACTTCTGGGGGGTACTGTCCGATAAATCCGGTTCCGGTTGCGGTCGTTCGATCCATCCCGATGCCTTTGTGGTCGGCGCGGATCCACTGGCCCCACCCGTTTCTCTCGGCAGATTCAATTCCCGGCCCATAGTGGGAATGCAGAATATCCGTGAGAGTGCCCAAACCGAGCGGCCCTGTGTACCTCTCGTAATCGCGCCACGATTCCAACTGCAGGCGCATGACGGTATCGAGCACCAGCGCATCGTTGCTGAATGTCATCCGTGTCCATTCGCTCGTAATCCGGGCCGCGGACAGGTTTGGGTTCCAGGCGAGCCGGCCGAACCCGTACAGGTTTGCCATCGCCAGGTCCGACCCAAGCCAGTTCAGATCCTGCCCGACGTTGGCAACACCCGCAAAGCCTCCCAGTGGACGGTTGGATGTTTTTCCGCTCACAATCTCTTTTACCGGCGTATTTCCGCCACCAGCATGCAGATCGAAGTCGAGCATGCTCTTCCACATCGGCACTAGATAACAGATATGCCGCTGCTGTCCTGTGTATTCTTGCGTGATCTGCAGTTCGATCGTCTCGTTTGTCTGCTTCAGTCCGGCGAACAGAGTAGAGACCGGCTCGCGCGCCTGAAAGTCAATGGGACCGTATTTGATCTGTACCGCGGCGTTGTCGTCGAATTTCCCATCCAGCGAATGAAAGTTGTCGTAAGCCGCCTTCGCACGATCATTTTTCAAATTGCGCCAGTCCATGTGGTGGTTGTAGACGAAGCCCCGGTAGATTAGAACACCGCCATACGGTTTCAGCGCGCGCGCCAGCACGTTTGCCGCATCGGCGTGCGTTCTTCGATATGCTGAAGGGCCAGCACGGCCCTCGGAATCGGCCTTCAACAGAAATCCGCCGAAGTCGGGGATCACGCGGTAAATTTCCGCCGCTTTCTTCTTCCACCATTCAGCCACGCGAGGGTCTAGCGGATCGAACGTCTCCAGCCCGCCAATTGCTTTCGGGCTGCCGAGATCGACAGAAATGGAAAGCTTCACGCCCCATGGCCGAAATGTGTCTGCGATGCGCGCGAGTTGCGGAAGAAACTCCGGCGTCAACACACGAGGATTGGCATTGACGTTGTTTACCGTACATCCGTTTATGCCGGTAGAGGCCAGCAGGCGAGCGTAATCGGCCGCGCGGCTCAGGTCCGGCACAACGCTTCCGTTCTCGAAGAAGATAGACCGCCCACCGTAGCCGCGCTCAATGCTGCCATCCAGGTTGTCCCACTCGTTCACCCACCGGACCGGCGCGTATGGGTTGCTCTCTTCTTCCAGGTGTTCGATTGGTTCGTGAAGCATCATCTTTCGAATCAGGGCAAATGCTCCATACAAAACTCCGCGTTCGTTCCCGCCGCCAACCAGCAGCATGGTTTCGCCGTTGATTACTGCCGTCTTCAGCCAGTACCCATCACGGATCAAATCTTTCGGCGGCGAGAGGTTCGGAAAAGCGGCCTGTAGGCGATCTAAAGTCCCAAGCACTACGGCGTCGCCGCCGGAAAGCTCGTTGCCTGCGCGCAGAGTTCGACCGAGCATTCCCTTCACAGCGCGAATCATTTCGTTCTGAGCGGAATCGAGTATCGCCGAATGTCCAAGCGCCACGACCGATGGCGGCAGCCGGTCGTAGCTCCGCCGGACCGCCGGTTCATTGATCGGAGGGTATCTCAACCATGCGTCGTAGCCAGTCTCGGCCAGCAGGCGGGGGCCGGAAAGAAAGAGCAGAATAATAAACAGCCCACTTCTCGTTGAAACCACCGCGTGAATAGAATACGCGTCCATATTCCCCAGTTTTTGATACTATCTTGCCAATAGTTACAAAGGAGTTCCTATGAAGGTGTCGGCAGGTTCGGTACTTATTCTGGCCGGGCTGGCTTTCGCATTCGCGGCTGTTCTGTCCGCAGACTCTCAGGGGGCGCCATTTACGGGCACTTGGGAAATGAACGCGAGTAAGAGCCAGGTTTCGGACGCAAGATCAACCAGTTTGGTCGTTCAGCAGATTGGCGACAAAATCAAAATCGTAGCCACCACAAAAAAGGGTGACGCTGTCACCACCACCGAATTCGTGTGTCCGACCAACGGCAAGGAATGCGAATTCGATGAAGCGGGTCACAAGTCCAAAATCTCGCTTTATTTCAATGGTCCGGCTCTTGAGGTTTTCAAGACCGATGGGCCCGAAGCCGATTCCGCTTCGCAATGGAATATGCAGGTGGCCCCGGATGGCAAGTCACTCACCATGGCGGTTTCACATATTCTGCCCGCGGGCAAGGATGAAACGCTCTTCTTTGATAAGAAAACCCAATGAGCCGTTTTAGGGCGCGCCCGGCATGATCGCGTCTGTCCGTCCCTGCAGCAGTCAGTTAATCAATCAACCCGAATAAGCGGCCGGCCCCTTGGCTGAATGCAGCGCTCTCAATAGCCAAGAAAAAGACTGACAGATGCTGGATACTGAGTATACTGAGTATACACAGATGCACGGAGGCCTGACACTGTCTCAATCCGACAAGCGCCCGATGTATCTGCAAATCATGGAGCAGATCAAAATGCAGATCACAGTCGGGGATTGGAAGGAAGGCCAGCCGATTCCGTCCATTCGTCAACTCGCCGTGGACATTGGGGTCAGTGTAATTACGGTCAAGCGAGCCTATCAGGAGCTGGAGCGTGAAGGGATCATAGTGACGCAACAGGGGAAGGGTTCGCACGTGAGTACGATCCCCGGGTTGGGCGCTTCGCTGCGGGAACAAGAACTGCAGCAGCATTTGGAAAACGCCATGCGCGTCGCTGCGCAATTGGGCATGCGGCCTAAGGAAGTGGAAAAGCGGCTCCGCGATGCCGGGGAGCGTCTCGCGGAAAAGGAAACAGTATGAATGGTCTGGCTGCAGAACTGAACGCAGTGTCCAAGAGATACCGGTACTTCTTGCTCGACAAAGTTTCCCTGAAGCTTCCGGAAGGACAGATCATCGGCCTCATTGGGGCAAATGGCGCGGGCAAGTCCACCACCATTCGCATCTTGATGGGGCTAGTGCATCAGGATTCCGGCGAAGTTCGCGTGCTAGGCCATCGGATGCCGGCCGGCCAGATCGCCGCCAAGCGAGACATCGGTTTCGCTTCGGAGGACATGCGCCTCTACGATTCCATGACCTTGGGCTGGCATATGATTTCATTCGCTCGATCTACCCGGCCTGGGATGTAGCCTATGTCCAGGCGCTGCTCAAGCGCTTTAGCTTGCGCGCGGATCAGAAGATCAAAGGGCTTTCCCACGGCCAGCGAGTGAAATCAACTCTACTCCTGGTCTTGGCTCGCAAGCCGAAACTCCTTGTTCTGGACGAACCCACGACCGGTCTCGACCCCGTGGCGCGCCACGAAATCCTGCGCGAGTTGACAAACGTGATGGCCGACGAAAACCGCACCATCCTGTTTTCCTCACACAACACGCAGGATGTGGAGCAAATCTCAGACGTCATCACGTTTATTGATCGCGGTCGAATCATCGACTCCATGGACAAGGAGATTTACCTCGACCGCTGGCGTCGCCTGCGCCTGGAGGTGCCCTTGGGAACTCAGTTGCCGGCCCTGCCGGGTGTGATTGACGTGCAGCAGCAAGGAAGACTGGCAGTAGCTACTGCCAATGCTTTCGTCCCCGATCTCGCCAATGCGTATGAGAACAGCGGCGCTCGTGTTCAATGCATCCAGAATATGACGCTCGAAGAAATCTTCGTCGCCAACGTGGAACATAGTCGTGAGGAGGTAGAAGCGTGACCGGTTCAATCGTTACACACCTAATCCGGAAAGACCTGCGTCTGCATCGGCTTCAAATCCTTCTTACGATGGCGGCGGGCCTCGTCGCACTAGCGATTTTGCGGCAGACAGGGGAAGTTCCGTTTGTTCTGGGCAGCACCTGGTTTTTTGTTGCCATTATTGTCCTCGGATCTATGCTTCCGGTCTCAACAATCGTGAACGAGAGAAAGAAGCAGACGCTCACCTTCCTGATGAGCCTTCCTTTGTCTTCCATGCAGTACACGACGGCGAAACTTGTCTCAACCCTGCTGATGTTCCTGGCGCCGTGGCTCGGTCTGCTGCTCTCTGCTGTTGTTCTGATTGCAACGCGTAACCCTGCTTCGTTTGGAATCGTTCCGATCCTGCTGATCCTGGCAAGCCTGCCTGTCGTCGGCTTCTCCCTCATACTTGCAACCGCTCTTGTCAGTGAATCCGAAGGATGGGCCATTGCCGCGACCATCATCTGCAACTCGTCCTATGGACTCGTTTATTACCTGATCTCCCGGACGCCATCGCTGACTGTCAATTGGACCGGTCATGTAGCAGTCTGGAATGCGGCAGTGCTGCGATTCCTGTCCGCCGAAGTTGGCGTCGTGGCCGTCATTGTCGGCGTTACCTTCTTACTGCAATCCCGGAAACGCGACTTCATTTAAATCGCTGCTCCCTCAGAAAAAACACAAAGGAGAATTGCTATGCGATACATGTGTCTGTTTGCCTTGGCCGCCTTGTTGCTGCGTGCGCAAGATGGAGCAGCGATTTACAAGGAGCGTTGTGCCTCCTGCCATGACGTGCCCGCCGGCCGTGTTCCGGCCATAAGTGCAATCAAGGCGATGAGCGGGGAAACCATCTACGTTGCTTTGACAAAGGGAGCCATGAAGACACAGGCGGAGGGTCTCTCGATCGGACAGCTCTTCGCTCTCATTAGCTATATCGGACCGACAGGGGGCTCGCACCCGGCTGCTCCAGATGTAACCCCAACCTGCACAAGCGAAGCAGTATTTCAAACCCGAGCAAAAACTCCGCAATGGAACGGCTGGAGCGACACCCTCACGAATTCGCGATTTCAGGACGCGGCCGCTGTGGGCCTCACAGCCGCTAATGTCGGCAATCTCAGACTGAAGTGGGCCTTCAATCTGGGTGACATCACTGATGCGCGCTCACAGCCCACTATTGTCGGAGGTCGCGTGTTTATCGGCACGGCCACCGGGGCGGTGTACTCGCTTGATGCCGGTACCGGCTGCACGCGCTGGGGATTTCGCGCCGGCAACCCAATCCGCGGCGGTGTAACGGTTGGGATGTCTAACGGTTCTGCTGCCGTGTTCCTCGCGGATGCTGCCGGAAACATATACGGGCTAAACGCTCAAACCGGCGCATTGATCTGGAAGGTGAAACCGGTAGACCATTACGCAACCATAGCGACAGCAACGCCGCGCTATTACAACGGTGTGATTTACGAACCATTTGCCTCATTCGAAGAAGCCTTGGGCGGCGACCCCAAATTTCAGTGCTGTACATTTCGCGGCAGCGTGGCGGCTCTCGATGCCGCTACGGGCAAGAAGCTGTGGCAGACTTTCACCATTCCAGAAACCCCAAAGCCAACGGTCGAAAGCCCGGCGGGAACTCAGCAGTTCGGTCCTTCAGGCGCCGGCATCTGGTCAACTCCTACCATTGACGAGCAGCTTGGCGTCCTCTACGTGGCGACAGGCGATAATTATTCAGACCCGCCAACCGATACGAGCGACGCGATACTCGCCATGGATCTCAAGACCGGACAACGGCTCTGGTCAAAGCAACTGACCGAAAACGATGCGTACAACAATGCCTGCTTTATGCCCATTCCTGGGAACTGCCCCCAGACGCACGGCGGCGACTTTGACTTCGGCCAATCGCCCATTCTGGTCAGCCTCGGCGCCGGAAGGCGAGCATTGGTGATCGCTCAAAAGTCGGGCAGCGTGCACGCGATTGACCCGGATCAAAACGGCAAGATTCTCTGGCAGACGCGGGTGGGCGAAGGAGGTCCGCTCGGAGGCAGGTCAATGGGGCTCCGCTTCCGACGGAGAGAAGGTCTATGTGGCCATTTCCGCCGCTAAGTTGGGCGGCGTGGCAGATCGCAAATCGGCGCAGGGCTTTCGGTTCATACTGGACCCCGCAAAGGGCGGCGGACTGCACGCGCTCGATCTTAAGAGCGGCAAGATCGTCTGGAGCTCGAAGCCCTCGCCTTGCCCTGCATCCCGCACGGATTGCTCACCAGCTCAATCCGCGGCAGTGACTGCGATCCCCGGAGTCGTTTTCTCCGGCTCGGTGGACGGGCACTTGCGTGCGTATTCTACTGAAACCGGCAAGCTCTTGTGGGATACATACACGGCAAAGGACTTTGATACGGTCAACGGCAAAGCCGCGCGGGGCGGTTCAATGGACGCGGCCGGGCCAGCTGTGGTGGATGGCACGGTATTTGTCAACTCCGGCTATGGCCAGTGGGGCGGTATGCCAGGAAACGTGATCCTGGCATTTTCAGTGAAGTGATATAAATCAGAACATGTAGAGTGGCGTTCCGGCCGACGGAGCCGCCACTTCAACATCTCCCGCCGCCACCGGCTGGCCTTCCAGATCGCCTATCTGGCGGCAGTAAATCCCGTTCTCGCCGACGTAGATCTCCAGTTCCCCGGGCCGCGGTAGCGAACCCTGAATGAGAGCCTCCGAGAGCGGATCTTCGATGTATTTTTGCAGAGCGCGCCGCAGCGGCCGTGCTCCGTAGCTGCGGTCCCCGCAGGTTTTGTCCAGGATGTATTTTGCGGCGTCGTCATCAAGGTGAATCTTGATCTGCTTGGAGACCAGGTTCGTGTTGATCTGCTCAACCAGCAAGTCGATGATCTTGATCAGGTCTTCGTCTACCAGCGATGTGAACAGAATTACCTCATCCAGGCGGTTTAGAAACTCAGGGTTGAACGCCCGCTTCACCTCGCTGAGCACCAAGTCTTCCACCTTTTGCGGTATGCCGGTGGTGGAAGCCGTCGAAAACCCGATCTGACCGCGCTTGTCCAGGAAACGCGCTCCCAGGTTCGATGTCATGATGATGATCGTGTTTTTGAAATCGACTGTATTGCCGAGCCCGTCGGTCAATTGGCCGTCTTCAAACACCTGCAACAGAATGTTGTAGATGTCCGGGTGCGCCTTCTCAATCTCGTCTAGCAGCACGATCGAATAGGGGGCGCGTTTGACTCGCTCCGTAAGCTGCCCGCCTTCCTCGTAGCCGACGTATCCCGGAGGCGAGCCGATCAGCTTGGAAATGGAGTGCTTCTCCATAAATTCGGACATATCGAAACGGATTAGTGATTTCTCACTGCCAAAGAGGAATTCGGCGAGCGCCCTGGCCACTTCCGTTTTGCCCACGCCGGTCGGTCCCAGGAACAGGAAGGAGCCGGCTGGGCGTTTCGGAGACTTCAAGCCCGCACGCGAGCGGCGGATTGCCCTGGAAAGCGCGGAAATTGCCTTCTCCTGGCTGATGACGCGCTTGTGCAGCTCCTCTTCAATCCGAAGAAGCTTGTTGATCTCCTCTTCCTTTATGGACGTCATGGGCACGCCGGTCCAGCGCGCCACTACGTCTTCTATATCATCTTTGGAGACAACGCCGGTTGAGGTATCGTCCAGGTTGTACTTCTCGCGAAGCTGGCGAAGATTTTCGCGTTCCTTCCTCTCCTCATCGGAATAGAAGCGCGCCTTCTCAAACTCGTGGTTCGCAATGGCGTTCTCCATCCGGTGAACGATGAACTTAATGCGCTTCTGGATATCCGCTACTTCGCTAGGCAGGGTGGTTTGCCGCAGCTTTACGCGCGCGCCTGCCTCGTCGATCAAGTCAATTGCCTTATCCGGCAGGAAGCGATCGGGAATAAAGCGGGTTGAAGTATAGACAGCCGATTCGATCGCCTCATCGGTATAAGCGACCGCGTGGAATTTCTCGTAGCGTTCTTTGATGCCGAACAGAATCCGGATTGCATCGCCTTCGTTTGGAGGCGGTACCTTGACGGCCTGGAAACGGCGCTCCAGTGAGCGGTCCTTTTCGATTGACTTGCGGTATTCGGCCGGCGTGGTTGCTCCAATGCACTGAATTTCGCCGCGTGACAGAGCCGGTTTCAGGATATTGGCGGCATCCAGGGAGCCTTCGGCCGAACCGGCGCCCACCAGCGTATGCAGCTCGTCAATGAAGATGATGGCGTTCTGGTTTTCCATCAGCTCTTTCATGATGGTCTTCAATCGCTCTTCAAATTGCCCGCGATATTTCGTCCCGGCCACGATCAGAGAAAGATCTAGAGCCAGAATGCGCTTATCAGAGAGGAAAGAGGGCACGTCGCCATCTGCAATGCGCTGTGCCAGTCCTTCTACAATGGCCGTCTTTCCTACGCCAGGCTCTCCAATCAGCACCGGATTGTTCTTAGTCCGGCGGCACAAGATCTGGACAACCCGATCCACTTCGGAATCACGCCCGATCAGCGGATCGAGCATGCCGTCGACCGCCGCCTGCGTCAGATCCCGGCTGAATTCGGCCAGTAGCGAGCTCTCTTTAGGCCTGCTGGCCGAGGTCTTTTCCGATGCCGAGCGGGCAATCTCCTCCCGTACGGCGGAAAGCCGTAGTCCTCTCTCATGGAGGATCTCCGCCGCAAAACTCTTCTCCTCCCGCAACAGCCCGAGCAAAAGATGCTCCGTGCCAATATGTTTATGGCTGAGCCGCTCCGCTTCTTCCGCCCCGTACGCCAAAACACGCTTGCATTCGTGACTGAGCGGGAGATCGACCGACGTCGAAACTTTTTCCCGCACGGTCGTGTGGGCTTCAATCTGCTTGCGAATGGATTCGATTGCGGCGTGGGACCGCAAAAACCGATTCGCCAGCGCTTTGTCCTCACGCAGCAGACCGAGCAAAAGATGCTCCGTCTCAATATAAGGACTTCCGAACTGGCTCGCTTCGTATCTCGCAAAAAAGATAACGCGGCGCGCTTTTTCGGTATATCTCTCAAACATAAGTGCCACCACCAAGACGGGTTGCGTCTTGCATCACTACTCCGGCATCCTGCAATTCCATCACCGATGGCGTATGCAGGGCGCCCCCTCTTAACTCTAAGACGCGATCGCAGCGAGCAGCGAAACCCAGATTATGAGTTACGAAAACGGAGGTGAGTCCGTGTGCCGCATGCAAATCGTTCAGCAGACCGATAATCATTTCACCAGTTCGAAAATCCAGGCTGCCGGTCGGCTCATCAGCCAGCAAGACCCTGGGTTGAGCGGCTAGGGCCCGCGCCAGGGCTACTCGCTGCCGCTCTCCGCCTGATAATTCGCCGGCCCTGTGCGACTCGCGATTTCGTAAACCCACCTCCCGCAAACCCTCTCGCGCCATCCGCGATGCCTCATATGGTGTCACGCCGCGAATCAACAGCGGCATCATTATATTTTCCAGCGCGCTGAATTCCAGCAGAAGCGATGGAAGCTGCCAGACAAAACCGATCTCCCGATTACGGAAATCAGCCAACGCTTCGTCGTCTAGCGAAACAATATCGCGGCTCTCGTAATAGATCTTTCCCCCGGACGGCCGGTCGAGTCCGCCGAGCAGATGCATCAGCGTCGATTTTCCGGTCCCCGACTCGCCAATGATCGCGAGCCGTTCGCCGCGGCGCACTTCGAGCGAAAGATCCTTGAACACAACCACTTCCGTGCCTCCGGAGCGGTAAACCTTCGAAAGAGAGTCCGCTGCGATTGCACTTTCTGCGCTCAATCTGCCGCCTTTACTGTTAGATTAAAACAGCCTCGGCCAGGATACCCTAAAGCTGCGAACTCTGGCCCCACTACGTCTTAGACGTGGATAATGGCGATTGCGATTCTCTTGGCTCGAAAAGGTCAAGCGCGGCTGACGATTGCTGGCGTCCGCGGCTCAGTTAACTCGCCCTAGTGCTATTTGACAACAAAATTCACCAGGCGGTCTGGTACTACGATAACTTTGACGATCTGTTTGCCATCCACGAAGGGCTGCACTTTTGCATTTGTGCGCGCCAGGCGCTCCAATTCGGCGCTTACTGTTCCAAAATGTGCGTGAATGTGCCCGCGCAGCTTCCCGTTCACCTGAACCGGAATTTCAGCTTCGCTCTCCTCAGCAAGTTCCGGGTTAAAGTCCGGCCAGGGCTGGCGGAAGATCGGCCCCTCGTGGCCGAGGCTGTCCCAGAGGTCTTGCGCGGTGTAAGGCGCAAAGGGCGCCAGCATCAACGGCAGCTTCTCGCAAATCTCGTGAATTGGGGCAGAGGATAGCTCCGCTTCCAATTGATAGAGCTCGTTCACCAGTTCCATCAGAGAAGCAATCGATGTATTAAAGTGCCAGCGGTTATCGAAATCGTTCGTGATCTTGCGAACGGTCTGGTGGAGTTTGCGAAGCGCCTGACGATCCGCATCATTCAGATGCAAGTGCTTGTGGTGCGTCCGGCCGGCGTTGCGGGTGATGAACCGGTACAGCCGCGCGAGAAACCGGCGTTGCCCCTCAACACTCGACTCGTTCCAGTCCATGTCCTTTTCGGGAGGCACGGCGAATAGCGTGTAGAGCCTGCATGTGTCGGCGCCGTACTTGTCAACCATCTCGTCGGGATCGACCACATTCCCCTTCGATTTGGACATGGCGCTCCCATCCTTCAGCACCATGCCCTGCGTGAAGAGATTTCTGGCGGGCTCGCTGTTTTTGATCAGTCCCAGATCGCGCATGACCTTGGTCCAGAAGCGCGAATAGATGAGGTGCAAGATCGCGTGGGTGATTCCGCCGATGTATTGGTCGATCGGGAACCATTTAGCGATGATTTCTGAATCGAACGGGGCTTCATCGTTATGAGGATCGCAGTACCTGTAAAAGTACCAAGAGGAATCGACGAACGTATCCATCGTGTCACTCTCACGCCGGGCCGCGCCGCCGCACTTGGGGCAGGGCACGTTCATAAAAGATCCGACCGATTTCAGAGGCGACTCACCCTCCCCGGTTATTTTCACGTCCTCCGGGAGACGCACCGGCAAGTCGCTTTCGGGCACGGGAACGACGCCGCAGTTCGGGCAGTAAATGATGGGGATCGGCGTGCCCCAGTACCTCTGCCGGGAAATGCCCCAATCCTTAATGCGGAAGGTGATCGCCTCCTCGCCGAACCCGTTCTGCTTCGCGAAAGCCGCCATCTTGTTGCGCGCGTCGGCGCTTGGCAACCCTGACCATTCGCCGGAATTCTCGACGACTCCGTAATCGGGAAACGCTTCGGTCATCGTTGCCCCGTCGGCGAGCGCGCCATCTTGCGGACGGATGACTGGAACCACGGGAATGCCATAGGTCCGGCAGAACTCGAAATCGCGTTCGTCGTGTGCGGGCACAGCCATGATTGCGCCCGTTCCGTAGCCCATCAACACAAAGTTACCGATCCAGATGGGTATCCTTGAGCCGTTAAACGGGTGAATTGCGTATCGACCAGTGAAGAGCCCGGCCTTTTCGAGCCTTGCGGCATCCTGGCGCGCCGTCGCGTCGATCATCTCCTTGACGTTCAGCCGTTCGGCAACATCGGTGACGAGGTTTTCAATCAGCGGATGCTCCGGGGCGAGAATCAGGCAGGTTGCGCCGTAGATAGTGTCGATGCGTGTTGTGAAGACGCGAATCTTATCCGGCGCGTTTTCGAGCTGAAAATCGACCTCTGCGCCTTCGGAGCGTCCGATCCAGTTGCGTTGCATCGCCAGCACCCGGTCGGGCCAGCCGCCCTCCAGTTGCTTCATGTCATCCAGCAGTTCGGCCGCATATGCAGTGGTTTTCAGGAACCACTGCTGCATCGCGCGCTGCTCCACCGGGGTGGTTTCGTGCCGCCAGCAGCAGCCGTTTACCACCTGTTCGTTCGCTAGCACCGTGCAGCATTCGGGACACCAGTTCAACAGTGCTTCCTTGCGGTAGGCGAGGCCGCGCTCGAACATCTTGAGGAAGAACCACTGGTTCCAGCGATAGTATTCGGGCTCGCAACTGGCGATTTCGCGGTTCCAGTCGAGCGCGAACCCAAGCCGCTGCATCTGGCTCTTCATGTGGGCGATGTTGCTCAGCGTCCACTCACGCGGGTCTCTTCCCGCTTTTAAGGCGGCGTTCTCCGCGGGCAGCCCAAACGCATCCCAACCCATGGGGTGCAGCACGTCGTACCCACGCATCCACATATAACGGGCAAGGGCATCGCCGATCGAATAATTGCGCACATGGCCCATGTGCAGCTTGCCGCTCGGGTACGGCAGCATTTCGAGCACGTAGTATTTCGGCTTATCGGGCGCGTCTGCTACGTAGAGCCGCGGGTCATTCGCCCACCGGCCATGCCACTTCGGCTCAATTTCTTTGGGGTCGAACGCTTTTTCGGGGATACCAGCTCCTTCAGTGCCGTTACGTTACGAAGATCGTCACCCGGTTTATCAACTGGGGTTTCGAGGATGAACGCTTTTTCGCATAGATCCGGATGGTTTAAGATGCGGCGAAAGCCTTCTAAACCAATATAACCAGAGCCGATATGGGCATGGCGGTCGCAATGCGAACCCAATTTCATTTTCGCGTCGTTGGTGTGAATCACCGGTACGTTTCCCAGGCTGAGAGTTTCCGAAGCAGCGCTAACAAGCTGCGCCAGCCCGGCTTCGGTAGCAAGATCGAAACCACTGACATAGCAGTGGCAAGTGTCGAGGCAGTAGCCGGCGGGAATATCCAAATAGGGCGAGACAAGATGCCGGATGGCGGCGAGTTCTTCGAGTTTCCCGCCGAGCTGCGCCCCGGCGCCGGCCGTGTTTTCGAGCAGAATGCTCAGCTTCGGGTTGTGCTTCAGATCCGGGCGGACTCTGCGCCAGGCAAGCACCATGGCCTCGGCGACGTTCAGGATTCCCTGCTCAACCGTCAGCCCTTTGTAATTGCCGGGATGCGCGACCAGATAATCGGCCCCAAGCAAGAGGGCTCTTTCCATCTCTCCACAAAAGGCGTTGATTGAGCTTTCACGAATAGCGGACGGTGGCGCCGCGAGATTGATCAGGTAATTGTCGTGTATCACGAGCGGGGTGAGGTCGTGTTGCTGGCGCAGGTCCTGAAGGCGCTTCACCTGCTCGGGTTCGGGACTCTTGGCTCGCCACATGCGCGGGCTTGCCGAGAAGATCTGGAAGGTATTCGCGCCCAACTCATGCGCCTTCATTGCGGATCGCTCTAAGGCGCCGCCGATGGAGCAATGAATGCCGATGCGCACGATTCAGGATAGCGGGGCAGGCCCGGTCCACGTTGCTATACTCGACTCGCCGCCGTGCCCAGATATTTCAACCTGCTTGAAGCCGAAGGATTGCTCCCGGAAATAGAACGCCTTTTGGGTAGCATACGCGAACAGAAGGAAGCCTATGAGCAGGCAGACGCGGAACTGGCTGGGATCTCGCATCGCATTGCGCTCGCCGGAGGCATGGTTCCACCCCGCGAGCGAATTGTTCAGCTTCGATCGCTGAAAGATGCTGCGGCGCGAAGCCTGAAGAGTGCGGCAGAAAGGATTCAGGAGATCGGCTGCCAGCTCAAGGACGTCGAAATGGGGCTGGTAGACTTCCCAACCCTTTATCATGATCGGGAAGTGTACCTGTGCTGGAAGCTGGGCGAATCGGAAATCGAGTTCTGGCATCCCGTCGAAGATGGCTATCGAGGGCGGAGGAAGATTGATAGCGAGTTCATCGCGCATCATCGGGGCGAGAGTTGAGACTCCTGCTAAACTAACGCTCGGATGCTATTGGCGAGGGAATTTGTAGGATATTTATCTCGGCAACTCGTCAACCGGCTGAGTCCAGCGTTCTTCGAAATCTCCAATCCGGCGGTTGCCGCGGGGGCAATTGCGGAGGTGATCGATGAAGAGCTTTCGGTTGAGGACAGGTTGAACGATGAAGTTCGCGATCTGTTGGACCAATACAGCGAATACATGAGGCGTGAGAACGTCTCCTACCAGGAGATGTTCCGGAAGATCAAGAACCAACTGCTGGCGCAGCGGAAGGTGATTCGGGCATCGGGGCGGGACACCGGCGATTCCATGAAGCTTTCACGCGATAAGGTCAACGATCTGTCGCACAAGATCGTTTCGGCGCTGCGTAAATCCCGTGAATTCCGGGTCCGAAAGGATCCGAACGAGCTGCGGCTGGCGCTGGTCCGCGAAATGACCGATCTGTTACAGATGGAAGACCGGATCGACCGCGCCGCGCGGCAAAAGATCAAGACCCAGAAGCGCGACATTACCGAAGGCGGGGAAGAATACGACCTTCTGCATAAACGCTACTACGCCGAAGAACTGAAAAAGCTCGGCATCAACCTGCACAGCTCCTGATGGCAGGCGATCAGCGCCCGTAGGTCTACGCCTGTTAGCTCACGCGCACTGGCCCTCCATTGCCATCTGGCTGATTTCACTGGCATCCATCGCGTTAATCTTGATCCGTCCCAAAGACCTGGCCGAGGCATGGTGGGCGGCAATCGGTGCGGGTTTGCTGGTTCTTTGCCGCCTTATTTCCCCGTCCGCCGCTCTGCACGCGGTTCATAAAGGAGTGAATGTCTATCTGTTTCTCGTCGGCATGATGGTGATAGCCGAGTTGGCGAGGCAGGAGGGGGTGTTCGACTGGATCGCGGGGCACGCAGTGCGGGCATCGAAGGGCTCGGGCGGCCGGCTGTTTGGCTTGATCTACGGCGTCGGTATTGCCGTGACCGTTTTTTTGTCAAACGATGCGACAGCGGTAGTGCTAACCCCGGCGGTGCTGGCGGCCGTGAAAGCGGCGGAGGCGGAACCGTTACCCTATCTGCTGATCTGCGCATTTATCGCGAATGCGGCGAGCTTTGTGCTTCCCATCTCGAATCCCGCCAATCTTGTCGTCTACAGCCAGGGCGTACCCCCTCTGGGGCGCTGGATTGCGACGTTTGGCCTGCCATCGCTGGTTTCCATCGCAGTCACGTTTCTAGTCCTCCGCCGGCTCGCAAATAAACACCTGACCACCGCCGTGAAAGCCGGCGTCGATTCCAGGGCGCTGTCCTCGGGCGGAAAGCTGACGTTTTACGGAATCGGTTTTCTGGCTGCGGTTTTGATGACTGCCTCGGCTCGCAATTTCGACCTGGGAGCGCCGGCTTGCGCGGCCGGACTGCTCGTTGCACTGTGCGTTTCCGTCCGTAATCCTAAGACCGCGAAAGAACTTGTCAGCCAGATTCCGTGGAGCGTCATCCCCCTTGTGGCGGGGCTCTTCGTCATTGTGGAAGGGATGAACGTCGCCGGGGCGCAACACGCCGCGATAGCCGCCCTCCAGGAAATGGAAACATGGCAGCCGTTGCGGGCGGCTTGGGCCTCCGGATTCGGCATAGCGATCCTGGCAAATCTGATGAACAATCTGCCAATTGGATTGATCGGCGGGGCAGCAGTGAATGCGGCCGGGGCTTCCGGACCGCTCCGGGACGCGGTCCTGATTGGAGTGGATCTGGGGCCCAACCTCTCGGTGACCGGCTCGCTGGCGACGATTCTATGGCTGATGGCAATTCGCCGCGAAGGCCAGGAAATCGGGTTTTGGAAGTTCCTGAAGTGGGGAGCGCTGGTGATGCCTCCGGCCTTAGCCCTGGCGATTGCGGCCTTACTGGTGGGTCAGCAAAGGTAAGGGTAGAGTCAGGACATTTTGGAATTCTTCTAATGACCCACGATTCGTCATGCCGGCGGGAAGTTCACTGCCGCGATGCATCCGGGCGAAAGCTTTTCATTCTAATTGACTCGCTCACGACCCGATCCGATTAGAATGGCGGCGTCTCGCGCAAATCGCCCCGATCAGCAGGAGTACCGCGGCGCCTACGAACGCCAACGAACTCGGTGAAAGTGCTTCTGTGTAAGAACCTCCCAAGCTGCCCAGGTCCGTTACGGAATACAGAACATCGGCCGCTAGACTATGAGTTCCTCCGAACAGAACCGCCAAGAAAACCCAAAATCGTATGTACATAAGCTTGACCCCCACAGACTCTATCATCGAGTTTCGCCCTCCGAGAACGCCGGAAATCAGACCTATTGAAATCAACCTCAAGAGGGCGTAAGATCTCGCCAGGAGACCTTATTACGAACGAGAGGAGTGATTTCCATGAATTTGATTCTCCATTTGATTGTTTGCGGAATCCTGGTTCTGATCGTTATTGCGTTGTTCCTCTACCACAGGTGGTTGGAAAACCATGACGATCCTTACATTCATTTGCACGCGGATGCGCACGATTCCAGCATTATCACCGGCCAGACGACAATGGCCAAGCGCCTTGATGCGATTGACAAACTGAAGAACGGGCTGCTTGTCGCGGTGATTTTGTACGCACTGGCGATAGCGGCCATCGCTATATACGTTGGCTGGAACAGCCCAGGGTCATAAGAGGAATCGCCCGGC
>DATIMA010000045.1:0-16275 GCA_035475915.1 Bryobacteraceae bacterium
CGCGGGCGTAGCGGAGAAGAGCGGCGTCTTTGTGTTGGCGGACGGCGTCGATGATGGGGCGAACGGCGTCCTCAACGGAGCCGGACGAGGCCGTCCGGCGCAGATCTGGCGATCCGCCCCACAATTCCGCGCTGCCATGGAAGATTTTGATCATGAGCGCTACATCACGATCTTGTTGAGCGGATATTCGACGATGCCTTGCGCGCCGGCTTCTTTGAGGCGCGGAATAATATCGCGCACGGTGGTTTCGTCGAGAATGGTGTTCACCGCGACCCAGGCGTCGTCGCTGAGCTGCGAGATGGTCGGGTTCTTCAGCGCCGGTAAAACCTTCAAGACGGACGGGAGACTGTCTTTTCGGACGTTCAGCATCAGTCCGACCTTGCCAAGCGCATTCATCGCGCCTTCGAGAAGCATTCTCATGTCTTCCAGCTTGCGGCGCTTCCCACCGTTTGCCCAGGCATCAATATTCGCAATGAGCTGGGTGTTCGATTCGATCACCGTATCCAGAATTCGCAGCTTATTGGCGCGGAGAGAGGATCCGGTCTCGGTGACTTCGACAATCGCGTCGGCCAGCTCGGGCGGCTTCACTTCGGTTGCGCCCCAACTGAACTCGACCTTCGCGCGGACGTTTTTACTGGCAAGATAACGCTCGGTGGTGTTCACGAGCTCGGTTGCGATGATCTTGCCCTGTAAATCCTGAACGCTGCGGAAGGGAGAGGATTCAGGAGCGGCGAGAACCCAGCGCACTTTGCCGAAGCTCTGCTTGGAGTAGATGAGGTCGGCCACGGTTTCAACATGTGCTTCGTTTTCCATCACCCAATCATGGCCGGTCAAGCCGGCGTCAAGGATGCCATCTTCGACGTAGCGAGCCATTTCCTGAGCGCGAATCAACATGCATTCAATCTCGGGGTCGTCGATGGCAGGGAAGTAACTCCGGCTGCTGGTGGTGATTTTGAAGCCGGCGCGGCGGAACAGGTCGATGGTCGCGGTTTCCAGGCTGCCTTTAGGGATGCCGAATTTGAGCTTCACGATCTGCCGCTCCCTGACGGTCGCGGTTCAGTGCTGGGTGAACTGCTCACCGCAACTCCATACACAGCGTCGGGATCGTAGACGCGCCGTTCGGTTTCGGCCCAGCGGCCGTCCTTGAGTGTGCGGTAGAAGCAGCTTTCAAAACCGTTGTGACAGACCCCGGGTCCGACAGCTTCGGCTTCAACGAGAAGCGCGTCGCCGTCGCAGTCGGTGGCGATGGATTTCAGAACCAGAAAATGACCCGAGCTTTCGCCTTTGGTCCAGAGCTTCTGCCGTGAGCGGCTGAAGAAGGTCACATGGCCGGTAGAGATGGTTTTGTCGAAGGCCTCGCGATTCATATAGCCAACCATGAGCACGCGGCGCGTTTTGGCGTCCTGGACGACGGCGGTGATGAGGCCGCCCTGTTTATCGAAATCGAGAATCTCAGTCATCAGAATAAAAGAAAAAGCCCGCCATGCGGCGGGCCAGTTTGCAAAATCTACTTCGGAGGACGTTAGAACGCAGGCTCGCCGATTAAACCATCACTGGATGGCGATGATAATGGCGAAGGGCCCTGGTAAACATCAAACCGCAGTATAGCAGGAGGGGTGTTTTGCCGAACGAACTCAGGCCGCGTCGTTGCGGACCTCACGTATTAGCGTTTCATTTATACCTTGACCTCCGTCATATATCGGCGTATATGTAGGAGGTAAAGGCATGGACAAGTCCGATATTCCGCAAGGCACGCTTGATCTCCTCATTTTGAAAGTAGCCGCGCTTGGCCCAATTCACGGCTACGCCATCGCGCAGAGGCTGCAGCAGGTTTCACGCGACGTGTTGCAGGTGCAACAGGGATCGCTCTATCCGGCGCTGCATCGTCTGGAGAACAAAGGCTATCTGGCGTCCGAATGGCGGGAGTCGGATACCGGGCGCGAGGCGAAATTTTACCGGCTCACCGCGAAAGGCAAGAAACAGCTTAAAGCGGAGGCGGCGAGTTGGGACCGGCTCATAGAAGCGGTCGGTCTTGTGATGAGGATGCCGGGAAGCGAGGGCGTATGAACTGGCTTGGCCGGCTTGTCCATAAGAAGCGGCTGGAATTGCAGCTACAGAAGGAACTGCAGGAGCATCTGGAGCGCCAGATTGCCGATTTCGTGCGCTCCGGCCTGAGCGAAGCGGAGGCGCTACGAAAAGCGCGCCTGCAGTTCGGCGGCGTGGAGCAGGTAAAAGAAGAATGCCGCGATGCCCGCCGCACGCGCTGGTTGGAATCGACGCTGCAGGATGTGCGATTCGCGGCGCGCACGTTGCGCAAAAATCCGGGTTTCGCACTGGCGGCCATTTGCACGCTCGCGCTAGGCATTGGTGCGAACACGGCAATTTTCAGCGTGATCAATGGCGTAATTCTGCGCCCGCTGCCATACCGCGATCCCGGCCGGTTGGTTTCGGTAGCAGAGCAGTTGCGTGCCTCCGGAGAAAACTACGCCTTTTCATATCCAGATTTCCTGGACGTTCAGCGCGCGAGTACGTCCTTTCAGAGCATCGCAGCGTATCGCAATTCCGGTTTGAATGTTACGTCGCCGGGCGAACCAGCCTATGTTCACTCCCGGCAGGTTTCGGCGGGATTCCTGGCTGTTCTCGGCATAGATCCGGTTCTGGGCCGTGAATTCCGTCCCGAGGAGGATCGGCGCGGCGCAGCCCCCGTCGCCATTATTGGGTATTCGTTCTGGCAGGAACGGTTCGGCGGAAGCCCGAAGGCGATCGGCGCGCGGCTCATGGCCAGCGGCAACGCGTACACGGTGATTGGCATCCTGCCCTCCAACTTCCGCTTCAATGGTGACCGGCAAATCCTGACGCCCATCGGTCAGAACGACACGATCGCAACGCAAAAGCGCGACATGTATTCGGGTATTGAAGCGGTTGCCCGGCTGAACCCTGACGTAACGATCGAGCGCGCCAATTCGGAATTGAAAGCGATTGGCATCCGGCTCGCTCGCGAGTATCCGGAGACGAACTCCCGCATGACGTTCGGCGCGGAGACTCTGAGGCAGCAGGTAGTGGGCGATATTGGCCCCACACTCTTCCTGCTCGCCGGAGCTGTCGGCCTGGTGCTGTTGATCGCCTGCGCCAATGTCGCGAATCTGTTTCTGGCCCGGTCGCTGTCGCGGACACGCGAGTTTGCGATTCGGGCGGCACTCGGGGCCGGGCGAGGCAGAATGGTCCGGCAGCTTTTGACAGAAAGTGTGCTGCTCGGCTTGATCGGCGGGACTGCGGGCGTGCTGCTGGCAACTGCGGCAACCGGATGGTCTCTGCGGCATTTGCCGGACTGGCTGCCGCGCACCCAGGATGTACGCGTGGACGGGCGGGTGCTTCTGTTCGCGTTAGCAATCTCCGTCATTACTGGAATTGTTTTCGGGCTGACGCCAGCCCTCCGGCAGCGTTTCGATCTGGAGACCGGGTTGCGGCAAGGATCGCGCGGGACAAGTCCTGGCGTTCGGCGGCTGCAAGGCAGTTTCGTTGTGGCAGAACTGGCCCTCGCATTAATCTTACTCACCGGCTCGGGGCTGATGATGCGGACGATTCTGCAGCTTTGGGCCGTTAATCCGGGATTCGATCCGCACAATCTCCTCACGATGACGGTCACTCTTTCGCCCAAGGCCACCAGTAACCCCGCTCTGATGCGCACCGCCTGGAAGCAGATTCTCGAGCGCGTTCGAAGCACGCCCGGCGTGCAGGCCGCGGCGCTCGATTCGGTAGTCCCCATGAGCTCCGATACCCAATCCGTTGCGTACTGGACCAGCCCGGAGACCACGCCTCCCAAGAATGCGCCTACGGCATGGACTTACACGCCAAGTCCAGGTTATTTGCGCACCATGAAAATTCCACTGTTGCGCGGGCGCTTTTTCACCGACCAGGATCGGGTCGGAACCCAGCCCGTTATCGTGATCGATGAAACGTTGGCGAAGCGAGTGTTTCCTGGTGAGGACCCCGTCGGTAAGGCGCTGTCGATTCAGTTGATGGGCCGCGTGCGGATCATCGGCGTGGTCGGCGCCATAAAACACCACAGCCTGGATGAAGATGCATCAGGTCCGCCCGAACCCGCGCTGTATGTCCCATTTCTGCAGTTTCCGGACGAATTCATGGCGTTGACTACGAATGGCATGGACCTGCTGGTTCGAACGTCCGTCAATCCGCTTTCGGTCGTACAAGCCGTGAAACAGAGTGTGCTGGGACCCACGCGCGATCAGCCGGTCCGCGATCTCGCGACCATGGAGCAAACTATGGGCGATTCGATGGCGCGCAGACGCGGCATGCTGTTCCTTCTGGCGATCTTTGCTGGCGTGGCCCTGGCGCTTGCGTCGATCGGGATCTATAGCGTGATCTCGTATGCAACCAGCCGGCGCGTGCAGGAGGTCGGAGTCCGCATGGCGCTGGGAGCGCAGCCGCGACAGGTTGTCCGGCTCTTCATGAGGCAAGGTTTGCTTATGGTGTTAATCGGTATCGGCGTTGGCATGGCGGCTTCGTTTGCGCTGATGAGGCTCATGGTCAAGTTGCTCTACGGCGTGAGTCCGGCCGATCCAATCACGTTTTCGGCAGTTGCACTGCTGCTTTGTGCGATTGCCTGCGCGGCGATTTATGTTCCGGCGCGGCGTGCCGCGAGGGTGGATCCGATGGTGGCCTTGCGGTATGAGTAAACGCATCCGCTTGCTAGCGCGCGCGGCCCAGAAACGCGCTGATATGGAAGCGCAGCTTCAAAAAGAGTTGCAAGAGCATCTGGAGCGTCAAACCGCCGATTACATGCGCGCCGGTCTGAGCGAAGACGAAGCAAGGCGTAAAGCCCGGCTCAATTTCGGCGGGGTGGAACAAATCAAGGAAGAATGCCGCGATGCGCGCGGTACGCGCTGGCTGGAATCGATCTGGCAGGATATCCGGTTCGCCGGGCGCACGTTGTGTAAGAGTCCCGGTTTCGCCTTCGCTGCGATTGGCACGCTAGCGCTCGGCATCGGCGCATCCACCTCGATCTTTTCGGTTACAGACGCGGTGCTGCTTCGCCCGCTCCCCTATCCGAATCCACAGCAACTCGTGCGCGTGTGGGAGCACATTCCCAATGGCCACCGCATAGAACTGGCATGGTCGAACTTCGATGATTTCCGTACCCAGAACAATACGTTTGCAAGCCTCGCGGCATATGAATACTGGTCGACGTCGGTTGCAGGCGGCAGCGAGCCGGTGCGGATCAACGTCGCGAATGTTTCGAGCGAGTTCTTTAAAACTCTGGGCGTCGGACCTTTTCGCGGCCGCCTATTTGCATCCGACGAGCGGCGTCCCCACGGCGCGACGGCCGTGATCGTCAGCTACGACTACTGGAAACGATATCTCGGCGGCGCGGCCGATCTGTCCAAAATCCGCTTGAAAATGGAGCAAGCGGTCTATTCCGTTATTGGCGTGATGCCGCCGGGATTCGATTATCCGCCCCACACCGCCGGATGGATTTCGAGCGAGCTCAATCCGGAAGCTCCCAACCGCGGAGCGCATAATTGGCGATGTATCGGCCGCGTTCGCGATGGAGTCACCGTCGCGCAGGCGCGAGCGAATCTCAGCACAATTGCTCAGCGCATCCGGCAGCGGTATGGGAAGCAGGTTGATCTCGACGATGCCGCGGTTGTGCCGCTTGCGGCGGCGCTGGTTGGAGACGTGCGGACCGCGCTCCTGACCCTTTTAGGAGCGGTCGGCCTCTTGCTCCTGATCGCCTGCGCCAACGTTGCTGGCTTGCTCGTTGCGCGCACTTCGGCGCGACGCAAAGAACTGGCTGTCCGTGCAGCTCTCGGCGCCGGACGCGGCCGTCTGATTCAGCAATTTCTCGCTGAATCCTTTTTGCTTTCGTTTACCGGCGGCGTACTCGGTATTTTGATTGCCATCTGGGCGGTCAAGGTGCTTCCGGCCATTCTTCCGGCAAATTTGCCTCGGCAGGAAACCATCGCGGTCAACGCATCAGTTCTCCTGTTCGCGTTAGCCGCAACGGTAGCTGTTGCTGCTTCACTCGGGTTGTTTGCGGCCTGGCGCGCCACGTGCAACGATCTTCAGGAAGGATTGAGCGCGGGATCGCGCGGCTGTAGCGGCACAGGGTCGAGCCAGCGCTTTCGCGGTTCGGTCATAGTCGGTGAAATCGCAGCGACTTTGGTGATTTTGATCGGAGCAGGCTTGCTCGGCCGCAGCTTTTTGCGGCTGATTGAGACGAGTCCTGGATTTAACGAGCAAAAGCTGATCGTTATGCAATTTTCACCGCCCATTTCGCATGTGAAATGGGCGCCGGACCCGAGAGCGCTTGCGGGCCAAATCCATCGCCTCGACGATCTGGTGGCCCGCCTTGTTGCCATTCCTGGTGTCGAACGTGTGGGTCTGGCTGGAGCGCTTCCGGTTGCGGCCGGCGATAATCTCGCCGACGGAGATTTCGTGATCCTCAATGGCCGAAATCCGCCCGCAACTATGGACGAATTGGGCGGCCTGTTTCAAAATCGTTCGCAAACCGGGCATGCCCTTTATTGCACGGCGAGCGAAGGTTATTTCCGCACTTTAGGCATTCCGCTCATTCGCGGACGCCTGTTTCGCGATCAGGATGGTTGGAATGCGCCGCATGTTGCGGTGATCAGCGAAGCGTTAGCGCGACAGCGCTGGCCCCATCAGAATCCCATCGGTCAAACGATCGAATACGGCAATATGGACGGCAATCTGAAGCCGCTCACAATTGTGGGCATTGTCGGTGACGTGCGTGCGCGTGGCTTAGATCTTCCGCCGGATCAACCCATCATTTACGTCGATTACCGCCAGCGTGGCATGACACCCAATTCGATGCCTACTATTCTGTTGCGGGGCACGGTTCCGGCAGCAGAGATCGTCTCCAGCGCCCGCAAAGTTTTCCAGAATTGGGCGTCCGGTGTTCCGGTCAAATTCTCTACCTTCGCGGATGAGATGGGCGGCTGGCTCTCGGATCGCAGATTTCTGCTTCTGCTGGTGGGCGCGTTCGCTGCCGCCGCTTTAGCTCTTGCGGCCATCGGAATCTACGGAGTCGTGGCGTTTTCGGTGGCACGCCGGACGCAAGAGATCGGCATTCGGATGGCGATCGGCGCGGAGCGAAGCGACGTACTGCGTCTGGTTGTTGGTGAGGGCGCGCGGCTCGCGATTTTCGGCATCGGCATTGGCGTGGCTGCATCTTTCCTCATCACGCGGCTGTTGTCGAGCCTGCTTTTTGGCATCAGCGCCACAGACCCATTAACGTTCGCCGCTGTCGCGGCGCTTCTTGGAGGCGTCGCGCTGGCAGCATCGTATATTCCAGCGCGGCGCGCCGCCCGAGTGGATCCGATGGTTGCGTTGCGTTATGAATAGGCGCCTTATGAATTACCCTAGCCGACGTCTGCAGAAGGGCCGTCAGGAAGCGCAGCCCTGCCGGCGATATGATTCAGAAGGGCAGGATGAGTGGGGCCAATTTGGGACGTTGGCCGCAACAGATCTGTAGATGAAGAGGCGGGTCACTGGTACGGACCGGCGCAAAGGCCCCGGCGTTCGCCCTGATCGAGCACACGGAGCACACGAACATGAAGCCAAAAATCACGATCTGCCTCTGGTTCGATAAAGACGCGCATGAGGCGGCGCGCTTCTACGCTGCCACCTTTCCGGACAGCGAAGTAACCGCTGTTCACAAGGCTCCCGGTGACTATCCGGGCGGCAAGAAAAGCGATGTGCTGACGGTAGAGTTCACCGTCCTGGGCATTCCCTGTCTCGGTCTCAACGGCGGCCCGGCGTTCAGGCACAGCGAGGCCTTTTCATTCCAGATCGCGACGGAGAATCAGGAAGAGACGGACCGTTACTGGAACGCGATCGTCGCTAACGGCGGCACGGAAAGCCAGTGCGGTTGGTGCAAGGACCGCTGGGGCCTCTCCTGGCAGATCACACCGCGTGCGCTAACAGATGCGCTTGCGGCGGGTGGCGGTGAGGCCAAGCGTGCCTTCGAGGCAATGATGACGATGAAGAAGATCGACATCGCCACCATTGAGGCCGCGCGGCGAGGCTGACGTGAATACGCCGACACGTCCTTGATTTATCGCGTCGGCGGGGCAGTTCACTGTCCGCGCACCCCTGCCAACATGTACATTGATGATTGGCAGTTTTGACACGAGATCAAATTCAGGCTCAGCTCGCCGATGCCTTACGCGAGAAGTATGAAATCCTGCGCTGGATAGGTGGCGGCGGGATGGCGGAAGTCTTTCTGGCCCGTCATCGCATTCACGGCGCGCTGTTCGCCGTTAAAGTCTTGTCCGTTGACCTGGCCCAGGACGAGCGCATTGTCGCGCGGTTCGTTCAGGAAGCGCGGACGGCAGCCAATTTGGCGGGGCACCCGAATATCGTTCCCATCTTTGATATTGGGGAGCAGAACGGGCTTTATTTCCTCATCATGCAGTACGTGGACGGGGAAGATCTTTCGAAATATCTAAAGCGCAATAAGAAGCTCGCTCCGAAAGAAGCGGCCCGGATCATTTGCCAGGTTGCGGATGCCCTCGTCTGGGCTTCTGCTAAAGGTGTCGTGCATCGCGACCTGAAGCCGTCAAATCTCTATTTGGATCAAAACGGACGCGTGATGGTCCTGGATTTCGGGATCGCGAAAGCCGCCGATGTTCCAAGCCCCTTGACGGTTGCGACCGAAAGGCTCGGCACAACGTACTACATGAGTCCGGAACAGATTCGAGGCGAGCCCTGCGACGTCCGCAGCGATCTCTATTCTCTCGGCGTGGTTTTCTTTGAGCTGCTGGCCGGGCGCAAGCCGTTCGATGGAGATTCCTATCGCTCCATCGAGATCGCCCATATCGAGACGCTTCCTCCTGATCTGAGGCAACTGGACCCGGCCCTTCCCACCGAACTGGCTTCAGCCGTGAAGATTCTGCTGGCGAAGAATCCCGGCGATCGGTATCAATCGCCTCGTGAACTGGTAGATGATTTGAACCGGTACGGGTCAGGGAGTACGGCGCAGGTAAAAATGCCGCCGGCTCCCAATTTCTCCAGCGAAGAGACCCTGGTTCGCGACGTTTCACCGACACCCGCGCCGCTGCCCGCGCGCAAAGCGCCTTCGAATGCCTTCTTGATTTCGGCCATTGCCATTCTCGCGGTTCTGGTCCTCGCTGCGGCGTGGTATCTGATCTTCGTGCGGGAACGTGCGCCGCGAACGGCCGCGGATGCCAATTTGACAAGTCCGGCTGGTGTTGCAAGACCCACTTCTACTCTGCCGGCTGTAAAGGTTGATCGGCTAGGCGGCCGCATGCATCTCATCCCGGCCGGTAAATTCATTTTCGGCAACGATTCCGATCCGCACTCGCCCAATGGCCAGGAGACCGTCAATCTGCCCGCGTTTTATATCGACGAAACGGAAGTCTCTAACGCCTCCTACCGGAAATTCTGCGATCAGACCGGGCACAAGCCTCCCGATTCGGATACATTCGCTACCCAGCCGGATTTCCCGGTAGCAAATGTCTCTTTCGAGGACGCCGCGGCGTATGCTGCCTGGATCGGCAAGCGCCTCCCGAACGAAAGAGAATGGGAAAAAGCGGCGCGGGGCGAGAACGGAAGGATCTATCCCTGGGGTAATCAGCCCTGGATGAATCCCCCAACATCCTTGCAGTCGGTAGTGTCCTTTCCGGATCGCGTTTCGCCGTACGGCTCTTACAACATGGCTGGTAACGTCGCGGAATGGACTACCTCGCATTACCCGGTTGGGGATGCCGAGATCCGCGATATGACAAAAAGTCTCGGGACCAGCCACTTTTCTCATGACTGGAGAGTCATCAAGGGCGGCTATTTCGGACCGAACCACGATGTGAACGAAGCCTGGAAGACCTACATGCGGAGAGGATTTCCGAAAGACATCGCGGTATCCCCGTATATCGGCTTCCGCTGTATCGAGGACGCGAAGTAAGCGGTACACTTCCAACAGACACCGAAATGAAAGAGAACATCCCCCGCCGCCAGTTTCCCCGTCGCCAGTTTCTCGGTGGCTCGGCGCTAGCCGCTGGTACCCTGTTTGCCTCGAAACGAGTCCTCCTCGAAGCGCAAGAAGTCAGCGGTACCCGCAAACCTGTCGCGCCCAGCGATCGCGTTCGATTCGGAATTATCGGCATCGGTATGCAAGGATCCGGCTTACTGGAGAACTCCATCAGCCTGCCGGGAATGGAATGCGTCGCTGCCGCCGATCTTTACAATGGCCGCCATACACTGGCGCAGCAGATTACCGGGAATTCCAGCCTCCCAGCCACGCGCCATTACCAGGAATTACTTGATCGCAAGGATATCGACTGCATCATCGCGGCCGTTCCGGACCACTGGCACAAGCGCGTCGTAGTGGATGCCTGTAATGCCGGGAAAGATATTTATTGCGAGAAACCCATGTCGCACACCATTCCGCAAGGCTTCGAGATGGTGGATGCCGCGAAAAAGAACAAGCGCATTGTGCAGATCGGCTCTCAGCGCGTCAGTTCTCTCCTGTGTGCGAAAGCCCGTGAGATGTACCACGATGGTGCGATCGGCGATGTGGAAATGGTGGAGCTCAGCTTGGGGCGCAACAGTCCCACCGGTGCGTGGGAATACCCTCCGCCTCTCGACCTTTCTCCCCAGAATCTCGATTGGGACACCTGGCTGAACGACGCACCGAAGATTCCCTTCAATAAATATCGGTTTGCACGCTGGAGATGCTGGAAAGAATATGGCACAGGCGTAGCCGGAGACTTGATGGTTCACCTGATCAGCGGCATGATGTACACGCTTGGCTGGAATGAGGCGCCCAAGTCTGCCTCGGCTTTAGGCGGCATTTTCCGGTGGAAAGATGGCCGCAACATGCCCGATCTGCAAACCGTGCTCTTCGATTACCACGGAATTCCCGTGTACGTGCGGCTAAGCCTTGCCGCGGAAACTCCCGAACTCGCTCGTTTCATGGGACCGAAGGGAATCATCGACGCGACCGGAAACCATTTCCGGTACGTGCCGCAGCGGGGTATCGACACTTCGCCAAGTTACTACTCAAGCAGCTTCCCGGCCAAGATGCGCGCCGAATATGTCAGCCAGTGGCACGCCGAACACGACCCCGTTATACCCGGTCATGAGCCTTTGGACGAGAGTACACTTTACGAAGGCGACGACTGGGACGATGTGAAGCCGCATCTTTGGAACTTCTTTCGTGCCGTGAAAACGCGTCAGCCGGTGGCCGAGGATGCTGTGTTTGGAAACCACGCGGCCATCGCCTGCCACATGGCGAACGAATCTTACTTCCGCAAAAAGCCGGTATACTTTGATCCGGAGTCGAATAACATCAAAACCGAGCCGGAAGCGTAAGTGACCTAGTCCCCCAACTGATTGCGATACGCTACTAGGAAAAAATATATGTCACGCGTACGCGCGATTTTCTTATCTGCTGGAACAGCCGTAGCCTGTTTCGCTTGTGTTAGCGTGGCCCTAGGCCAGCAACCTGAATTACAGCCTGAACTTAACGCCAGGGACGCCTTCTGGTCTGCGGCCGACCTTGTCGGTAAGCGCCCTGTGGCGCATGCAACTCCAGCGGTTCACAAAGCACGCGTAGAAGAGCCCGCCGGCGTTCCTCCCTCGCGAGCAAAAGCATCGTCTTCGCCTTCGGTTACCGTTGTCGACAGCAACACCATGGAGAAAGTATCCGTTCACGCTCCGCTCGGATTGCGCTATGCGGTCCTCAAGAAACTCGAGGACGGGACCTACCAGGAGATTTCCCCCGAATCCGTATTTCATGCCGGCGATCAGATTCGCCTCAGCCTGATGTCTAACCAAGCCGGCTTCCTCTACGTAATTGAACAAGGCTCCAGCGGACGCTGGGTACCGCTTTATCCGGGTTCGAAAGCATCCGCGGACGGCAACAAACTGGTTCCCGGCAAGGAGTATATCGTCCCCGGGACCGGAGCTTGGCGTTTCACCGGCGAACCGGGCCAGGAAAAACTCTTCGTCATGCTGAGTCGCGCGCCCGAAACGAATCTGGATGCCACCATCTCGTCGCTGAAAACGCATCAGGATGGGCTCAACGATCAATTGGTATCTCAGCTTCGCAGCGAAGTGCAATCCCGCGACCTGGTATTTACCAGTGGCGATGATGATAAGTCCTCCAGCAGCGATAAGGCGAGTTACGTAGTAAATAAGGCCACCAGTCAGACTACAGATCCGCACGTAGTCGTCGACGTGATACTGTCGCACAAGTAAACATCCATGTATAAGCGCGTGTCGGGTTGGCGCCTCGTTGCAGGCGTGCTCCTCGTTTTACCGTCCGCCGTAAGTGCGGCCCAAGCGCAGGCTGAACTGAACCATCGCATTGACCTCGTCTTGGAGAAGAAGGAAGGGACCTCTTTCCGTACCGTCGATCCGAATTACGTCTTCTCCAGCGGAGATAAGATCCGTTTCCGGCTCAAGTCTGCCGTGAACGGATATTTGTACGTGATGGATCAGGGCTCGTCTGGCTTGTGGCAGCAATTGTTTCCTCGCAATGAACTGACCCAGAGCCGGCGCGTTGCCAGCGGCAAGCAGTATCTTGTGCCCGCATCCGGCAGCGGCTGGTTTCAGGTCACCGGCCCCCCCGGTTACGACAATGTCTTTTTTCTCATTTCTCCCGTGGATCTCGGTAAATCGCTACCAAATGCCGGTCGCCAGCAGCAATCGTCAACCGAAGATCCTGCCGCGGCATTCGCCACCGCCACTCCACGCTGCGACGATGAGCTGTTTCGCACTAGCGGGGAATGCCTGGATACGCACGCCGGTTTGAAGCCGATCGAAAAAGGCGAAGCGTTACCGGACCAGCTTTCCAAATATTCCGTAATGACCAGCCGGGACTTGATTGTGGTCGATAACGCAAAAGATACGTCGGTATCATCCACCGAACCATTCGAAGGCCCCTCTATTTATCGCTTTAGGATTGCTCATAAGTGAAGTTATGAAACGCGTGAGTCTTCTTGCACTGATTCTCGCCATCGCGGTGGCCGGACAGAACCCGCCCCAACCCCAGCACCGTGACTTGGAAGCGGTACCGGATGACACGGCTAAGCCCGTTGCTGCGGCTCCAGCGAAGATCACCATTCCACGGAGTTACGCGCTCGTCATCGGCATCTCGCACTACCAGAATCTGCCTCCACAAGCGCAGCTTAAGTACCCGGATCGCGATGCCGATTCAATCTACACGGTGCTGATCAGCCAGCAAGGCGGTCAGTTTCCCCCCGAAAACGTTCATGTTCTGAAAGATTCCGATGCCACGCTCAAAAACATTACCGACCAACTCGAAAATTGGCTTCCTTCGGTAGCAAAAGACGACGACCGCGTATTGATCTACTTCGCCGGACACGGCTTCATTTCAAATGGCGCAAGCTATTTCGCTCCGTATGATCTGCGCCGCGATGACATTCCTGGTACCGCATACCCGCTCAGCCGCCTGGGCACCGTCATCGGCAGTAAAATTCATGCGAAATGGAAAGTGCTGCTCGCGGATGCCTGCCACAGCGGCGCAATTACGCCCGAAGCCGACCGCGCACAGGTGACGCAATCGCTGCTCGATTTGAATAAATCCCTGTTTGTCGTAACTGCCAGCCGCGATCGCGAACAGAGCTTCGAAGGTCCCGGCTGGGGCGGGGGACACGGCATTTTCACCTATTACGCCGTTAAGGGACTGGAAGGCGAAGCAGATGCCAACGGCGATGGAGTCGTTAACGCACAGGAACTTGGCGATTATGTCTACACAAACGTCAGCCAGGCGACCGGAGAACGCCAGCACCCCACGTTCGACCGCGGCAGCTTCGATACGAACATGGTTCTGGCCTACAACCCCGAACGCGTAACCGCGGCTAAACTGCCGCCCCCGAAGTTTGGAACGCTGGTGATTGAGACCAATATGGATGGGGTTGAGGTCACGGTGGATGGCAAGAGCGTTGGCGTGGTAAACAAGGCCTCCGCCCTTCGCCTGCCCGGCATCCAGCCCGGCGTCCACACCATTCAAGGCAACCACGCCGGCTATCAACCGGATGGTCCTCGCGAACAGGAAGTATATCCGGGCCAGGAAACCACGGTAAGCTTACGTATCCTGATCGCACGGCAGCGCAAGAAGGCTGCGGTCGATCACTTCAACCGCGGGCTACAGTTCTATAACAAGGGCTATGAGCAGAACTATAAAGAGGCGGCAGAAGAATTCAAGCAGGCCTTGCAAATGGATCCTACGTATAGCCAGGCAGCGCTGTTTCTGGGGCGCGCCTTCCGATCGCTATACGACTACGACACGGCGAATCAGTATTTCAAGCAAGCGGTTGACGTTGACCCCGATTACCTGGAAGCTCGCGTTAGTTATGCAGGTGGCCTGCTGGATACTGGAGCATTTGATGAAGCCATACGTCAGCTCAACTTCGTCATGCAGCGCGGCCCCAAGAATGGGACCGCTTTTTATCTGCTTTCGCAAGCCTATTTCCGAAAGGGAGTGTACGACCAGGCTGTTCGAGCCAGCAAAGAGGCCGTGCAGCTGATTCCGAATAAGGCTGAAGCGCATTTGTGGCTGGCCGATAGCCTGCGTCTGTATGATGATGGCCTTCACAGCACGGCTGATATCCCGGCGGCGGAAACTGAGTACCATCAGTATCTCGCGCTGAGTAACTTTGACAGTAAGTTTGCTGGAAAGCTGAATTACTATGTCATGCCATTTCTCATCGGCGTAGGTTCCAAAAAGCGTGCAGCGCAGACCGACATTTGGAAGGACCTCCGCGCACAGGCCAACTTCGGCTTATGTGACTGTGAATGGCTACAAAAACAGTGGGATTCCGCTATCGACTATTGTGAAACGGCCCTGTCTTACAATCCGAAAGATCTCTACTCCCATTACCGCCTCGGTATTCTTTACAGCCAGAAGTTCAACCTCTTGAATGTTCACGCTGCGGCGCCCAGCGGTCTTGATCTGCTTGTCGAAGCCCGTAAGCAGTTCAATAACGTAATTGCACTCAATTCGGATGTTGAGCAAGCAGCAAATTCACGCAAGTACATCCAAAACATCGATCAATTTCTGGTGCGCCAACCATAGCCTGTCTATTTCAGACAAAAGATGCACACCAGCCCGAACGCTGCGATTCCAAAAGTCAGAAACGCAACATAATCGCCCACGTGGCCGCTATGCAACGTATGCAAAACTCCCAACGGCCTCAAGATCCAGTGCGATGTGGAACGAAAGGGCTTGCTGAACAGGTAGCAAACTGCGCCTATTGCGGCGCAAACCAACGCCACAATCCCGAGTAAGTGGCTGTTATCGGCTGGAACAGGAGCGGGGGGAGTCGGCTCCGGGTTGGCCCGCAAGACCCGGGCCGTGTAGCCCTCCGGGTTCTGAAAGGTTATCGAGGATTGCGTTGCAACACGCTTCAGATGCGGCGTAAAGCTCAACAGTATTCCCGCCATCACCAAGACTACGGCGGGTCCAGTCATGATGGCTGGCGTCGCCTGCCGGCTCCGATCCGTTTCCCTGGCTTCTTGCGTCTTCGGTGCACCCCCCGGCTCATCGGCCCGGCGCGGTCCCCAGCCGAAAAAAATCCGGCACGTGGCTCGGAGAACCGCGGCAGACGTTACCGCTCCGGCAAAGAATGAGATCCAGCGAATCCAGTGATATCCAACCGCTTGCGCGGCTTCGTGGATCAGATCGTCGCCTGCCGATACGCCCGATGGCGGCAATCCGGCTAATCCTAGCGCGCCGGCAAAGAATACGAAGCCTGCCCATTTTTCGGTTCTACCCCTTCCATGCAAATCAAGTTCATCTACCGTGGAGAATCGATGCAGCAGGATGCCCGCTGCAAGAAATAATCCGCCCTTCACCAGTCCGTGACCAACTGTATAGAGAGCGGCGCCCGCGAGCCCGCCCGCGGTAAAAAGTCCAATACCCAAAGTCATCAGTCCTACGTGGCTGATTGTGGAGAACGCCAGAAGCCGCTTCAGGTTCCGCTGCGAAAAACACATAATCGCCCCAAGGAGAGCGGTGGCGACTCCAATTGAAATGAAAAGGACCCGCAGCGATGGGATATGCGCGTGCAGCGTGCGATCAAAGATCGCCCAGTATATGCGTGTGAACGCATACAGGCCCATTTCGACCATCACGCCCGAAAACAACACGCAAACCGGAGAAGGGGCGACGGCATGCGCGTCCGCCAGCCAGAAATGAAACGGCACGACCGCCGCTTTCACCAGGTATCCGCACGAGACAAACGCGAA
>DATIMA010000046.1:0-36758 GCA_035475915.1 Bryobacteraceae bacterium
TTCGCCCGGGCGGGCAAAGGGGTCCGCATCCGCGGTGGCGTGCCGCGCAGCTATTACGTCGGAATCGAATCCTCGCTGCCCGCTGTTCCCGGCCTCCCCGCGCCTATGAAGGCTCTTACGGTCGTTCCTTTCGGCCTCGAAGAAGGCTCCAAAGTGGAACTGCCGCAGCGCAAGTTCGCCCTCGTCGTCGGCGAACCCGCCGAGTTCCGTTTCTTTTCCTCGCTCTCGCGGAGAAACGACTCGCCAGGTGCGTTGATCGAAGAGATCGGCGATGATTTCGAAGAGCTGTCGCCAATCGAAGTCTTTCTCCCGCCGCACACAGATGGCACGCGTGAAGAAATCGTGCCTGTTACGCTCGAAAGCAACGTGACCGAAACCGGCATGCTCGAGCTTTGGTGCGTTTCCGCCGATGGCCGCCGCTGGAAGCTTGAATTCAACGTGCGCGAGCGTGCAGCCGCGGCATGAAGCGGCATAAATAGGAGGTATCGTTAAGAGGGATGTCTATGGCGAAGGATCAGAACTCGACGGTTCCAGTGTCTGCAAAGCGGCCCGAATCTGAGCTCAAAACATTTCGGGACGCGCTTCAATCGATCCGTGAGAACGCGAAAGCGAAAGGCACGGACAAACTTACGATGCGAGAGATAGACGCAGAAATCGCGGCCGTACGGCACGCCGAGAAAACGAAACGCAAGCAGATCGTCCGTGTAAATGAACGTTCCCGGCATCGTGGTTGATACAAATGTTTTTGTTTCCGCGGCGATCACGACCTTCGGAGCTGAAGCGCGCATACTCGACCTTGTTGCCGATCGGCATCTTCAGCTCTGGGTTTCAGACCCTATACTGGACGAATACAACCGAGTCCTACGCCGCCCCCGGCTAAAACTGGACTCCCGCCGCGTCGAATTCTTGCTCCAATTGGGCGTCAATGAGGGGCTTGTAGCCATTTGCGAAGAACGCCTTTCAATTTCGGCCGATGAACCGGATAATCGCTTCCTCGAATGCGCCGAAGCTTCGGGTGCCCATTTCCTGGTCACGGGCAACAAGAAGCATTTTCCGAAGTATTGGAAGCAGACACAAATTGTGAACGCTCGCGAACTCATCAATCTCCTCGGCTTTGGCATGCCCCGATGAACATCGGAATCGATCTCGGCACAACAAATTCCGCGCTCGCCTATATCGATCCGCAGGAAGCCGCCGAGGCCGATTTTCCACCCATCCACGTCCTCCCCATCGAGCAGCAGCTCGATGCCAATCGTTCCGGTACTCTTCGGACGCTTCCGTCCTTTCTATACCTGGCTGAACCGCCCGTAGTGGGCGCTTATGCCCGCGATCAGGGTGCGCTTGTTCCAACCAGAAGCGTTCATTCCGCCAAATCGTGGCTCTCCAATTCCGAAGCAGACCGCACTGCGAAAATTCTGCCCTGGGATTCGCAGGAAGAGGGCCGCGTGCTCTCTCCGGTGGATGCCTCCACTCGCTATCTCGCTTATCTCCGCGATTCCTGGCAGCACACAAAAGGGACATCGCTCAGCGATCAGCAGGTGGTCCTTACCGTTCCGGCCAGCTTCGATGAAGAGGCGCGTGAGCTTACTGTGCAAGCCGCCCGGGATGCCGGAATCGAGAAGCTGACTCTGCTCGAAGAGCCGGCGGCGGCTTTCTACGCCTGGATCGCCGGGCATCTGGCGCGCTCGAATAAGGAACTCTTCGATGGCCAGATCGTACTCGTCTGCGATGTGGGCGGAGGCACCAGCGACTTCACCTTGGTTCGCGTCGATCGCGAAGGCGATCATGTGCAATTCACTCGCACGACGGTCGGCCGTCACCTGCTTCTCGGCGGCGACAATCTGGATCTCACTATTTCCTGGCTCGCGGAATCGAAGCTGGGCAAGAGCCTGTCCTTGCGCCAGAGAAGCGCACTACGCCGCCAGTGCTCCGCCGCGAAAGAGAAGCTGCTCTCACCGGGCGGTCCCGCCACAATCGAAGTAACCGTCGTGGGCGCAGGCGCAGCCCTGGTTGGCGGCACTCTTCGCACTACTATTACGCGTGATGAAGTCCTGGAACTTGCGCTGGGCGGCTTTCTTCCTCCCTGCAATCTCGCCGATCAGCCGCACCAGGAAAAGCAGAGCGTATTCCGCGAACTCGGCCTCCCCTATGTTTCCGATCCCGCCATTACACGCCACCTCGCCGAGTTTCTCCATAACTCGCCCGCGGCCGAACGCGGAATTGATGCCATCCTGTTCAACGGCGGTTTTTTCATTCCGCAAGTTTTCCGCGAGCGAGTGCGCGATGTGGCAGAACACTGGTTCGGACGCCAGCCGCTGATTTTCGAAAATCATGACCTGGATCTCGCCGTGGCAGTCGGCGCGGCCTATTACTCGTATGTGCGTTCCTCCGGCAGCGGCGTTCTCGTCCGCGGCGGCCTTCCGCGCGCGTACTTTTTAGGACTCCAGGACTCCGGCTCATCGGCCGTCAGCACCGTCTGTCTCATGCCGCGCGGCGCGGAGGAAGGGCAGGAGATCAAACTCGAACAGCCGGAGTTGCAGCTTCTCGCAAACACACCCGTAGCTTTTCGCCTATACAGTTCGCTCAGCCGCGCCGACGATGCCGCTGGCGACGTTGTCTCCTTCGACCCGGGCGGTGATATGTCCGATCCTGCCAGCGATCCTCGCCTGCATGCTCCTCTCCGCGCTGTCATTCGATTCGGCAAAGGGGGCGAGCGCCTGGTCCCCGTAACTATCGGCGCTCGTCTCAGCGAAGTTGGAACGCTCGAAACCTGGGCCGAATCGAAAATTACCGAGCACCGCTGGCGTCTTCAATTCCAACTCCGGAAGAGCGTCGATGAACCGGAAACCACTCCAGCGTTAGCCGCGGGCGTCCGCTCCAGCGCGGTCATCAGCATCGAAGCGCAGGCGAATGCCGAGTCTTTGATTGAGCAGGTATTCAGCAAACCCGGTTCCGGACTTCCTCCCGAACAACTGCCCGCGCGGCTCGAGCAGGCGCTCGGCCTCGGCCGTACATCCTGGCCTTTACCATGCATTCGCGCCTTCGCCGATAAGCTGCTCGCGCTGGCGGACGGACGCCGCAAAAATGCGCCTCATGAAGTGCGCTGGCTTAATCTCACCGGCTTCTGCCTGCGCCCCGGGTTCGGCTATCCGGGTGATGATTTCCGTATCGAGCAGGCGCGCCGCATCTACGCCTCCGGCCTGACGTTCGGAAATCAGGTTCAAAACGAAATCGATTGGTGGATCTTCTGCGGCCGCATCGCCGGCGGCCTCAATCGCAACCAGCAGGCCGACATCTTCCAGCGCATTTCACCTATTCTTCTGCCCAAACAGAAGCGCAAGCAGCGAATTAACCAGGCGCTCTTCCGTGAAATGTGGCGCACCGCCGCCAGTCTGGAATTGCTGCCGCAGCAAACCAAAACCCAATTAGGCGATGCCTTGCTGGCTATCATCAAGCGTGGCGAAATGCTTGACGCGGCAACGTGGTGCCTCTCACGTCTCGGCGCGCGCCGGTTATTCAAAGGCCCCATCAACCTGGTTCTTTCGCCCTCCATCGTCAGCCGGTGGGTGGATGCCATGGTTCGCCTACCGAACACCCCCGCGCTGCTCGATGCCGTTGTCCATATGTCTCAGCAGACCGGCGATGCCGCGCGCGATCTGCCGCCCGCTACTCTGCAACTTGTCCGGCGTGCCTGCGAGGCCAACCCGCGTGCTGCCGAGCTGCTGCGAGAGCTTTCCGGGGAAGAAACGGATCTGGCGGGTTCCAGCCGTGTTTTTGGAGAGGACTTGCCGGCCGGGCTGGTGCTGGCGTCGGCAACCGTCGAATAGCGCCGTGATGCGCGAAACGGAGATCATTCACCGAATCAGGCAACTCGCCCACGAAAGCCGCCGCGACCCATCTATCATTAAGACCATCGGTGACGATGCCGCTATTGTCCGTCCACGCGCTGGCGAAGATCTCGTTTTCACGTCTGATTTCGTTCTGGAAGGCCGTCACTTCACGCTCGACACGCACAAACCGGGTGATATCGGCCACAAGGCGCTGGCGCGCAGCCTATCGGATCTCGCCGCTATGGGTAGCGAACCCGTCTTTTGCCTGGTTGCGCTGGCCGTTCCCGCCACACTTCGATCGTCGTGGATAGATCACTTTTATAACGGCCTGCTTGCACTCGCGGCCAGATGTAAAATCACGCTTGCCGGTGGCGATCTCGCGCGATTCGAGAAAATCGCCGTGGATGTAACTTGCTGCGGACGTGTTCCTCGCGGCAAGGCGCTCCTCCGCGGCGGCGCAAAACCCGGCGACCGCATTTATGTCACTGGCGAACTCGGCGCTTCCGCACACGGCTTTGCTACCAAACGGGGGGCAGCGTGGCGGCGTCATCTCCGTCCGGAGCCGCGCATCGCAGCCGGCATCGCCCTACGCAAACTGGGCATCTCGTCCTGTATGGACCTCAGCGACGGCCTTTCCCTCGACCTCGCGCGGCTTTGCACTGAATCCGGTGTAAGCGCTGAGATCGGTCCCGCGCTGCCGGTTGCGCCGCATGCATCGCTCGATGAAGCTCTTCACGGCGGAGAAGATTACGAACTCCTGTTTACGGCCTCTTCGCGCATAAAAATCCGGGGCGAGATCGCTGGCCTGCCGGTAACGACGATCGGGGTCATCGCTTCCGATCACCCCGGCCAAGTCCGCTTTGACGCACGCATTCTTCGCCCCAAAGGATTCGATCACTTCGCATGAGCATCCAGCCTGACCCCGGTCCCATCCTCGATTACATCGAAGCATTCCGCCGCTCCAAGGCGATGTTTACCGCTGTGCGCCTCGGCATTTTCGATCATCTGGAAGCCCAGCCGCTATCCGCCGAACAGCTGGCCGCCCGGCTCAATGCGAACGCGGCGGCGCTCGACCGGTTGCTGAGCGCCTGTGTCGCCCTCGGATTACTGGTACGCGATGGCGAAAGCTATCGAAATACCCCCTCCGCATCGCGGTATCTGGTCACCTCCAGCCCCCATACCTTCGCGGGCTATATCGTGTATTCGGACGAGTCGCTGTTTCACCTCTGGTCGCATCTCGACGATGCTGTTCGCGAAGGCACGAACCGCTGGGCGCAAACGTTCGGCAGCCGCGATGCGCTGTTCGACTACTATTACCGCGACCCGCAAGCCACCGCCAATTTCGTCCGCGCCATGAATGGATTCGGCGTCCTGGCCTCAGAGCGGACCGTGCGCGCGTTCGATCTCAGCCGGTTCAGGCATCTTGTTGATCTTGGCGGCGCGACCGGCCACCTCGCCATTGCGGCTTGTCAGGCTTACCCGAATTTACAAGCTTCTGTCGTGGATCTGCCGCGCGTAGAGCCCTTCGCCCAAGAGCAGATCGCACAATCCCAGGTCTCCGACCGCGTTCGCTTCATCACAGCCGATTTCTTTACCGACGCGCTCCCCTCGGGCGATCTCTATGCCCTGGGCCGCATTCTTCACGATTGGGATGACACGAAAACCCACGCTCTGCTCGCGAAGATTGCCGCGGCCCTGCCTTCCGGTGGTGGTCTGCTTGTAGCCGAAGCCCTTGTGAACGACGACCGTTCCGGTCCCGTCTATGCGCTCATGCAGGATCTGAACATGCTAGTCTGCACCGATGGACGCGAGCGCACCCTCGCCGAATACCGCCGGCTGCTCGAAGCTGCCGGGTTCAGCGATGTGGACGGCCGGCGAACTGGATCGCTGGTGGACGCCATTTTCGGGGTGAAGAGATAAGTTGCCTGATGTCTGAAATCAAGATTGAAAAAACTTCCTACGGCGCTTGGCCGAACTGCTATCGCCTCACCAACTCCGAGGTGGAACTGGTGGTTACCAGCGACGTTGGTCCACGCATCATCCGCTACGGATTCGTGAACGGCCCGAATCTCTTCGCCGAATTCCCGGACCAACTTGGCGGTTCCGGCGAGACCTGGTGGGTCATGCGCGGCGGTCATCGCCTCTGGATTGCCCCCGAGGTTATTCCCGACACCTATGCGCTCGATAACGGTCCCGTGAAAGCTACGCTCGACGGCCGAATGATCACTCTGCTCCAGCCGGTTGAACCCGAAACTCTGCTGCAAAAGGAGATCTCTATCCGTCTGGACCCGGATGGCCTGGTCACCGTCACCCACCGTATTGAAAATGCCGGCCCGAAGCCGCGGCGCATCGCGCTCTGGGCTTTGAGCCAAATGAAGCCTGGAGGCACGGGCATCACCATCTTTCCGCCGCGCGGCTGTCACGAGGAGTGCCTGCTGCCCACGAATCCGCTTGTCATGTGGGCGTATACCGATTTCAGCGATAAACGCTGGCAATTTACGAAGCAGTACCTGATCCTGAAACAGAACCCGGCAGATCACTCGCCGCAAAAAGCCGGCTTGTTTCACGAAAATACCGCCGCCGCTTACTTGCTTGGCACGGATCTCTTTGTTAAACGCGCGCGCGCCAATCCCGCCGTTCCGCATCCCGATTTTCACTCCTCTTTTGAGATCTTCACGAACGGAGATTTTCTCGAGCTCGAAACCCTGGGTCCCCTGGTGGATATCGGCCCTGGCTCATCCATCAGCCACGTCGAGCACTGGTCGCTGCACAGAAACGTGCAGCTAAATTCCTTCAGCGATGACGAACTGGACCGCGTTGTGCTGCCGTTCCTCAACCCGATGGACGGAACTGCTCAGGGAACTGGTCGGGTGGGATTTTAGTTGGGTTGTTGAAGAATTTTATAGGCTGGGTCTACTGCTTGTGGGGTTTCGGTGCGGAGCAACCTTCGTTCCCTGAGCCAATCTCATCGTGTACGTGGCTGTTTTGAGCACCTGAATTGCCAAAAATATTTCTCGGAGTTACATACACTTACACCTAATCGCCGCGCCGGCTCCAGCGCATTTTTTACCGACCTGGAAAGTATGGCAGGGTGAGGATGAGAAGGGCCGGCATGCCACGCCCCCTACGGCTGTTGGGGGAGCGTCGCAGGGAGGGCCGAAGTCCGGGCGACTTGCCCCTTCATCACTTCGCCGAGCGAGATATGATTCACCTGCAGCGTCGTCCCGAGGGTCTGGTCCAGCGCCACACGCGCATTACTGTATGTGACTAACGCCGCTGTTTCCGCAGATTGCGAGGTCGCCAGATCCCTCTGCTGTTGAACAACATTGAACGTCGTCGATGCACCAAGCGAAAACTTCTTCTGCTCAGCATCCAGTAATTGCTGTTCCAGAATCCGGTTTCGCACTGCCGCCTGGTACCGAACCCGCGCCTGCTGCACGCCCACGACACCGGTTGAAACGTCTACCGCAACCTGATTCACATCTCTCTGCGTTTGCAGTTCCGATTGGCGGAGCCCCAGTTGGTCAATCGCGTTATCGGCCTGCGCCACGCGGTTCCGCAGCGTCGGGGCGATGAAAGCGCCGGCCCTTTCGGTCGGGAAGTTGCGACGGAAGGTCTGTCCCAGAGCATTTCCGAGGCCGCCGACGAAATAAGGATCGGGCACTTCGCACACGGTTCCGGGCGGCTGATGCAACGATGGCGGACACGGAATGAATCCGGACGGTAGCGGCCCGGTGCCGAGTCCGCGGCCTTCTCCGCCTCTTAACGGAACGAAACGCGGCGTTCCGGCCAAGCCCTGCGTAGTCGCGCTCAGCAGGGCCGCCAGTTGGGGCAGAACCGCATTTGCCGTTCCTAACGCGTTGGTCTGGCTGTTGATCACATTCAGTTTCTCGGCCGCGATATCCGGCCGGTTCGCCATCGCGGTCGCCACCAGTTCCTTCAAAGGCGGCAGGTTGTCCTGCTCGGGAACTTCGATGTGATCCAGCGGAATAATCTGCGCCTCGCGGATGACCGGATCGGCCAATCCGTTCCGGCTGAGAACGTCTTTGAGCTGGATCTGCTGTTGTTCCAGAGTTGTCTGCGCGATCACCAGATCCTGCTGGCTGGAAGCCACCTGTGCTTCAGCCGTGGTTACATCCAGCGGCGCCATGGTTCCAATCTGCACCTGCTTCTGGTTGTCGTTGTAGAATCGCTGCGCGACGTCCACAGCCGCTTGCTTCGCTTTTACATCTTGATAATCGGCGACCAAACCGTAGTAGAGATCAAGGACATTAACAACCGAGCCAATCAGTTGGTTCTTAAATGTCAGGTCCTCAATATTCAGGTTCGCTCTGGCAATCGTGATGTTACGGCTGTTTACCGCGATACCGAAACCCTGCAACAGATTGTGCTGCAAGGAAACCTGTACCGATGTTCCGTTTGAGGGGTTTAACACGTCGCTGGGCGCATTCTCATTCAGGTAAGAATTTCGAAAGGTGAAGCTCACCGTGCCGCCTGTAATCAAGCCCTTGCTGATCTCCTCCGAATAATTGCGCGTGTTTTGCTCCAGATTTAAAACGCCGCTCTGCACAGAATTCGATTGGGGGGCCGACTTATGCGAGAAGCTCGTTACGCTTTGAAACACCGGGTCCAAGGTCGGCGTTACGGGGCCAATCTGAGAAATGGTCGCGTTGACGGAATTGCTGGAGCCGGCATTGCCGCCACCCGTACTGACTCCGGCGGCGGCCTGACTTCCGGCCACGCCCTGCCCGGTTGCAACCGATCCAGCCTGTGAAACACCGCTTGGAACGCCCGGCAGCGGTCCGCCCGCCTCAGCCCGCTCCAGATTCCAAGCGTCGATGAGAGGATTGTAGCGATTGACCTCGATATCGATGTTGTTTTCGATGGCCAGCGCGATGGCGTCCTGCACTGTCAGGTACAACTTCCCCGCCCGCACCAGCGCATGCAGTCGCGTGGAGTTCCCCATCCTGGAGGGTGGAACCGTTGGAGCCAGGTACGGCCGAACAAAAACATTCGCCTTTGACCGTTGCGGCGCGATGGATTGATCCTGTCCCCAGGTCAGCCCGGTCCCGCATGCTATGCAAAGGCTCAGCGCGATGCACTTCCGCATTGCGTTCAGAAAATGGTGGAGCGCACGCATCGCGGTTTACTCCCCACCCGCGCTGGGAAGCGTTGCCGGCAGCACGGACTTGCGCGCTACATGTCCCGACAGAGCCTCGTCGAGAGAAATGTGGTTCACCGCCAGCGTGTTACCCAGCGACTGATCGAATGCGATCCGCGCATGACTGTAATTCGCCAGCGCCTGCGTCTCAGCGGATTCGGAGCTCGCCAGATTCTGCTGGTCCTGCACCACCTGAAACACGGTAGACGCGCCCAGAGTATATTTCTTCTTGTCCGCATCTAGCGTCTGCTGCTGGAGAATGCGCGCCTTTACCGCCGAATCGTAGCGGACACGCGCTTGCCGCAAGCCGATCACGGCATTGTTCACATCCACTCGCACCTGGTTAATTGCCTTCTGCAGGGTCAATTCGCTCTGCCGCAATTCCAGTGCACTGGCTGCGTAGTCGGACTGAGCCGCGCGGTTGCGAAGCGGAATATTCAGGGAGAGCCCGGCCGAGTAGCTGGGAAAATTGCGCCGGAAGATCTGGGCGAGCGCATTTGTGTAACCGCCGGTCAGATATGGCACTGGCTCCACCAGATCTGGCCCCAGGACGTTTGCCGGACCGGATAATCCGGTATTATTCACATCCGCAAACACCTGCAGAGAGGGTTTCAGGCCGTTCTTGATGCCCTTCAAGAGAATTTCCTGGCTGTCGATATTGATGCGGTTCTGCGCAATCTCGGTTCGTTTGCTCAGCGCGTCCTGTACCAGGTCATCGGTCGGTTTTAGATTGTCGGCCGGTGGCACTTCGATATGGTCCAGCGGAATAATATGCACTTCAGCAAGCGTAGGGCTCGCTACTCCGTTGCGGCTCAGCGCGTTTTTCAGCACGGTTTCCTGCTGCAGAAGGTTGGTCTGGGAGATCAACAAGTCCTGCTGGCTCGCATAGACCTGGGCCTCGGCGCGCGTCACTTCAATCGGCGCGAGCGTCCCAATCTGCACTTGCTTCTTGTTGTCTTCGAACAGGGCTTGCGCGGTGGCTAGTTCATCCTTCCTCGCTTTCAAATCCTGATTGAAGCTCACCAGGTCCCAATAGAGATTCAGGACGGCCGAAATGGTGGTGATCACTTGCTGTTTGAACTGCAGATCCGACACCTTCTCGTTGTTCTTCGAAACCCGTATTTCGCGCCCCAGCACCGGCCTTCCGAAGCCTTGCAGAAGATTCTGCGAGATCTGAAAATCCAAGGTTGCGCTCGAGTATGGGTTGATGTTGAAGGAGAGGCTGTTGAACTTGCTCCACTGGCTGGAATAGCTAAGCTGCGCATAAGTGCCAAAGTCCGAGTACTTTGAAATCTGCGCCTGATACGTGCGGTTCTGCACAATGAGTTCCGTTGTACCCGTGAGGAACGTGTTGCTCTGCGGGCTGGTGTTGTGGGCAAAGTTGGCGTAGAGCGATAACTGCGGGTCCAGATTCGGCACACTCGGACCAAGTACTGTCGTAATACCGCCGCCCGCGCTCACACCGGTAAGGGATGTGCTGGCCGCGGTCGGATTCACAGTCACGCCGGTCAGGCTTACGCTCTGCGGTCCCGCGGCGACACCCACACCAACGCTTCGGATGGCGCCGCCGCCTTCGGTTCGCTTCGTCACTTCCTTATTGAGCAGCGGGCCGTAGCGCTGGATCTCAATGTCGAGATTATTCTCCAGCGCCAGCGCGATGACATCTTGAGCAGAAAGATATAAATTTCCTCCCCTGACCAGCGCTTCCAGCCGGTCGGAGTTGGCAAGATTGATAGGCGGAACCGTGCGCTGCCGGTACGGATGCGTCAGCCAGTTAAGTGCGCCGCCCTTCGGGGGCTCCACTCGGATCGCGTTTTGCGCCGGCAACGAACCGGCAAACAGGAGGGAACTGCACAAGCATGACAACGGTACTTTGAGTCTTCTCATCAAAATCATGTTTCAATCCACGCGCGCGCAGCACTCTGCCGCACGTCGACGAACGCGCTGCATGCAAGTGAAAACGATTTCGATGCATGCGGGGTTCCGTCTTTTCTTGCCGCGATTTCTCATGGTAACGCAGCACTTGCGGCTTTCAACCGGGCGGCGGCAGGCGGAGAGCTGTCCGTTTTTGGGAACCGGCGCACCACATCCAAAGCAGAAACGGCCTTGCTATCCTTGCGGCTGGTATGGCAAGTTCCGTCATGGACCTGTTTGAGGAGACGGGCGCTTATCTCCACGGCCACTTTCGTCTCACCAGCGGACTCCATAGTGGGGAGTATCTGCAGTGCGCCAAGGTTCTCGCTCATCCCTCTTATGCGGAACGCCTCGGGCAGGATCTCGCTAAGCAAATAAAAATCCTTATCGGCGATAGCGTCGTAAATGTTGTTGTTGCACCTGCCATGGGCGGCATTATTATCGGTCACGAAGTTGCCCGCGCTCTGAACGCGCGCTCGCTTTTCACTGAGCGCGATGCCGGCACGAACGAAATGACTCTCCGCCGCGGCTTTGAGTTACACCCTGGCGAGTCCGCCGTGATTATTGAAGACGTCATCACCACCGGCGGCAGCACCAAAGAAGTGGTTGACCTGGTGCGAGCGGCGGGCGCAAACGTGCTGGCCGCAGGATCCATTATCGACCGCAGCGGCGGCCGCGCCGATGTGGGAGCGCCTCGCGTCTCGCTGCAACTCATGAACCCGGTCACCTACAAGCCTGACAATTGCCCGCTCTGCCGCGAGGGCGTCCCGGTCGTCAAGCCCGGCTCGCGCCGCGCCTGAGTAGATGAGACGGCTCCGTTTCGAAGTCGCCTATGATGGAACCGATTTCTACGGCTGGCAGATCCAACCCGGCCTCCCGACCATCCAGGGCACGCTCGAAGAAGTGATCCGCGGCATCGAAGGACGGCCGGTTCATGTGGCTGGATCGGGCCGCACGGATGCCGGGGTTCACGCACTTGCTCAAATAGCTGCCGTTTCGATTGAGAATCCGATCCCGCCGGACAATTTCCGTCGTGCCGTGAACCGGCTGCTGCCCTACTCGATTCGTATCAGAAACGTTCAGGAGGTCGCGCTCGATTTTCACCCGCGATTTGACGCCCGCAGCAAGACCTACGAATATCGCATCTACCGCGAAGAGGTCTGCCCGCCTTTCGATCGCCGCTTCGTTTATCATCATCCCTATCCGCTCAACGAAGCGGCCATGCTGGAAGCCGCGCCGCTGCTAGAAGGCGAGCATGATTTCAGCGCCTTCGCCGCTTCCGACGACAGCGACCGGCTGAAAGCGTCGAGGGTGCGCACTATTTTCCGTTCTACGCTCGCCAGGAAAGAGCACACATTGGTGTATCAGGTCACCGGCTCCGGGTTTTTGAAACACATGGTCCGGAATATTGTCGGCGTGCTGCTGGAAGCCGGCAAAGGGAACCTTACAAGTAAGGACGTGCTGGTCCGCCTCGAGCCCGACAGCGGAATCAAGCCCGGACCCGCAGTTCCCGCCAGCGGATTGTTTCTGGTTGGGGTGGAGTATGGGGAGTAGTGGCTTGCTGACGCGCGCGGGTCCGACAGCCCTAGGCGGCTTCGCGGTCCTCCTTCAGTTCGGCAGCGTGTATTTTCGCAAACTGTTCGGGGTACTTGCAGCCGATGCGACGGCCTTCGAAGAGGCCGACGCGCTCTTCAATTTCGTCAAATGAAAATTCGAAGCCAAATTCGGCTGGATCGAACTCGTCCTCGTTCTCCTGGAAGCGTTCGTACATGTGCGCGGCGGCGGTCAGCCGGGCTTCGCGTTTGGCGAGGCGCTCTTCGGTGAGCGTTTCGAGTTTGGCCAGATCTTTTTCGCGATGACGGCGGAGGCGGGATTCCTGGATGCGGAGATTCGTCAGATCGCGGCGCGAAGTCTGGAAGATGAACGCCTCCAGAAGAGTGGAGCGGACGGCTTCGGGCTGGTCGGCGAACTTGCCGGCGTATTGCAAACGCCCGAGCGCGTAGATGCCCGATTCGAGCGAAGGGATGCGGAGCAAACGCCATTGGGTGTCCGCGATGGACTGAACGAGCGACTTTTCGCGATCGGTTTCAGGCTCCCATTCGGCGAAGGAACTGGCGATCACGCGTTCATAAGCGGCGACATCGTCACTGGGCAGGAGGACGGTCGCGCCGGTGAGCGCGTTTTTGACTCCATTTAAGGATGATTTGGCTTTGCCGGCATCGGAAGTGGGGCCGGTGCTGAGTTGCGCGTTCTTCTGGTTCGCCGCGATTTGTGCTTGCGTAGGCATAAATTAGCTGGTTGAACGTAGCACGACAAAGGCAAGAAACGGATCGGCGCAGATAGTAAAAATGGGATTAAAGCGAAATGGGAGAAGGAGATAACGATATTTTTGTAAGTTGTGACTGCCGTTACACGGCCTGGGCGATGAGTTCGACAGGATCGAGCACGCACTCTTCAAACAAGGCGAGAACATTCGCAATCATGGCGCGCGTATGTTCGCCCATCAGGAGCTGAAGGCCGAGGAGCGGTGGTCCGCTTTGAGCCATCCTAGCGATGGCCCGCTGCGTAAATTCAATGGCAAAGAGCTTTCGGCTCCGCTCCTGCCTAATAGAAAATCCAGCACCCGCAAGGGCGTCTCTATAAACGTTCAGCCCGGCAACGAAGTCCGTTTCCTCGTCCAAAGCCCATGGGAGGGGATAACGAAGCGCGCCATCGCCGGTGCGCACAATATCGAACACGGCGAAGAGGCCGCCGGGCTTCATGACGCGCCTCACTTCCCGGCAAACACCGGCCTTATCCGCTATGTTCATGCCGGCGTGAATCATATAAGCGCGGTCGAACATTTCTGGCTCAAACGGCAGCGACAACGCGCTGGCCTGTTGAAATTGCACCAAGCGATCCAGGTCCACAAAACGGGTCAAACTCTTCGCGAGGTCGACGAACTCTTCCGTCAAGTCGATTCCGGTAACGCTGCAGCCGTGTTCTTCCGCAAAGTAGCGTGCCGGTCCGCCGATGCCACATCCTACATCGAGCACGCGTAAGTCCGGATGCAGTTCCATTTGCGCAGCTAACTGCCGCGTCGCCTCAAGACCGCCGACGTGAAATTCATCCATTGCCGCGAAATCCCCGGCAGTCAGATGGTCACGGTCGCGAGCAGTTTGCTTGACTGCTTCAAGAATCGTCTCCTTGAGCCGCTCCCGTGTGTAATGCCGCGCAATCTTCTCTTCGCCGCTCATACGGTTGTCAACTTTCGAATGATCTGAGTGGAGCTGAATACTCGTGGAGTATAGCGTATAGCTAAGCTTTCGACCCGCGCCGCGCAGCGGGCCGGGCAAATCGCCAAATTCTTGCAGCAAATTCGCCAGTTCTTCCGGGCAGAAGCGCGGGAACCAATACAGCGGGAGAAGGACTTTGCGGGATAACTCATTCACACCGTAGCGCTGCGGTAGGATCAATTCTGGCCGCGCGGCGAGCGGGAATAAAGCTTGCAAACAGAGCTGCGCCCAATAATAAAATGCCGGCTGCGATGACAGTAACCGGGTCGTCCGCGCTTACCCCGTACAGAATGCTTCCGACAGCCCGGGTAGCGGCGAATGCCGCAGCTGTGCCGATCACCGCACCAATACCGATCATGGCAATCACGTCCCAAAAGATCAGCCCTATCACAGATCTACGATTCGCGCCGACCGCAATATGGATGCCGATTTCTCGCGTGCGCCGGGTCACCGTATAAGCCACAACACCATAAAGACCCACCGCAGACAGCAGTAATGCCAGCAGTCCAAGAAATCCGGAAAGAGTAGCTACCAGGCGCTCAACGAGAATATTCTCGTTCACATCGTGTTCCAGTGTGCGGACGCTCAGGAGTGGAATAACCGTGTCGAGCTCGCAATCCGCTCCGCCCGTGTCCTGAAGCACACGGCGGCACAGCAGGTAAACGCCCCTCTCCTCGGATGCTATCCAAGCGCCGAAGTCGCCCAACGCGCGCTGCTAAACCAGCGCCAGCAGTTCTTTTGGCACAGCGCCAATCATCGCTCCCCAAATCTGAACTGTCGCAGTGAAATTCGTTAGCATTGAGCCGAGACTTGGGGCCGATTGGCAATCGGCCCGCAGGTTGCCTTCGGCCAACCCGCCCCACACAACTGCGAAGCCGCAACCAAAAGCTGCGGGGCTGAGAGCCCCGCGCAGGCGGAAGCGGCAGCCGCAATATTTATCGCGCAAAACACTGAAGCTCAGCGGGCTTTCTTCAACTCCACACGGATTGCTTTTAGGGGTCGATGGGCAGGAATATCACAGCCCCATGCTCCTTGCGACCATGATCGACGGCCGCTACGCAGACTTCGGCACATTGTAACGTTCTTTTGGGCCGCCATGCTGCCCACACGTCGATTGCTATAGACTGTGCAGGCATGAACACTTTTAAAGGCCGTCCCGGATATCGCGGTTTGCTCCTGGCGATGGCAGCCATGGCGACTGCGTCCTGCATCCAGGCCCAGAGCGGAGAGCAAGTGACGCCTACGCCCCCGATGGGCTGGAACAGTTGGGATTCATATGGGCTGAGCGTGACAGAGCAGGAGTTCCGCGCTAATGCTCAAGTGATGGCCCAGCAACTGAAGCGCTATGGGTGGGAGTACGCAGTCGTAGATGAAGGCTGGTATTTACAAAATCCGGAGGGCAAGGCAGGGACGTTTCGTTTCACGATGGATACTCACGGCCGGTACACGCCTGCGGTGAACCGCTTTGCGTCAGCAGCAAACGACCAGGGGTTCAAAGCTTTGGCGGCTTGGGTACACGGTCAAGGAATGAAGTTTGGGATCCATATCATCCGCGGCATTCCGAAGCAGGCGGTAGAGAAGAATTTGCAAATCGCGGACTCACAGTTTCGCGCGGCGGATGCGGCAGATAAAGCGGACACGTGCGCATGGAATGCCGACAATTACGGCGTGAAATACACTCCAGCGGGTCAAGCCTACTATGACTCGATCGCAAATCTGTATGCGGCCTGGGGCGTGGATTTCGTGAAGGTCGATTGTATCTCCTCCCCGTATCTGGGCGATAAAATTCGAATGGTCAGCGAGGCTTTGCGCAAGACCGGCCGGCCTATCGTGCTCAGCCTGTCACCTGGACCTGCGCCGCTGGACAAAGTGCAGGAGCTGCGCAAGTACGCGCAGATGTGGCGAATCTCCGGCGATGTCTGGGATCACTGGAAGCAATGGCCGAAGCAGGACTGGTCGCAGGGTCTGCTGGGTCAGTTTCAACTGACGGCGAAGTGGGCCCCCTATGTGGAAGCAGGCCACTGGCCCGATGCGGACATGCTGCCGTTAGGATATTTGGGGCCGCGACCGGGACAGGGCAAGGCAAGGCAGACCAATTTCACACAAGATGAGCAGCGGACGCTGGTGAATCTCTGGTCGATCTTCCGATCTCCGCTGATCATGGGCGGCAATCTGACGCGGCTGGATAGCTGGACCACTTCATTGCTGGCGAATCCGGAGGTGATTGCGGTAAATCAGCATTCGAGTGGCGGACGCCCGATGGTGAGTGAAGCGACAAAAGCAATTTGGGTGGCGAAGCCGGATTCGGGTGGCGGCGTCTATGTGGCGGTGTTCAATTTAGGTGATGCCCAGCAGACGATCGAATATCCGCTTCAATCCATCGGGTTGAGCGGAGCCTCTTATCAGGTCCGCGACTTATGGACACACCAGAATCTTGGCAGCAAGGACCGGTTGAAAGTGAATCTGCCGGCGCATGCGTCGGCCTTGTATCGAATCGGTTCGACGAAATAGAAACCGAAATAGAAAAGAAGGAGGAGAACTCATGAGCACTTCCCCGCGATCAAACGAGTTGGCGAAGACAAACCGTATCTTCGAGAATGACGTGATCGATAGAGGCGATTACGGCGCGCTCGAACAGGTCTACACCAGGAATGCGCGCGTGCTGCCGCCAGGAGCGGAAACGGTTCGCGGGCGAGAGAACATTCAGGCCTTCTGGAAGCAGGCCGTCGCCGGGATGGGAATCACAGCCGCGAAGCTCTCCACAGTCGATCTGCAGGTATTCGGAGAAACGTTAATCGAAGGAGGACGCGCGGAGTTAACTGTGACCGGCGCTGAGATGAAGGTGAGCGTCAAGTACATTGTCGTCTGGAGACAGGAAGACGACGCATGGAAATGGCACGTCGATATCTGGAACGGACTTCCGTGATAGTTAGCCACTCAGAAGCGTAGGCGGAGCGCGGACGGATCTATGGCGGGACGCGCTTTGGCTGCGGAGGCGCGCACGCCAAGGTAGCGGCCAAAGGTAGGATATCCAAGCAGTATGGCAGCCGTTTCAATCGACAGAAACAAACCAGCTACCAGAAAACCGAGGCGGTAAATATCGCGGACAAGTTTGGGCGGCATACCTACTCATGAAGTACTTTATACTATGAAGCAGGAGCTGTCAAGCATGGCGGGAGTCGTGATCCGCCGCTTACTGGCGTGCGCAGTTCCGTAGCATGATGCCGCTAGAAAACCGCGACGGTGCGGAAGCGAGTTTTGCTACGGCCTGCTAGACTAAAGTGTTCGAGTTTTCGAGCGGAGAGAAGAAGTTTGTCCATGCGCACCGAATTTCCGTCCAGTCATGAAATCAATCGTGCCTGGCACGTGATAGATGCCAATGATGCGGTCCTGGGAAGAGTGGCAAGCCGCGCCGCTATGCTCTTAATGGGCAAGCACAAACCGATTTATGTTCCTTCAATGGACACGGGCGACCACGTGGTGATCATCAATGCCGCCAAGGTCAAAATGACCGGGACCAAAGAGGGTCAGAAGCTATACCGACGGCATACCGGATACCCGGGCGGCCTGATTGAGACGGGAGCACGGCGCATGCGCGAGACTCACCCGGAGCGGATGCTGGAATTGGCGATTTCGGGAATGTTGCCCAAGACGAAGCTTGGCAAACAGATGTATCGCAAGCTGAAGGTTTACGCCGGAGAGAACCATCCTCATCAGGCACAGAAGCCAGTCGCTTTGGCGATTGTAAGATAAAGGAACAAGATTAGTGCCAGCGAAGTTAGTACAACATTTGGGGACCGGCCGCCGGAAGAGGGCGACCACCCGGGTATTTTTGCGGCCGGGAAAAGGCCAGATCACGGTCAATCACCGGCCATTCGAGAATTACTTTGTAAACGAATCGGCGCGCAGCTATGTACGCCAGCCGCTGCTCGCCACCGAGACGGCGGAGCGTTTTGACGTGATGATTCTTGCGCATGGCGGCGGAATCAGCGGACAAGCGGGTGCAGCCCGCCTGGGCATTGCCCGCGCTTTGATTGAATCGAACTCAGAACTGCGCGGGAAACTGAAGCAGCTTGGGTTCCTAACGCGCGATGCTCGCGCACATGAGCGAAAGAAGTACGGTCAGAAGGGCGCGCGCAAACGCTTCCAGTTCTCCAAACGCTAGTACCTCTTCTCGTTTTCCATTCAGACCCGCGGAGAGTGGCCTCAGGCAGCTCTTCGCCGAACCGGACTGGCGCAAAGCACGCAAATTCCGCTTTGGGCCGCGTAGCCGCTTGCGATCACGTCCGTTGAAACAAATCCAGGAGGCAGATTGCCATCTATTTCGATGAAAGAATTGCTCGAAGCCGGCGTTCACTTCGGGCACCAGACCAAGCGCTGGAATCCAAAGATGAAAGAGTACATCTTTGGGGAACGTAACGGCATTTACATCGTCGACCTGCAGAAGACGCTCAAGCTGTTCAAGGATGCCATGCGGTACGTCGGCGAAATGGCCGCGCAGGGCAAGACGGTTCTTTTCGTCGGCACCAAGCGCCAGGCGCAGGAGGCGATCGCAGAAGAAGCCACGCGCTGTTCGCAATTCTATGTCAACCAACGATGGCTGGGCGGATTGCTTACCAACATCTCAACCGTTCAGCGGTCGATCAAGCGGCTGAAGGACCTGGACGCGATGTCCACCGATAACGCCTACGAAGGGCGCGCAAAGAAGGAAGTGGGCCGGCTAGAGCGCGAACGCAAGCACCTGCAGCAAAATCTTGCGGGCATTAAGGACATGAACGGCCTGCCCGATCTTTTGTTTATCATTGACTCGAATAAGGAGTCCATTGCGGTCAACGAAGCGCGCAAACTGGGCATCCCGGTAGTCGCCGTCGTTGATACGAATTGCGATCCCGACCAGGTGGATTACGTCATTCCCGGCAACGATGACGCGCTACGGGCAATCCGGCTGTTCACGACCAAGATCGCCGATGCGGTGGTCGAAGGACGATCGCTGGCAACCGAACACGATTTTGCAGCAGAGAAGATCGTCAGTGAAGAGGAAGCCGGCGTCGAACAGACACCGGAAGAGTACACGCAGTATCTCGACCCGAAATACGCTGAACAATTGATGTCGGAAAGCCTGGCGACCCGGACTGAACCGGAACCGCCTCCACGCAAGGGCCCCAGCAGCGAGGCGCCCGAAGAAGTTGGAAGCACCAACGTCAGCGAATACTAAAAGAAGCGTTGTGCGGTCAGCCTGACTGCTGTTTGCTGGTAGCTCATAGCTGACGGCTGAGGGCTGACGGCCGACCGTTCGAGCCTTTAGGAAATCAAATGCCGGAAATTAATGCACAGTTAGTGAAGCAGCTTCGCGAACGCACGGGCGCGGGCATGATGGACTGCAAAAAAGCGCTGCAGGAGGCGAATGGGGACATTGCGGAAGCGGAAGTCGTGCTGCGCAAGCGCGGAATCGCGGGGGCGAGCAAGAAAGAATCCCGGTCGACTAAGCAGGGCCTTATTAGCGCCTTCATCAGCCCCGATCACAAGCTGGGAGTGCTTGTGGAAGTAAATTGCGAGTCCGATTTCGTGGCCCGCACGGAAGACTTTCAGAGCCTAGCCGGGGATATCGCGGCTCATATCGCACACACCAAGCCTAAGATCGTTCGTATCGACGAAGTGACCGAAGCAGAGCGCGCGAACTTCAAGCAGCACGAGGCGCTATACGAGCAAAAATTCACCAAAGACCAGAACACCACGGTCGGCGAATTCGTCAAGACGAAGATCGCTAAGCTGGGAGAGAACATCAACATTTCGCGCTTCGTGATTTATGAAGCGACCGGCAACGGCGTGATCGGGGATTACATCCATCATGGCGCGCAAATTGGCGTCCTGCTTGAGGTGAATACGTTGTCGGCCGAAACCGCTGGTAAAGGCGAGTTCCAGACCCTTGTCCGCGATATCGCGATGCAAATTGCAGCCGTGCCCGCGCAGTATGTCGATAAAGGGGATGTTCCCGAAGACGTGCTGCAAAAGGAACGGGAGATCCAGCGCGATCGAGCGCGTGGGGAAGGCAAGCCCGAGAAGATGCTGGAGAAGATTGCCGAAGGCCGTATGAGCAAGTTCTACGAAGAAGTCTGCCTGCTTGAGCAGCCCTTCATCCGCGAGAACAGCATCTCGGTCGGCGAGCTGATCAAAACCGCCGGCTCGAAGCTTGGCGATACCATCACGGTAAAGCGGTTTATACGCTACAAGGTCGGCGACGCCGGCGATGCTCCGGGCGTTGCGGAAAGCCCCGTGCCGGTTACGGCTTAAGCGCTCAACCTATTTGCACGCCTGAACAGGCGACAGAGTCTGTTCGACAGAATGCCACAATATCAGCGAATTCTCTTGAAGATTAGCGGCGAGGCTCTTGCGGGGCCGCTCTCCTTCGGCTTGGATCCGGATCGCGTGATGATGCTTGCGGGGGAAGTAGCCGAAGTAGCGCGCAAAGGCGTTCAGGTCGGCCTGGTGCTGGGTGGCGGCAATATCTTTCGCGGAGTTGCCGCGGCTGCACACGACATGGACCGGGTAACGGGCGATCACATGGGGATGCTGGCTACCGTTATCAATGCGCTGGCGTTTCAGGATGCGTTGGAGCGGCTTGGCGTTCCAACACGTGTGATGACCGCTATCCAGATGCACCAGGTAGCCGAACCTTACATCCGGCGCCGCGCGATCCGTCATCTTGAAAAGGGGAGAGCGGTCATTTTCGCGGCCGGCACCTCAAATCCGTACTTCTCCACCGATACAGCGGCCACGCTCCGCGGTCTTGAAATCCACGCGCAAATCATCGCCAAAGCCACCAGCGTGGATGGCGTCTACGATAAGGATCCGAAAAAGCATTTGGACGCCGTGAAGTATACGGAGGTCAGCTACACCGAAGTCCTCTCAAAGGCTCTTGGAGTGATGGATGCGTCCGCGGTTGCCATGTGCCGCGACAACGATATGCCCATTATGGTTTTCGATCTGAAAGTGCACGGAAATATAATGCGTATGGCGATGGGTGAGCCGATCGGCACCATGATTCGCTGATCGCGAACAAAAGACCTATGAAACAAGAACATCAAGCTGCTCCGGCGAGCACATTCAAGAATGTGAAAGAAGTGGAGGCGAACGCCCGCACTCGCATGGACAAGGTACTCACCGAACTGCAAAACGAGATGGCGCACATTCGCACCGGGCGCGCCTCAATTGGTCTTCTTGATAGCATTCGCGTGGAGTACTACGGATCGCCTGTTCCGCTGAACCAGGTAGCCCAACTGCACGTTCCCGAGCCCGCCATGATTACCGTGCAGCCGTGGGATAGTTCAACGATCGCGGCGATTGAGAAGGCCATCCGCACCGCCGATCTCGGCCTGAATCCTTCGAATGATGGCAAGATCGTCCGCGTCCCCATCCCGCCGCTCACCCAGGAACGCCGCCGCGATTTGGCAAAAAAGCTGAGCCATATCGCCGAGGAGCGCCGGGTTGGCTTACGCAATGTCCGGCGGGATGCGAACGATCAGCTCAAGAAGATGCTGAAAGATAAGCTGATCAGCGAAGATGACGAACGGCAGGCTCTCGATATCATCCAGAAGCTGACGGACGCGCAGATCGGGAAAATCGATCAGGCAGCGAAAGCCAAGGAAAAAGAAATTCTGGAATTCAAGTAATTTTCCTTCCCATTACTGGGCGGAAATGGTGGGCCCTACAGAACTCGAATCTGTGACCTCTACCGTGTCAAGGTAGCGCTCTAACCAACTGAGCTAAGGGCCCTGGCAGGCGAGTTAATTCCTACGATAACATGCAAGCCGATATGAACTCGTCGTGGGCTCGCCAGCATGATATTGCGGCGACCAACAGGAGTTGCGGAATCGCTGTTTATGTAATCGGCGCGGGATGGCCGGGCTCGGGTCCGCTAGCTGCCCGACGTGACGCGCTGGCGCCGGCGGGCGTTAGTAAGTCCCAGATCGTTTTTGCCATCGCGTTCTGCTCAGCTTGAATATCGCGCGCGATCTGAGCTGTTTCGGAATCTCCTGCGGCATCCGCCATGGTGGCCAGCGATTCGTACATTGCAATTTTGCTGTTCTGGAACGCGTAGGCAATCGTCAGGTTCTGGGTGGCTCGCTCTTCCTTTTCGTGCCCAAGCTGAATGGACCTCAGGCTCAATCCGAAAATGTGGCCGAGCAAATCCTTTGTGGCGGACGGACTTCCCCCTACACTATGCAGCCGAGCGACTAACCGTTCGCACTGCCGCTTTGTTTCGAGGGCCTGCTGGCGAAATACGGCTTTTACAGCTTCGTCCTCCCCCTGTTTGGAAAATCCATGCACCTGCGTTTCAAAATTCTTCTCAGCCGCGATTGCGTCCGCCAGGTAGCGCTTAATAACGTCCGTGCTGCTTTCCGCCATCTGCCCTCCCTTGTATTGGACAACAGGCAACTTCGACGGTTTCCAAAAGGACGTCAATTCGCGTTCATTCCGCTCAATTCCAACATCTCGCATTGCAGAAAAGCCCTCGTCGCTAGAGAGCACAGGTGTGTTTTCCGCGAGAGCGGTAGCAAGCATCGTTCCACGTGACGGTAACGGCTTGATACGCGCGTTACCGGCTGGTTCCGGCCGCCGGATTCGTCGCCCACGGCTGCGCCTGGTAGGTCCAGTTACGGGTGCTGTAATCGCTGCAAGTAATCAGAATCATAATGCCCAGCCAAACCAGGCCAGCCACCACAAACAATTTGGTGAGAGAGGTGGTATGCCTAACGCCCATGAAGATCCACGCGACTAGCGAGGCCTTGAATACCGCAATCAGCAACGCGACAACGATATTCATCCAGCCAAGATCAACGTAGGATACGCCGGTGGTCATGCCGGTCAGGCAGATCAGCGCCAGCCACACCAGCACCAGGGTTCTGACTTTTGGAATATGTACGTGTACGTCTGCTTTGGCGCTCATTTCCGATGTCCAATCAAATAAAGTAGCGGGAACAGAAAGATCCACACGATATCGACGAAGTGCCAGTAGAGGCCAATCATCTCCATTGGCGCAAAGTAAGTGGCGCTGAACACCCTTCGGTAGGTCTGGGTTAGCAAGAAAGTCAACAGCCCAAGCCCAACGATCATGTGCAAAGCATGCATCCCGGTCATACAGAAGTACAGGAAGAACAAGATTTGCGCGTGCTGCTGGAACTGCGGTATCGCATAGTGGAAGTAGGGTCCGGGTACCAAGTGTTCTACCCACTTGGAGTAATATTCAAAGCCCTTGATTACCAGGAATGCCGTTCCGAATATCATGGTGAGAATCAGGAACAGAATCGTGTGCCTTCTGTTGCTGAGTTGTGCGGCCCGTACCGCGAGCACCATGGTCAAGCTGCTACAGATAAGCACGGCCGTATTGGTTCCGCCAAGCACAACGTTCATGTATTCGCTGGTGCTGGCAAACGCATCCAGGTACATGTTGCGATAAACCGCGTAGGCGGCGAACATACCGCCGAAGAAGAGGACCTCGGTAATCAGGAAGGTCCACATTCCGAGCGTCGCCGCGTCGGTTTGCTGAGCGGGGGTCGCGAAATGGTGGCGAAGGTGGGTTTCTCCCACCGCCCGTTCGTCAACGGAAACGACAGTTTCAGCCAATGACTTCCTCCAGCGGACCGTAATTGTATGCTTCCTCGGTCACGATTGGTGTTTCATCAAAGTTAAAGGTGGTAGGAGGCGATTGAATCTGCCATTCCAAACCCGCCGCTCCCCAGGGATTTGGACCGACCTTGGGCCCGTTCTTTAAGGACCAGAGGAGGTATACCATCGGAATCAAATAGCCGATACCCAGGATCGACGCGCCTGCTGACGAAAGCACGTTCAGAGCCTGGAATTCCGGTGGATACGCATGGTAGCGCCGCGGCATGCCGAGATACCCCAAAATGAACTGTGGGAAGAACGTAAGATTGAATCCGATAAACACGATCAGGGCCGCAAATTTCCCCCACGCTTCAGGGTACATGCGGCCGGTCATCTTGGGCCACCAGAAGTGCAGGCCGCCCATGAACGCCATGACCATGCCGCCCACCATCACGTAGTGAAAGTGCGCCACGACGAAATACGTTCCGTGGGTTGCAACGTCAGTGGCGAGGGAAGCCAGATGCAGACCGGTCAGCCCGCCGATGGTGAACAGTCCGATAAACCCGAAAGCGTACAGCATGGGCGTATCGAACGAAACCGAACCTTTGTACATGGTCGCCGTCCAGTTGAACACCTTGATTGCTGAAGGGACCGCAACCACCATGCTCAGGAACGAGAATGCGAGGCTCACGTACATGCTCTCGCCGGTCAGAAAGAGGTGATGCCCCCAGACCACGAAGCTCAGCACTGCAATTGCCATGCTGGAGAACGCGACGAAGTTGTATCCGAAGACTCGCTTTCTCGAAAAGCACGAGACAATCTCACTGATAACACCCATTCCCGGAAGAATCATGATGTACACGGCCGGGTGCGAATAGAACCAGAACAGATGCTGGAAGAGAATGGGATCACCGCCGATATTCGGATCGAAGATGCCGACGTGAGCCATCCGCTCAAAGGCCAGCAGCAGCATGGTAATCGCAAGCACCGGAGTACCAAGAACCTGAATCAAGCCGGTGGCGTAATTTGACCATACGAACAGGGGCAGGCGCGACCAGCTCATTCCGGGCGCGCGCATTTTGTGAACCGTAACAATGAAGTTGAGCCCGGTTAGAATCGAGGAGAACCCGGCCATGAAGATGCCAAAAATTGCGCCCAGAACGTACGAATTGGAATAGGTGCTGCTGTACGGAGCGTAAAATGTCCAGCCGGTATCAACGCCACCCCGGACGACCGCATACATAGTGATTCCGGCGCCAATGATGTAGAGGTACCAACTTAGTAAGTTGATCCGCGGGAACGCCAGATCCTTCGCGCCCACCATGATGGGAATCAGGAAATTGGCGAGCGTCGCGGGGATGGAGGGCACCAGGAAAAAGAACACCATGATAATGCCGTGCATCGAGAAGAGGCGGTTGTATGTTTCCGCCGAGAAAATACCTTCCGGCACCAGCAGGTTGATCCGGAAGAGCACGGCCATGAAGCCCCCGACGAAGAACATCAGGGTGATGGATATGAGATAGAGGATCGCAATCCTCTTGTGGTCGGTGGTGAAGAGCCAGCTCTTCCAGCCGTGCTCGACATTCAAATAGTTGACTTCTTCGGCAGCGATTTCCGGTGTTCCGTGCGCTATTGTTGCCATCGTTATCTAATCCTTTACTGCTTCACCCGTGGAATGGACTGGCCCGGCTTCGCAGAATTTGCACGGGATGCCGCCCGAGACGCCGCAGATGGCGTTGTCGTCGGCGCTTGGCCCTGCTGGGATGCCGGAGTACTCGGCGAAAGCGATTTCACGTAAGCGATCAACTGAATCACGTTCTCTTCGGAGAGCTGCCCTTTGAAATTGGGCATGATGTTCGGCTCGAAGCCGTTCACGATCTTCGCGTTCGGATCCAGAATCGATTCACGCAGATATGCGTCATCAGCAATCACCGTGCGTCCGTCGGCAAGCTGAACGGGCTTATTGTAGATGCCTTTCAGGATGGGGCAGCGGCCCTGCTGCTCCATTTGGTGGCAGGTAGAACAGCCGTTCTGCTGGAACAACTGCTGCCCCTGTTCGGCGAGCGTTCCGCCGGCGCCGCCTCCGCTGGCCCAGTTTGCGTATTCACGCGGCTCCATCACATCTACCCAGCCGATCATTCCGGCGTGTTGGTTGCCGCAGTATTCCGTGCAGAAGAGATGGTAGCGGCCGGCCTTCGTCGCGGTAAACCAAAGAGTGTCGTAATGCCCTGGGATCACGTCGTGCCGGACCCGAAACGCAGGAATCGAGAAGCTGTGAATCACGTCCTCTGACGCCATCGTCAGCTTCACTGGCTGGCCAACCGGAACGTGCAGCGCGTTGATCTCGCGCGTTCCGTCGGGATACTGTATCTTCCACATCCACTGCTTGCCTGTTACGAACACTTCCATTGCATCCTTGGGTGGATTTTGCGCCTTAAAGTAAAGATCGGCACCCCATGCAAACATGACCAGCATGACCAGGAATGGAAGAATCGACCAGGTCAACTCCAGCTTTGTGGAACCTTCAATCTGCACCGCATGCGCATTTTGACGCCGCCGGTATTTATAGGCAAAAGCAATGACGCCGACGAAGATGAGCAGCGTCATCAGGGCGCAGACGGCCGTAATGAACCAGAAGAGTGCGTCGATATCTCCGGCCTGGCTCGCACCGCGCTCCGGCAGTAGAGGCAAGGCCGCTATGACTGGTAGAAGGCTACCCAACATGCGGCGCCTCCTTCCAGGTCCTGGCCTGAACTTTCTTCTTATCGTTTCGCATTAACAGGTAAATCAATCCAGCCAGCATCACGACCGTCATGCATCCGGCAATCTTAATTACGTTCACGATGGCCAGCGAGTATCTGCCCTGGGACGGATCGTAATGAAAGCAGAAGAGCAGAACGTAATCGGCGGGGCTGCCGATTTTATGTTGGGAAGCATCAACCAGAGCCATTCGCAGATCCGCGGGTGCATAATCAATTCCGTATAAATATCGCGAGAGCTTCCCATCGGGAGTTGCGACCATAATTCCGCCGGCGTGCACGAACTGTTGAGTTTTTACATCGAACCGGTATCGAAATCCGACCGCATCCGTCAGCCGCTTGATGGATTCCTGATCTCCCGTGAGGAAGTGCCATCCTTCATCGAATTGCGAAGCGTTGCGGGCATGATCGCCGCTGGCGAACTCCGTCCTGTACTTGGCCTTTGTTTCCGCGGCGCGAGCCGGCGTGTCGGCCGGGTTAAAGCTCACGACAACCACGTTGTAATCGCGTCCCGGTTTCAAGGAAACACGTTTCAGGCTCATCACCGTTTCGTGCAAGCTCATGGGACAAAGGCTCGGGCAAGTGAAGTAAACCATCGAAAGCACGACCGGCTTATCGCCAAAGTACTTCCAAAGCGCGACTGTCCGGTTCGACTCGTCATGAAACGTCAGATCGAGCGGAACCGGCGCGTTTAGCTTCTGCTCGATCGTGACTCCTTTGGTAAGAGTGGGGCGACCGTATTGAGCACTCAGAACACCGGCGCCCGCTAGCGCAATACACGCGCTCACAAGCAACTTACTTGACATGTTTCTGAATCTCTCCCTGAATCTGCGGCCTCCGGTAGGGTGGAGGCATATCGTTGAGGCCTCGCGCAAAATCGCGGCCCTCGCCGCCGGGTGTCGTCAACCCCTGGGGCGCATTCGGCGCGATCTTCAAGGTCGGAAGCACTGAATTCATCGCCACATTGATAGGAATATGGAAGCGCCCATCCTTATATTTTCCATAGCTATTTAAAAGTCGATCTTCATCCGCCCGCATTTCGGGCAGATCTTCCCAAGGATGCACCTGTATCTGCGGCGCCGGCGCTATCACCCGGGATGGCGCTAAGGGACTCGCCAGTTCTCCGGGCGGATTGTTCGTCTGCAACCACTTCTGAATTCCGATGATCAGCACAAAGACAATGACAAGCGTTCCGCCAATAATCGCCAACGACCAGAGCACCAACCCGGTTGTAGCGTCGCGGCCTTCGTAGCTGGTGCCCGCGTGGCCACGGACCGGATCGGAAGCTTTTGGTCCGTGGAAATGGACCAGTTCGTTCTCTTTTGCCTCTGGAACCTGCCGCTTCATGCTGCCATCTCCGGAAGAGGATCCATCACTCGTGGATCGTGCAACGGCAGCAGCGGACGACGCCGAAGATGACCGAGGAATAGGAAGACCCAGACTCCGCCGATTCCAATGAAAGCGGCGAAATCGGTCCAGTAAATTGCGAAGCCCTTGGTCCGGAAAGTCGGTTCGACAATCCAGAACATCTCCACCACGCGCGCGGCGAGAATCCAGATCGCTACCCGCATCAGGCGCTTGGGATCGCGCTTGCGAGCCTGTGAGAGCAGCCCGAGAAAGGGCACCAGGAACATCGCTGTCGCTACCAACCAGGCCGCAATCGTCCAGCCCCCGCGCACGCGAACCAGGTACCACTGGATCTCCTGGGGCAGGTTCGCCGGCCAGACAATAATCAGTTGCGAAACTGAGAGGTACGTCCAGAAAATTGTGAACGCAAACATCATGTTCCCCAGATCGTGCAGGATCACCGGATTAATGCGGCCGCCGAAGCGATCACGGCGCGAGGTCAGAATCAGAACCAGAATCGTCAGCGCGAAGGTTTGCAGCACGTCGCCGAAGAGCAGCATCGCGCCGTAAATCGTCGAAAAGAACTGCGCGTCAGCGGACAGAATCCAGTCAATATAAGCAAAGGTTACCGTGAAGGTCACAATCAGGCATCCGGGAGCGGAGAATCTGCGCATGCGTTCCCGAATGGTCGGATCTCCGGTCCGGTCCTGCTGATCGGACATGCGGTATACGCGCAGGCCCCAGAACAGCCAGATGGCGAAGTAGGCGATCGTGCGCACGATGAAAAATGGCACGTTGAGATAGCCTACCTTGTGGTACAGAATGTCACGCGAGACGGGGTCTGAGACGGTGGAGATGTGCGTCCACGGATAAAGGTCCTTCAACCCGATCAACAGAATCAGAAATAACAGGAAAATGAACGGCAGGGTGCGCATTTGCGCCTCCACATAACGCCGCGAAGTAACGCCCCAGCGGCCCCCGACTGTGTGATTCAGAACCAGAACGCCCAAACCGCCCAGCGTGAAGCCGCCCCAGTACAAGAACGCGAACAGATAGGATTGGAAGAATTCCGCCCGGTTCGCAAAGAAACCCGCTACGCACAGCAGGATTCCAAGCCCGCCGATAACGCCCGAAATTCGTTCTACACTGGCCGCTTTGGGCCCAAGCCTGATATCTGGAATGGGAAGGGCTTGCCCATGTCCGTGGTTACTCACTTCATACCTCCAGCCGGACCGCCGCCGGTCGCGCCCGCATTCTCTTTATTCGTGTTTGCCGGCTGCAAATTCATCCCCTGCTGAGCCAGCGCCGCAGGCGCGTTCTGGCTCATCTGCAGCGTGCGAATGTATGCCGCAATCCGCCAGCGGTCATCCACCGCCACGCGCGAAGCATAGCTGTACATCGCTCCATAGCCATTGCTCATCACGTCGAAAAAATGTCCCACCGGCGCACTCACCAATCGAGGATCGGCGTAATTCGGCGGTTGGTGCAGCCCGCGCGCCACAACCATTCCGTGGCCATTGCCGAGGCGGCCATGGCAGGGCGAGCAGTAAATATTAAACCGTTCCTGCCCGCGCAGCACATCCGCGCGCGTGATTTGAATCGGAAAGAAATCGACATCTTTGCCGTTGAGCTTGCCGGTGTAGCGCGCCTCATCCAGATGCAACTGACCGCGAGCAACCGTATCCTCAATAGCCGGCCGTTCGGACCGACGGTCGCCGAAGAAATTCGTCGCTGCGAAGGCTTTGTATTTGGGCTGATTATGCATGTCATTGCGGCACGCGCTGGCGAACAGCAGCGCACCCAAGACGCCGATCAGCGCCCCTCTAGGCTGGAACAAGCGTCACCTCTTTTCCGCCCAAATCGCGAAGGAACTCGCTGGTCGCGCCTATGCTGAACTGCGGATCGGACGATTCGATGCACAGGAAAAACTTATCAATGGAAGCCCGTTCGAACGCCTCGACGTTGAAAACGGGGTGGTAAGGCTGTGGCAAACCATTCATTGCGAGCATGCAGATGAGTGAAGTTAACCCGGCGATCAATACCATGCACTCAAAGGTAATCGGGATGTAAGCGGGCCAGCTATTTAGAGGACGTCCACCCACATTATGCGGGTAGGCTACCACCGTGATCCATTCCAGCAGCCCGAATCCGCCGCATGCGCCGAAGATGCCGCCGATCAAGACGCATAGCGCGACATTGTTCTTCTTATATCCGATGGCCTCAGCCAAGCCGGTTACCGGCATAGGAGCGTAAGCATCCATTCGGCGGAAGCCGGCTGAGTAAGCCCGTTCGCAGGCTTCCACTAACTCTTCCGGCGTATCGAACTCCGCCATCGCACCGTGAACTGCGGGAAGTTCGTCGAGCACTACTTCGTGGCTCATAACTTCTCCTCGTAAGCGCGTTCCATATACCTGTCGTGGTGCACCACCTCACGCACTTCAAAGATTGAGATAGAGGGCAGCAAACGCACAAACAGGAAGATCAGGAACAGGAAGAAACCAAGTGTGCCTGTAAATGTCGCCCAATCCCATTTTGTCGGAATGTACATGCCCCAGGATGAAGGCAGGAAATCGCGGTGCAGGCTGGTAACAACAATCACAAACCGCTCCAGCCACATTCCGCAGTTCACAATGATGGAGATGATCCAGACCAGGACGATGTTGTGTCTGACCCTGCGCGACCACAGCGCCTGCGGCAGCGCGATATTGCAGGTGATCAGCAGCGCATAAGAAAACCCGTACGGGCCGGTCATGCGGTTCCAGTACATGAAGCTTTCGTACTTATCACCGCCGTACCACGAAAAGAACGCCTCCATCGCATACCCGTAGGCCACAATCAATCCCGTGCCTAACATCAGCTTCGCCGCGGCATCGATATGCCGAAGCGTAATCAGGTCGCGCATGTTATACCAGGCGCGCAGTGGAATGATGAGCGTCAGCACCATGGCGAAGCCGGAGTAGATAGCGCCCGCAACGAAGTAAGGCGGGAAAATCGTCGTGTGCCAGCCGGGCAGAATGCTGATTGCAAAATCGAAGCTGACCACCGTGTGAACCGAAAGGACCAGCGGCGTCGCCAGGCCGGCCAGCAGCAAATATGCTTTCTGATAACGGTGCCAGTGAATCGCGGAACTGCGCCAGCCTAATGCAAGCACGCCGTAAATCTTGCGCTGCCACAGATGGGGAGCATTATCACGCATGCTTGCCAGGTCGGGAATCAGGCCGCAATACCAAAACACCAGCGATATGGTGCCGTATGTCGATACGGCGAAAACGTCCCATTCCAGCGGGCTGCGCGGTTGAGGCCACAGCCACATCGAATTGGGATAAGGGAATAACCAGTATGCAAGCCACGGGCGGCCCAGATGCAACACCGGGAACATGCCCGCGCAAGCCACCGCGAATAGCGTCATTGCTTCAGAAAAACGATTGATGGATGTTCGCCAGTCCTGCTTCAGCAGAAACAAAATGGCCGAGATCAGGGTACCGGCATGGCCGATACCGATCCACCAGACGAAGTTGACGATCGCGAACCCCCAGCCGATTGGGATGTTCACGCCCCAGACGCCGATGCCCTTGGCAAACAGCACCCACATTGCCAGCATCAACAGGTTTACGAACAGAAATGAAATAAAAGCGCCGACCAGCCATTTCTTCGGCGCCTTCTTCCAGGGCAGGTAAACGATTCCCGAGATACGTTCGGTGACCGTCTCGTAGTCATGCCCGGTCCCCAGAATCCGATCTGGTCCGGGATCGATCAGTTCTTTGTTATCAAGATTCTCTAGTGTTGCCACGCTGGCCTCTTAGCGCTTCATTGGGGTTGCGAACATAACCGAGATACGTCGTGCGAGGACGGGTGTCCAGATCCGGATCCAGTAACTTGTAATTTCGCTGTAATGCCTGGAGTTTCGCCACTCTGCTGGTTTTATCGTTCAAATCGCCGAAGGTAATTGCCTGGGTGGGACAGACCTGCTGGCAAGCTGTCAGGATCTCGCCGTCGGCAACCCGGCGATTCTCCTTGTCTGTCTTGATTTTCTGTTCCTGAATACGCTGCACGCAGTAAGAACACTTCTCCATCACGCCGCGGCTGCGCACAGTTACATCCGGATTGCGCGCGCCGTACAAACTCTGCGTGTTCCAATCCGAGTACAGATAGAAGTTGAATCTTCTAACCTTATAGGGGCAGTTATTCGAGCAATAGCGTGTGCCGACGCAGCGGTTGTACACCATCTCGTTAATGCCTTCCTCGCTATGAACCGTGGCGGCGACCGGGCAAACCACCTCGCATGGGGCGTTCTCGCATTGCATGCAAGGCACCGGCTGGTTATACATCGCCGGAGTATCCAGGTCACCGGCGTAGTAGCGGTCCACCCGAATCCAGTGCATGTGCCGGCCGCGGGCGACTTGATCTTTTCCCACCACCGCGATATTGTTCTCCGCCTGACAGGCCACAATGCAGGCGCTGCATCCGGTGCAGACGTTCAGATCGATCGCCATGCCCCATTTGTAGCCGTTGTAATGCCACTCATTGGGGTAGAGCGTCAGACTCTTCGGTAGCGGCTTCTGCTCCGCTTCCTTTGTCGCGAAATCCGGATGCTCGCGATACTCGGCCAGATCGGCTGCACGAATCGGATCGCGGCCAGCCATGGTCTGGGTTTCCTGGACATTCGCAATCCGGTAATGCTCGCCGGTCTTTTCGATCGATCCACCTGCAAAGAAGGGAGCGGCCGCATCCTGAACGGCGTACGCGTTGTAACCAATTTTCGTTCCGACTCGGCCGGACATAGTGCGTCCGTAGCCGAAATACACGGTAAACGAATCTTCAGCATGTCCAGGGAGCACCCAGGTGGGTCCAACAACCTGCCTGCCGTTCACCGTCACGCGGAGCATGTCGCCCTTATCGACGCCTAATTTTCCGGCGTTCTTCGGACTCACGGCAACCACGTTGTCCCAAGTCATTTTGCTCTGCGGCTTGGGGCACTCCTGCAGCCATCCGTTGTTCGCCCAACTCCCGTCGCCAATCGTCGGATCCGGCCTGAAGACGATCTCGGTTCCGCTGAGGGTTTGGGCCGGAAGAGCGGGAAGCGCGGCAACCCGGCCATTCAGCGTGGCCGATCCCCTGCCCGCAATCCAGCCATCATGCAGCGAAGTCTTCCAGGCTCTTTCGAAATCGCCCTTAATCTGACTCTGCCAGTATCCCTTCACGATTTCATGCGAGTTCTGGTCTGGCTTTCCCAGCAGGATCGATAAAAGTTCGTGCGCGGACTTGCCGTTGTACAACGGCTCAACCAGCGGCTGCTGAATAGTAACCGTTCCGTCGAACGCTCGCAAATCTGACCACGTTTCCAGGTAGTGCGCTTCGGGCACATGCCAGTGGCTCCATCGCGACGTTTCGTCATAATACTGCCCCAGCCGCACCACCATCCGGGCTTTGCGAATGGCCTGCTCGAAGTTGAGCGATGCCGGCGCAGAGTAGACGGGGTTTTGGCTGATGATCAGCAGCGTTTCAATGCGGCCGTCGTTCAGATCGTGGGTGAGATCTTCGATCGAAAACGTGTTGTCCGGCTCAACACCTTCATATACGTTCACCGTCTGGCCGATATTGCCCAGAGCGGCGTTTACGGCGTAGGCGGCCAGGTGTACGCTCTCGGGCTGGAACTCGCCGGGAAGAACCACGCACCGGCCTTTCGATTTGAGTAAATCCTGCGCAACCGCGTTCAGCCACTCCGGCGTGGGAGTGCCCGGATCGGGGGCATTTACCCCGCACGCCTTAGCCAGTTGATACGCAATGGCCGGCACAGCACTGCTCTTTACCGGCAGATGATGATCGGCAAGCGATCCGCTAACCGATGGCGTGGCTTCGATGGCGTAGAGGCGGCAGGGCGTCTGGCCGTTATCGACCGCCCGTTTTCCGGCGAACTGGCGCGCATAAGCCAGCGCGGCCGGACCGGTGTTCAGGAAATCGCTCTCCAGGCTAACGATGACATCGGCCTTGGTTAGATCGTAAGAGACGAACGCATTTCTGCCCGCAATTTTCCGCGCCGCGCCTGCAATCGCCAGATTCACCGACGGCTCATGCACGTACCATTTGGCTTTGGGCCATTGCGTACGCAGCGCCTCCATCTGGCTGATCAGGGTCGGAGATGTGACCACACCCGTTAAGATGGCCAGACCTTCACCCTTACGAAGGCCTAGTTCCTGTGCCTCTGTGCTCAGCGCGCCGGCGAACTTTCCCCACACATCCATGCGCCCTTCGCGCAAAACGCTTTCGGAACGGTCTGGGTCGTAGAGACTCAGAACTGACGCTTGCTCGAAGATTGTCGTCGATCCCAAGCTGGCCGGATGGTCGGGATTTCCTTCTACCTTCGTCGGGCGGTTGAGATGGCTCTCTACCAGCAAACCGCGCGCGTAACCACCGACCGACATTGCGGTCGCGTAGAACAGCGGAACGCCGGGGATGACGTTCTCCGGCTGCCGGACATACGGAACGATCAGCTCTTTCGGCTGCTTCGTACATGCGGCTGCGCCGGCCATTGCCAGTGATGCCGCCATCACTTTCAAAAGGCTCCGCCGGTCTACACCTTGCGGAATTTGTCCGGACAGACCCGGAAACTCCTGCTCGATATATTCCTTCAGGTCTTGCGTTTCGGCCGCTTCTTCAAGAGTGCGCCAGAAGGCCGGCCCGCGTCCGGAAGCCAATTTCTCCCGCAGCGCTTCCACATCCACTTTCTGGCGCACCGGCTCTAATAAGGACTCAAGCGGAACTAACGTCGTGTCAGGCAACCCCGGGCTGCTTGCCGAACCGCCATCCCCGTTATGCGCGTGGCGCGCGTGTTCAGAATTCGGAGTGTCTTTCATCGGTGGCAAGTTACGCAATCGGTCAAAGACTTTGCGTGATACTCCTTCACAAGTTGCGCTCCGAGTTGCGCCTGATTGGCCGGGTACTGGTAATCGACATTAAATACCTCTGATCTGGGGCGGATGAATTGGGCCGGATTACGGTGGCAGTTCACACACCAATTCATGTTCAGCGTGTTGACCTTATATAGCCACGGCATCTCATCCACCTGGCCGTGGCAGGTAGAACAGCCAATGCCCTTGTTGATGTGGATACTGTGATTGAAATAGACGAAATCCGGCAGGTCGTGAACGCGCGTCCATTCGATAGATTTGCCGCTTGCCCAACTGTCCCGTATTGGCTGGGTCGCAGAGGCTGTATTCCAGATCTGCGAATGGCACGTCATGCACGTTTCGGTGGGAGGTAGACCCGCATAGCTCGAAGTCTCTACGCCGGTATGGCAGTACCGGCAATCGATCCCGTCATCCTTGACGTGGTGCTTATGACTGAACATGATGGGCTGTTCCGGCGCGACTCGCACGCTGGTGATCCAGCCACCACGATCCATAACGTACGCGAACGCGAGCAGGGAGCCGGCCGAAAGGACTACCAAGGCAATCGAGACCTTCGCAATCGTGTTCGAGCTGGGTCGAAAGAGTTGTGCCATAGGAAGGGGCTACCGGAATAGTGCGAGTACTAAAGGGAGATTATAAAACGATCGGCTCCAGAAATCTTCTGTTTTCGCAATAATAGCTCTCGCCTGGGTATAAAAATTTTGCTCGCACTGCAAACGGAGGGAGAGAAGTCGCGTTTCAGAAGGCAATAAAAAAGGATTAGGTAGCCGCCCGACGCGGCTTCGGGTGCGAGCTCTCGAAAACCTTTGATGCGAACAGCGAGCGTAACCGGCAGATCAGCTACGCTCAAACTCGGCCTTGCTGATAAGATCAATCGGGCGGGTTTTGACCGCATCACCCCCGGAAGCGACCGATGGACTTATTCAGCTTTGCGCTGCATCACTGAACGGTTATAGACAGCGCTCGTCGCGAGTGGAGTCGAAGATGTCAGATCGACATTTGTAAAGCTGATGGCATTTCCGTCGGGGGAAAGTCTCCAGATACGCACTTGAGACGGCTTTTCCCCGTCTTTGACAATGTCCTCCCAAGCGTGATCGTCAATCTTCATTAGCGTTTCGCGCAACTTGGGATTCACGGCAGGACCCGTCACAGGATAGTCTTTGCCGTCGAACTTAGCGGAAAAGCGATAATCCAGGGCGAACTCGTGCCAGTTCAGTGTGCCGTCGCCATCAAAGCTTATCTCCATAACGTCCGGCGTAACGTCTCGTGCTGAAATCGGCTTCCACGTTCCCAAGAATGCGGTTGTGTTCGTGGTCCTCTGATATACGGTAATGCTTTGGCTGGAAGTTCCATTCTGGCTATACTCGGTTTCGGTTTCGGTCAGCGTTCGGTTATCGGGTCCGATTTCCCGTACCCTAACTAATAGAAGTTTTCCATCTCTGAACGCTTTTTGCTCCCAGGCAGACGGTCCCTTTTCGATCCAGGTGTTTGTCAGTCCTGGGTCGTCCTTGTCTTCGTCCAACTTTCCATCAACCCACGTAGTATTCTTCACGACGTGCGACTTTCCATCAAGCCAAATCGTACTGTCCCGCTTGTATGTGCCAGATGCAGATGTTTGTGTTAGAGATCCGTCAGAGTTCTGCCGATAGCTGAGTGTTGATTCCGGGTCAACTGGCCAAACCGTCTTAGACGTGTCTTCCTTCCAAGTGCCGGCGAAGCGCTGCAAGCCGGTGTCTCCGGCGACGGCCGCAGCTCCACTCTGTGCCTCAGCCGACCTGCGCGAATGAAGAAGTGTTCGCGAATTGCCGGATTTTGGGTTCAGAATCTCAACCCGCAGTTCGTTTCCGTCCGAAGAGATGCTGTGTCGAAGGATGTCGGTCACCACATCCCCCTTGTATTTAATGTCGTAGAAAGATGAATCGTCTATACGTATGAATTGAACGCTATCGGGGTCTTGA